>DJKX01000040.1:140047-143427 GCA_002436185.1 Fidelibacterota bacterium UBA6531
TCCTCACATATGAATGTAAGGATTGTTCAAATCAAAAGTGGGGATTTGGAGAAAAAATTTACACGGGCAATAACATAGATGATGAAAGTCCTGCTTGGTGTATGTGGGGGGGGGCTTACAAATAATCCATACAATGGTCTAAATAGAAGCACACAGCAGCAGTAATCTATGCGATATCACAGCTGTGTCCTTCTAATCTGTGTCCTTCAAACGGATATATTTGATTATACTTGACATAGTATGAATAAATGAAATGATAATTAATTACCTTCGGCTATTGTCGAGAAACTATAATAAATGAGCGGAGAGGGAGGGATTCGAACCCCCGATGGTCTAGGACCATACTGCATTTCGAGTGCAGCGCATTCAGCCAGGCTCTGCCACCTCTCCTTTTATTGATAATAGAATACTGTTACTGTGTAAGAAAAACGGTAACTATATTATCCATAAATTACATAATTACGCTTTACGTTTTGTCCGAAAAAAGTCCTGAATCAATTCCAAGGACTCATTATCTAAAATACCCCCTTTTACGGCTATTTTCTGTCCTAAACGGGGATCTCCGCATAATTGGTACAAAGAGCCGCAACAGCCCTTATCTTCGTCATAACAGCCAAAAACAACCATTTTTAAGCGTGACATAACAATCGCGCCGGCGCACATGGGACAGGGTTCCTTCGTAACATATAGAACACAGTCAGTCAAACGCCAATCTTCCAAAGTATTTGCCGCAGCAGTAATTGCTAATATTTCTGCATGAGCGGTGGGGTCTTTTAGCTTTTCCTTTTGATTATATCCCCTTCCTACAACTTGATGATCTTTGACAATAATTGCACCAATAGGAACTTCATTATTCTCAAATGCTTTATGTGCTTGCAGAAGGGCTTGTGCCATCCAGCGTTGATGTTCCTGTTGGTTTACGATAGCGTTTATTGAGTTGATAAGATTGTCTGTAAGGAGTCAATCCATACTGCCAATTCTGACCGGCCACTAACACTATTCACATCAGGGTTGAATGTGGTTGTACTGGAGAGAGCCGATAAAATGGTCTGCATCTGTGTCACACTGTTTGAGAATTCTCCCTCAGCGAAATGTGAAGCAGCCATTGTTATTCGTAGATCAAGATGATTTATTATATTATTACCGTTTATGTTATTATGTGAAAAAATCCATGTAGTTGATGTAAGACCGCCTGTCAACGCATCAATTAAACTGTCACCCCAAATAATTGCTATTGAATCTTGACCATTTGCATTACTCGCGAAACACAATCCTGCCCATATCTCATAGCGTATGTTTGTTGTATCATAAATACTTTCACTAAAGTTTAAACCTTTTTCAAAATAATAAATACTGCTATCTAAATCTGTCAATTTACCAAATGACCATCCCAATCCATTATAGCCATCCATATACGTTGTATCTTCATTGATGGATTCCAAAAACCAACTTTTACTTTCTGTATAATCAGAATTTATAGCTGCTTTTTCAAATAGAAACCAGCCATAATTGGCCATATCCTGTTCAGTCGCTTTATATTGTTTCCGGCAAGAGGCAACTGTTAGGATTATACCTAAAGCAAATAGAAATATTATATATTTTCTATTATTCATCATCGTAATAGCATCATTTTTCTTGTATGTATTCGACCATAATTATTCATCATTCGAACAAAATATATGCCGCTTGAAACTCCTATGCCATTTTTATCACGCCCGTCCCATCGAATTGTATACCTACCAATATCCTTTTGTTCATTGACCAACGTTCTTACGTGTTGGCCCAATAGGTTGTATACAATTACATTTACGCGTTGTTGTGGTCCATCGCTAAAACCAACATCATATATAATATTTGTGACTGGGTTGAACGGATTAGGGTAGTTTTGGTGTAAGCTGGTTTCTCCCGGGACAATCAATGTTTTAGGACCTAAACGAAAATATCCCATTCCGTCTGTATAAGCTATTATTTGACCATATTCTGAAATCGAAGGTATTTCAATCCATTCTACACCATTTCTTCGTTGGTAAATAGCCAAATCTTCACTGATAGATGAAATAGAAATTTCAACGGGTAATTCAAACACGGATGATTCTTTTCCCAAACGATAAGACGCGCGATCGTGAAAAAATTGATTGAACATAGTTGAATCAACGATCAATAAGGATTGATCAAATGGCACAGAACCGCTCGAACCATACACTCGAAAATTCCCATCAGGGCTGTAGCCCGTCCAGTCATAAAATGCTTTTGCCAAAGCCATATTAACAGAACGGGTTATGGTCGTATCACCCACTACACCCCAGGCTTTTACATAAAATGAATATGTGCCAGGATTATCAAATGAATAATGTCCTACGTACGTATAACTTGCAACAGTGTCTAAGGCAATTGGTTGCCCTTGAACAGTAATAAATAAACTATCTGTTTTTGAAACAGTATCTGTCAAAATGACTTCAAAGAAATTAGTAAACGCATTATTCTGAATCACTTCAAGTGATATATTCGGTCTGGGTACGCGTAAAATATCTATTACAAATGTTTTACTAGCACGGGCATTCTGGGCATCAATTACCGATATTTGGATTAAAGATGTATCTGACCATTCTATTTCAGGAGTAAAAAGTACTGTATCACCCACATTGCTGGTTAAAAATTGCAATGAGTCACCTATAGTTGTTGCGCCATTGACAACAGCAGTGATCGCCATTTTATTATTATTAGTTAAAGCAGCTACTCGAATCGTCAACAATGTATCATCTATATCTGTAACATAATCTGCAAAATCTATTTTCATAAATTGATTTTCTGTGATTTCTATAAGGGGGATTGTTGCAATTTGAGGTGGATCATTTTCCGGTGTAATTGTTAAATAAACAGTATCCATACTTGTTGCACCATCCGGATCACTAACGAAAAATAAAATACGATGATTGCTGCCAAAATAATTACTATCTACGTTGAATTCAGCCCACCAAATACCCGTAGTATCCGTTAAATCAACTTGGATATAATTTGCCAGAGTTTTAGAAGATTGAGTATTGAGTATTTTGCGTTTTTCAATAATTATGTCATTTGATGATTTATTTTTATCTTTTCCAATATGTAAATCTTCTCGTGTCGTTTTTTGATTAAACATGTCATTCAATCTTTGTTTTACTATTTCCGGTGTTCCATTTCCGAAAAATAGTTTTGCTGTAGGAAATCCTGGAATACTAGATGTATCTAGCACTGCTACCTGATACGTCAATTGAGTACTGTCGTTATCAACATCATTGCCATATTGGGATAAAAGAAATTTGACTTTTGCTGTTTGGTCTTCCAGCATGGTTTGATTATCATGCGGTGTCAACACAGCAACTGTCGGCGTATCATTAACA
>DJKX01000021.1 GCA_002436185.1 Fidelibacterota bacterium UBA6531
GGATAAATCCCCATGTATCGTATCCGCATTGTAATGATCCTTCATTAGTTTATTAGCCACTTCTTTGGTTTCCCTACGTGTACGACAAAATACAATTCCATATATATCTGGGTTCATATCAGCAATTCGCTTTACTACTTCATATCTGTCCTTTGCTTGTACCATATAAAATATATGCTGAACATTCTCAGCAGCTCTATTTACACGCGCAACAGCTATCTCTAAAGAGTTTCTCATGTATTTTTTTGTAACCGCAACAACCTTTGGAGTCATTGTTGCTGAAAAAAGTAAAATTTGTTTTTTCTTTGATGTTGCGTGAATAATTGTTTCAAGATCCTCTTTAAATCCCATTGATAGCATTTCGTCTGCTTCATCCAAGATCAAACGATCAATCTTTCCAATAAACAATTTTTTTCTTCTAATTAGATCTTTTGTCCTACCTGGAGTACCAACAACAATTTGAGGTCCTTTTTTTAATGATTTTATTTGTTTTTCAATTTTAGCTCCTCCATAAACCGCTAAAATATTTATCATCTTTACATATTTTGAATAACTTATTAGGTCCTTTGTAATTTGAATACAAAGTTCTCGCGTAGGACATAAAATAAGTGTCTGAACGTTAGTATCCCTTGTAATGGTCAAGTCTAATAAAGGTAAACCAAATGCAGCTGTCTTTCCTGTACCTGTCTGCGCAGAAGCAATCAAATCTTGATTAGAAGACATTAAATGCGGAATAACTTTCAGCTGAATAGGCGTTGGATGATCAAAGCCTAGCTCTTTGATAGCTTTTATTAGTTCACTTTTTAAAGAAAAATTTAAAAAAGATTCTCTGTTTTCAGTTTTTGTATGATTCATATTAAAGCTCTGTATTAATAATTATAAGTTTTTGAGCAGGGAGTATACCGTAGTTTATTCAGATTACTATTCAATTAATTAAAAAATCTTTCTTTTAATAGACAATATCCACCTATCGGGTTATAAGCCTGACCTAAATCCACAAATAAAAACCCCGCTACTGAGCGGGGCTTTTGCTTGAACGAAGCGGTTTCCTGAAATCTCACACGGATGTAAGTTTCAGGACGATAACCAGCTAACCAGTGATGATTTGATCCGCGCTGAAAATGGCGTCAAAAAAGCGGGTTGTCGAGATCTCGGCGACCTCCTTGGCAATCTGCACCATTTGCCAATGATGACCTGCCCTGTCTTCGCTGGGTTCTTCTATATTGTATTTGTTGAAACGCCAATAGGACGTCGCCACTGCCGCATATCGCACAAACAACTGCAAGCTTTCTTTTTCTATCTGTGCTAACGGCCTGACTTGCTGGTAACCATCGACCAAGGCGCGTGCCTTATCCAGATCAACCGTAATATCGTTTACGCAGGCACCCAATATGCCCATGCCCAATTCAAAGATCAGATGATAATGACAGGCTTCTTCAAAATCGATAATGGCTTTGAATCCTCCCGGCATACCCGACAATGGGGCAAACAACAGATTATCATAAAACAAATCACCATGAATCAAACCACGGGGTAAATTGGCCGCGATATGCAGCTCCAGGTAGTCGATTTCTTGGGCCAGCCAGGATTCATATTTGGCGTCAATGTTCAGACCCACAACCCTTGGGAAAAGTTGGCGTCCGTAAGGATGATTGGTCGGCAAATAATCCGGTGAGGGTATCTGATTTAATCGAGCCGCTTGTCTGCCGACTTGAGATAACATGGTTTCATCCAGTTGCTCAACAACCTGACCTTCAATGTAGTCTTTGAGCATCACTGGTTTGACCCCATCGGCGGTAGCGAAGGTGGTCAAGATCTCGCTGTTCACCGGCAATATCAGACGATTACAAGGCACGTTGTGCGCTTCAAGCAACGACAGCAACTGGCCCATTTTAAACACTTCGTCAAATTTTTTTTCATCACAAACCGTTAACACATAACTGGCTTGTTGAGTCTTAAGTATGTAGCTGGAGTTACCGTTGCCACCATCAAGCGGTGAAAATTCGACGATTTTCAGATCATAATTGTCAGCCAATGACTGGATGTCTTGTTGATTGAGTTGTGTGTATATTGCCATTAGCGGGTTCTTGCATTTGTTGGAATATTTACAGCTGACAGTATCCTAAATCTGTTCATTGCAATATACTTTTTCATAATTAAATCTACCCATCATCCCACAAACAGAAACCCCCGCTGGTGCGGGGCTCTGTTTAGTCCTTTATTTGAGAGTCTAAAAAGGTACCCAATCACCAATAACCATGCGTTGAACCGCCTTCAAAAAAACCTGAGGACTTAAGATCATTTACAGCTGCCATTCCCATAAGTGCAACAATAACACACGTACAAAAGCAAGAACCCACAACATATTTAAACTTTATTTCACTGAGTTTATTAGAATAAGTTTGCTTGTAGATTTCTTTTTCTGAATCAGTCATAATTGATTTAGGAAAATTGAAGTTTTCTTTCCTGTTTAAAACAAAATAAGGTATAGTCAAGCTGGCCGCTGAAGAACCTGCTAAAAATATAGGGCTTTGACCCCCCCCCATTAAACCTTTATGTAAAAATGTACTACCCCAAAAAATAATAATACTTGTTGGCATATATAGAGCCCACTTACTCAAATTTTTGGATTTTGCATCATATATTGCTTTTTCTTTAGTACTTAATTTTTGATATTCTTCAAAATTATTTCCATCTTCAATGATAAAATGACCATCTTTTAATTTTAGTGTTTGGATTAGTTTAACAGGAACTGGTTGGAACGCGAATGCATCCTGAGGTTTAAAATATACTATCTTTCCTTCAATTTTGGAATATTCCCCAAAATATGTAGTACCATCTTTCAAAATTAATTTATCAAAACCAGTCTGTGCCCACACTATTCCTGTAATCAAAAGTAAAACAATATATCTACGCATATCTAAATCTACACATTATCCCACAAACAAAAAACCCCGCTACTGGGCGGGGCTTTCTGCCGAAGGAAAACTATATTTATTCTTTACTAGTTTGGGTTGTACCGGTCCCGCCCATTACAGGAGACCAATGAGATGTGCGTGTGTTCCATTCCCCGTCTTCTTTGACAAATGTCTGGCTCACTCGTGTTAAATAATGACCCACTGCCGCAGAACCCTTGGGTTTCATGTACCCTTCCGAGTAATACATGGCAGCGGCAGCTTTTCCGGGAGCCAATACAACAACTTCAATGTGTTTGGGGGTGAGTTTAATTTCGTCATATGTCTCTGGTCTTCCGGTTGGATCTATGGTCTGAAGCAAACCACCGCTGGACCAGAATTCAAGAGCGCCATCTTTTGAATAATCATTGAGCGATTTTTTCATCTTATTTAAATGTGCAAAACCATCTTCAATTCTCTGTTTAACGTCTTCAGCATCCCCGGCAAAAATCAAAGAACAGAAAATGCCAGCTATAGCGATGAGTTTAATTGACTTTTTCATAATATCTCCTTTGTGATTTATTTGTGTAAATCTACACATTATCCCACAAACAAAAAACCCCATGAATCCG
>DJKX01000065.1:0-1538 GCA_002436185.1 Fidelibacterota bacterium UBA6531
TTTTTAAGGAAGCGTTTATCTTTTTCAACAATCAGAAAGTTGTAAAGGAATATACCCAAATATGTGCCACCCATTGAAATGGCGGGGCGAACAATCTCCCACATGACCAATCCTGTTAAAAACTCATTATAGGTGAAGATTACCCAAGCAACTATGACTACCACAGGCGCGGGGAGAGTGTACAATGGTTTCGAAGGGATGCTAACTAAAACACCCAACAATACACAAAGTATAATGATCGACCAAAGGTTAGTATTGGCATCTGTAATGGAAACAAATTCATTTTGGAGAATGCTGTGAATTACATTAGCGTGGATCTCAACTCCGGCGAACGTTTCCTGCACGGGTGTATTACGTAAATCCATAAGTCCCGGTAAAGATGCCCCAACAATGGCTACTTTCCCTTTCCAATAAGACGGATCCAACATTTCCGGATCCATGCAATACATGTAAGGTAAATAATAAAATGTTTTATAATAGCCGTAATAATTCACATACATGCGGCCTTTTTTATCGATGGGAATTTTCCGAACAATCGCACCAGTAGTATCCCGCATGGAAAGTAATAAATTATCAAAATCATACTCCAAGCCGTCATTGGGTACACCAAGAATATCCATTGCCCCGGCCATAGTAAGTGACGGATACACATGATTGGGTCCTTCAAACCAGATAGCTGTTGGTGACCTTCTGATTATTCCATCTTCGTCTTGAGGGAAATTGGCACTCCCAGTCCTGACTGATGCTTGTAATAGATCCGGGTATGTATTTCCCAAACGATCAGCTTTAGGTAATCGCATTGCTTGATCGTCTGGAATTTGTATTAAATGGTCCGGACGATCATACCCTTCAGGTTCTGAATCCATTTTATAAACAAATATGAGCGTATCTTCTTCCTCGAAGACTAATGCATGATACGTTTTTTGGCTTTCATAGGTTGAATACACCATCCGTGTTGGATCGTTGCTTAAGAGATATTGATTTGTCACATCAGCTAAATATTCATCGTTGGGAGTATTATCGCTGTTAAGGGCATTAACCAAATCGAAATTAAACGTGTTTTCCGGATCAAATATAATATCAAAAAGAAGCGCTGCGGGCTCACCGGACGTAACCACATCAATTAATTGTCCGTGATAAGCTTGAGGCCAGTTATAATATCGTCCCAATCCACCTTCTTCAACAGGCAGGGTAGATTGCTGCTCAATGTCAATAATGACAACAGTATCAATGGATGCCTCTTCTACTCCTGCAACTCCAGATCGCATACGGGCATCGTAAGACTGGTATTCGTAACCGTCCAATAAATCGGTAAGGAAAAATCCTTCAAAATTGGTTCCATAATTAATAACAAAACCTGCTATAAGACCGATAAGGGCACCGATGCCAAGACGTTTTAAGAGTTCGTTCATATACAATTAATTTTTTTAATGGATGGTATCAACTACACTATTACTTGAATTAACATGGTTAATTCAAGCCAAAAATTTTATTGATCCGCTGCGTCAAGTTCTTTATTCCACTGGACAAATTCCAGA
>DJKX01000065.1:1769-3789 GCA_002436185.1 Fidelibacterota bacterium UBA6531
TGCGGCATTCACATCCACCTTACCGTTATACACTAATACTTCGCTTTCATCGTCGCCTGCTTTGGCACGGTATTTTGTTCCGGCAATAGCGGCCACAGCCGTAGGTGTTCCTACGGAAACGTTATTTTTTACACCAAAACCTGCTTCAGCAGAAACCCAAACATCCCCACTTTCTAAATAAGCTAAAAAATCCTTTTGCATTGCCATAACTTCGGCTTTCATAAGTTCCAACGTTGAATTCTGCCCAATACGCATTTCGCCACCACCTGTTAGAGCAATTACAGCTCGTGATTTTGCTCGAGTTCGGATTTTATCACTAACAAAAACAGCTTTATTAAGACCAGCTTTTTTCCATTTTTCACTTCCTGCTGACTGTACTTCTACACGACCTATTGGAAGTGTAATTTTTCCGAATTGTTTTCCGGCAGTATTTGCATCACTAATCAAGAATACCAAAAGGGAAAAAGCTAAAATTGTAAAAGATGGAGTTATTTTTTTCATTATTTCACCATGACCATTTTCTTTGTATTCATGTGCAGTAATTTACCCTGATCATTTTTCATAATCGTTTGATACAGATATAAACCGGAAGGAAGTTTACGGTTAAACTTATCCCGGCCGTTCCAGATCACTTGCTGGTAACCACTTTCAATTTTTGCATTATGCAGTAAAACAGCTACTTCTTCGCCCAAGATATTGAAGATCTTCATGGAAACTACAGCATCTTCAACCAGCTGCATACGTATAGCTGTGACCGGGTTAAAAGGATTCGGCACATTCTGATCCACTGCAAATTCTGTAGGTAATATAGCAAGGTCATCGATAATCTTGGACACATTTTCAGGAAAACCAATGATCACTTGTAATTGATGGGGCTGTTCATCGCCAATACTAACATAATTATACGTTTCACCAGAACGCAGGTCATGCTTAACCTTGTTATCCAAGTCCACCAGAACAGCGTCATATTCCAGTGGAATTGCACTGGCATCGATAGCACTCACTTTGACCTGCCCGGATACATTCGACCGGATGTCCATATCCCAAACATAGTGGGATTTTCCATCTTTTCGGATATCTTTTGCATAGGTTCCATTATCCTGCCAATCATTATTCTTGAACATCAGCTGAACATAATCACCGATTACAGGAGGTTCGTGGGCATCCATAAAATCGCGTTCATCTAAAGCTTGGGGATGAGCTCCTAGTTTATTTGTTTTATCATAATAGCCATTAATGGTTACTGAAAGGTTGAAATTCCAACCGCCTGCCATTGATTTCAGTGATCCTCCGGAACCTGTGTGATCAATCTCCAATGTTGCCCCGTCATCATTAGACCAAATCCAGTAACCCTCTCCAGGGATCATTTCTGTTTCAGTATCATAACCATTGCCATCATATCCATAAAGAGTCATCTCCACATCACCTATTGCTGAAATATGATTTGTAAGGTTCACATCAAAAGCATACGGATTACCTATCATATTCCAGCCTTGATTCAATGTAATTGAATATGCTTCTTCCAGAGTGGTTACTTGCCCGCTGCCACTGTACAAATCATCTGAAAACCGTGAAATAATCCAAAATGCATTTCCAGCTGAAAAACTGCCGGTATTTTCATCATAACTTTCGGAACTGCTATTATAACTGAATGAACGCCATTCTGTCGGATCGTAACTGCCCAGGTCGTTTTCCAATACACTTTTCACGTTTTTACTGTCTAAATCTCCAGGGAAAGAAACCATAGCATATTCTTCAGCAGCAATAGTATTAAACAAATATTCAGAGAAATGGACTGGTATTTCCGACCAAGAAGATGTTGTTTCATCGCCGTTATTACTTTTAGCAAAAATCCGGGTCATTAATCCTTCCATCGTTACATCACCCGATGAAATGCTGCCTGTCCACACTGATCCTGTTTCTACCAAATTTGATTCGATAATATTGCCATCATACACTCCTGTATAATATTGAATTTTTGCTTCGTCAATACCTGTGCTTGCATCAAGTTCTACAGAAA
>DJKX01000016.1 GCA_002436185.1 Fidelibacterota bacterium UBA6531
CATACTTTATTACATAAACATACTTCCAAAGGTGGCCGATGTCTGGTTTATCAATGATCGCTACCAATCGTTATTATACATTATACCGATTAGCGCAATTATTTACTCGGTTTTGCATGTATTGCCGAAAGATAAGAAAATGCAGGTTGTCGTTGCCGTTGCAGCACTGGCGTTTATTTACATAAATGTCACAGCTTATTTTGAGCGGCAACAGTTTGATTTAAATCATTATAATTGGCAGGAACATGCACATAAAGTCGGAAGTGAAGCATGTCGCCCCTGCCACGCGAGCATCTACAATCAATACACGGCAAGCGAAATGGGTACATCTTTCAGTTTAATGTCTACCCAACACTCTGATCTACCAATTGAATCAAGCAGCGTATATGATTCCAAAAGTGATTTCCATTATGCAATTGAAAAACACGACTCTGAATTTTATATGACAGAAAAACGATATGATGAAGAGGATAAATTAATTCATGAGCTTGAATTCAAGATTGATTATGTAATTGGGTCTGGACATAACACCAAATCATTTATTATGAATAATAACGGTTATTTGTTTGAAATGCCGATAACATGGTACACAAATAAAAAAAAGTGGGATTTAAGCCCGGGTTATGAAAAATACAATATGCGCTTTTTTAGAGAGACTTTACAAAAGTGTATCAACTGTCACACTGAAGAGTCCACTTTTGAAACTCATTCAGTCAATCGGTTTCTAAAAATTAATCATGGTATCGATTGCGAGAAATGCCACGGGCCGGGATCGCTGCATATTGAAAAACACAGTGAAAAGCGCATGCTGGGGTTTAGGGCAATCATCAACCCGGCCAAAGACCAGGATCAGGACGATATGGTCTGTTATGACTGCCACAGCAAAAAAGAGGTTGATTTCCTGGAAAAAGATGACGATAGAATGATCAATTTTACAGCACACTCTTCCCGTCTATCATTGAGCAAATGTTTTACTGAAGGTGGCATTACTTGTATTACTTGCCACGATCCCCATCAAAAATATTCCGAAACAATAAACCAACTTAATAAACCCTGTTTGCAATGCCATGCCAAGGAGCTGATAAAAATCGAAAATCACCAAGACAATCAAGACTGCGCTGCCTGCCACATGCCTAGAAAAGAATCAGCGGATATTCCGCACCTTAGCCCAACCGAGCATTGGATCAAGGTATATGATAAAACTAGTACTAAGTACAGAGCAGGATTAAGCAAAAGCTATCTAGACTATATTGTGCCTGAGAGCCAATCCAAATGGGAAAAGCAGCGTGCCGCAACATTCCTCCGGAAATACAGGGAAAGTATAGGCAGCGTACGGGTACGCTCCGATACTTTAAGCCTGGCATACAGTTTAATGAAAAAACAGGTCTTTTTAACACCAAATGAAAAGCAATTATATGGAACCATTTTATATTTTATGGAACACTATGATGCCGCGCTCAAGCAGTTCAAAAATTTGGAGAAGACTGATCTAAAATATTTTGAACCTAATCCGGAGTATTATCGCTTTTTCGGTAAAACCTATTTCAGGTTAAATAATTATCTGGAAGCAGAACGATATTTTGAAAAAGCACTGGCAGAATACTCTAATGATATTCTCACCCTGCTGGAACTTTCATATCTATATTATGAAATTCAGGATTTTGAACATTCGCTGGCATATTGTGAGAAAATATTAGATTTGAATTCCAGTTATCAACCGGCACTGTTCCAAAAAGCAATCCTATACCAGTTTGGTATGCAAGATAGGTCAAAAGCAATGGCAGCGTATAATCAACTACTCCATTTCTTTCCGGATGACCATGATGGAATAATCAATACTGCCTATTTGCATTTGGAGCAGGATAACAGCGCAAAGGGAATTATACTGTTAAAACGTGGATTAAAACGTTACCCCAGGTCGCAAAAGATTTTAGCTAATTTGTCCCGTTTTAGTTTTCAGCTAAATAGCATTCAAGATGGTGTTAAATACATGACACTGCTTAATAAATATTATCCGCAAAATCCATTTAGAGATTCGTTAAAATTGCTTTATAATGAAAAGTGAGAAAAATATTGAAGCAAAGTGTAAATCCAGCACTGCGAGGAAACTTTTAAGTACATGATCTTTGTAAAATAATTCTAACGAACGGCTAAACTTGTGCGGAGAATCTCTTAAGGTCCAAATCAATTTTGTGATGCTTCACACTGTTTAAAAAGTATTGTATAATATATTATTATATATAATAATATACTTATTTATGAGATTGATTCACATCCACTGCAAATTATATATTATACAGTCGAATAATATACCCAGAGGTAAGGGGTAAACCAATTAACTGTGCCAAAATGAAAATTGTATTGAGGTAACTATGCAAAAATTTCTTGCAAATACAACAATGATTTCCTTCAAACCTTTATGGTTAATGATCGCTTTCATTATTATAATTCCTATTTCATATTTGAATGCTCAAGATGAAGATTATGAAGATCCTACTGAAGTATTCTGGGGTGATGAAGAAGAGGATGAATCTTTTGATGA
>DJKX01000070.1 GCA_002436185.1 Fidelibacterota bacterium UBA6531
ACCCAGTCCAAATACAATTTCTTCTGAAGATGTGGAGTCATATTTAGTTAATCTACTTTCACCGGAAACTATTACTTTTTTTGCAATGTTTTTGAGGTCTGTTTCCATACAACCGCCGCTGATTGCCCCTATCATATCACCTACTTCAGATATCAGTACTTTTGCTCCCTCCTTACGGTAGTGAGAACCCCGAACCTTTACCAGTGTAGCCAGCACACAGGATATACCGGTTGATTGGAATTGACGATATGCCTGTATTATCTGTTTAAGCTCATTCATTATCAAAAAATATCAACATTTACTAATGCAGGGTTTCCCAACATTCCTTGAGATACACATTTATCATTTCCCGGCGGTATTTCAGGGGCATTAAGTCGTTTTCAACCGTTTTACAGTTTTTTCGTGCCTGCTTAATAAGTGATTCCAGTGTCAGTGATTTCAAGGCTTCTTTAATTAGAACCGGTGACATGGATACCCCATTTAAACATATTCGTGCTATTCTATCAGAATCCACAGTCGCAGCTACTGTTAAAGATGTAAAATCCAGTGTTTTCCGAAGCCTCAATTTTCTATACCACCATTTTTCCGCTTTGATAGGAATAGTAATTCCAGTGAGAATTGAATGTTCATCCAGTTCGTTGGATTTTATCCCGCAAGGCAGATACAATTCTGTTAATGGTTTTTGGATAGAACCCGATGGAGTTAAAAATATTATTTCTGATTCCAAAGCCACGAGTGCGGTGGCTGTATCAGAAACATTCCGCGCATAGCAACTTTTATTCCCGCCAGTAACCTGACAGATATCGCCTTTATCTTTTAAGCAGGAACCAATAGAATCTCTCCATTCTTTCGACTGATTGTAAAATATACATCTGTTATTTACCAGCAGGTTTCCGCCGATGGTGGCTGTCTTCCGGATTACTGGAGTTGCTACAGATTTTGCCGCTTCAGAAATGAGAGGATAGTTGGAATTGATAATATCTGATGAAATAATATCATCCAGAGTTGTCATGGCACCCAAGTGAAGATGATCTTTATTTACAGTAATGGATTTCAATTCATCCAATCTACTCAAATCAATAATATGATCATGAGTGTCCAGTTTCTGTTTCCGGTAAATCTGGATATCTGTTCCCCCTGCAAAATAGGTATAATTCCCTGAATAATTATCGGCAATAGACAGTGTTTCCTCCACTGATGAGGGAATATGATAATATTCCATTATGACATCTCCTTTAACTTAGACAGGACTTTATCCGGTGTCATGGGAAGTTCCATCATCCGGATGCCCACAGCATCATAAACGGCATTCCCTATTGAGGGCAATACTGGATGAATAGGGCCTTCGCCGGCTTCCTTGGCACCATAGGGACCTTCAGGATCATTGGATTCAATGATACTAATATCCATATCAGGAGTATCTACACTGGATGGAATGCGATAATCAAAGAAATTGGGATTCATCTGTTGACCATTCTTGTAGCGCATTTCTTCCGTCAGTGCCTGCCCAATGCCCATATGAATACTGCCTTCTATCTGGCCTTCTACAGCAAGCGGGTTTAATGCCTTTCCACAATCATGAGCAGCCCATATTTTTTCTACATTCACTTCACCCGTATCAGAGTTTACCGTAACTTCTGAAATAAAAGCCCCAAAACTATACGAAGGACTCAAACCTGCACCAGCACCCTTATATTTGCCCCCCAGCTTTGGCGAAATATAATGCCCACTTTCCACAAAGGCACCTCTACCGGCCATGGCAATTTCTACTCCATCCTCCCAGCTGAGATCAATAGATTTGTCCTGTGTCTGAATTCGAGAATTTGCAAAAATCAGTTTGTCCGGTGAAACATTTTTTTCTTTCCCAATAGCCTTAGCCATTTCTTTCCTGATGTTAGATGAGGCTGTCTTAGCGGCATTGCCAACCATAAAAGTAACCCGACTGGAATAACTGCCCAGATCTACCGGTGTGGTCTTGGTATCTGCCACCTCTACCTGCACATAATCTAAGGCAATGCCCAGTTCTTCAGCCGCTATCTGCACCAGCATGGTATCACTGCCTTGACCAATTTCACTGGCACCACTGAACATCACAATACGTCCATCAAAATCCAGCTTTGCATGAACCACTGTTTGGGGATAGCGGTTCCATATGATTGGAAGGGCACTTCCACTAATGAAAAATCCACAGGCAATACCCAATCCTCTGCCATAGGGAAGTTTACCATAGCGTTTGTCCCAATCCGATTTTTTGCGGACTGTGTCCAAACAATCTCGGACACCATTACTGGTAATCCTGAACTCACCAACTGTGAACGAATTTTCAGGGAGAAAATTCTTATTGCGCAAGTCACAGGGATCCATATTCAAATCCTGTGCCAGCATATCCAGGATGACTTCTACTGCATACCGGGGATTTACCGCACCATGTCCCCGCATGGCACCGCATTGATGTTTATTGGTGTATGCACGACGCGTACGGAAACCGAACTTATCAATTTTGTAGGGTCCTTGAAGCAACACCCCATTATAATAAGATGTTACCACCCCAAAACTTCCATATGCTCCTCCATCAATAATAATATCCGTATCCAGTGCTGTGATTTTCCCCGAATTATCACATGATACAGACATGCTCATCTCTGTTGGATGCCGTCCATGATGAGTGATGAACACCTCTTCCCGGGAAAAGGTACACTTGACAGGCTGTTTAGTTTTCATTGCCATATAGGCAGTGATCATTTCATGGGGGAAGGGATCACTCTTTCCTCCGAATCCACCGCCAAGAGCCGGTTTTTGCACCTGAATCTTATGTAGCGGAAGACCAAGGACTTTGGATAGATTTTTATGCAGATAATGAGGTACCTGGGTGGCACTGATTACTGTAAGGGTTTTATCTCCATTCCAGATTGCCAAAGTGGAATGAGGTTCTGTAAAGGCATGGGTTACTCCCGCAAATTTAAAGAAACCAGTCTGTTTATATTTTGCGGTCTCCAATTCCTTTTCTGGTTCATTAAATCGTAACTCCGCTGTTTTATGAATATTTTTCCCATCTTTTGTATGTGGATGAATCTGTTCTTCCAAATTACATTTTTCAAGAGAATCATGAGGGTCGGTAAATGCTGTAATGGATTCATACTCAACTTTGATATTTTTTACGGCTTCCTGAGCTGCCTCTACAGTTTTACCAGCTACAGCAGCAACAATTTCGCCATTATAACGTACCTTTTCTACAGCCATTGCAGTCTCATCAGGACTGATGGGAAGAATGCCAAATGATACAGGTATATCTTTCCCTGTAGCAACAGCCACTACGCCGGGATAAGACTTAGCGCTTGAAATGTCCAGTGATTTAATTTTTGCGTGGGACTCAGTACTTCGCAGAAAAGTAAGATAAAGCATATTGGGCAGTTTATAATCATCCGTGTACATTGCCTGACCTCTTACTTTCTCTACTCCATCGATATATGGTGTGGGTTTCCCAATAGGACCACTCATACCTTCAACTCCTTACCTGCATTTTCTACCGCATCAATAATTTTTTTATAACCCGTACATCGGCAGAGGTTTCCGGACAATCCTTCCTTTATCTTTTCACGATTGGCATTTGGATGTTCATCTAGAAATGGAATGGCTGTCATAACCACACCCGGAGTACAGAAACCGCATTGCAAGCCCCCATTTTTCACCAGATATTTTTGAACAGGATGTAAATCTTCCTTTGAACTAATTCCTTCTATCGTGATAATAGTTTTTCCCACACATCGAACTGTGGGAGTTAAGCAACCCAGAACAGGAATGCCGTCAACTAGAATGGTACAACTGCCGCAAGTACCTTCATCACAGCATTTTTTTGTTCCGGTGAAATTCAAGCGTTCTCTTAAGGTAAATACAAGTGTTTCATCTGGATTAACCAAAACAATGTGTTCAAATCCATTTATGGATAATTTTGTTATTTTACTCTTCATTTTTATATTGCTACGATAAGAAAGGCACTTATAATCCAAGTATATTTTTTATTCATTGTATCTTGATTGTACCATGGATTTTGTTTAATGAAGATTGGCTCCAATACTCTTCCCGCCATCTACATGGATTACCTGTCCGTTGATGAATTTCGATTCATCTGAAGCTAAGAACGCAACAGCGTGGGCAATATCTTCCGGGTGTCCTGCTTTTTTTGTGGGAATGGTATTCTCCAATTTCTTAAAAACTTCTGGTGGTAAACTCCGTGTCATGGGCGTATCTATCAGCCCGGGAGCTACTGCATTTACCGTGATGTTATTTTTGCCAAGCTCTAAAGCTAAAACACGGGTTAGGCTGACGATTCCTCCTTTAGATGAAGAATAATTCGACTGCCCTGCACTTCCCAACCACGAACGGGAAGCAATATTGACAATTCGACCGTTGTTTTGTTCTCTCATAATAGGTGCAATTTCTTTACACATAAGCCAAGGACCCTTGAGGTTTACATCAATCACCGCATCAAAATCGCTTTCATCCATCTTCCAAATCATATTATCCCGGATGATACCCGCATTATTCACAAGGCTATCAATCCTCCCGGATTTTGTTACTACCCCTTTAATGAAGGATTTTACATCATCAGAATTCGTGACATCACCAGAAGCTCTAAACACACTATCATTTCCTCCAACATCAAACGAATCAGGAAACTCTCTATCTAAAATATGAACGATTGCACCAGCATTTATAAAATGTTGCACGATAGATGCACCAATTCCTCTTGCACCTCCGGTTACAATTACAATTTTATTATTAAATTTCATTTCTACCTCTTTTTTTATCACTAAGAAACGAAGGAACTAAGTGAAATTATTTCTTAGATCCTTTACAATTTATTTCCACTAGCGCCCCTTATACTCCGGTGGTTTTTTACCTACTGATTGGAGCCCGACAAGTGCATCATTTGTATTAAAAACAGTTTCCAAATGGTCAAGTTCAGATATGGGTCCGGTATTTTTATTGACCAAATTCTCCACCATATTCATAGCAATGGGTGCTTTTGTGCGAATTTTCCCAATTATTTTCTCCATTCCATCAGGAATTTCTTCAGTATTAAACAGTGTATCCATAGTTGTATTGTTAAAATAGTCAGATAATTTCTGCCATTTATCAGAAAGTGTAACAGAAGATTTCTCAGTTTTATCAGGATTTGCAATAATGGAGATCATTTCTTCCCACGAAATCACCTTATCGATGAGTCCAATTTCTTCCGCCTTTTGTGCAGTTAGAATTTGTCCGGTATAAATTAGATATTTTGTGAGTCCTTTACCAATTCTGCCTATGGGCCGTTGAGTACCCCCCAATCCAGGATAAATTCCAATTCCGGTTTCAGGGAACGCAAAAATAGCTTTGTCTAATGCTACAATGATATCGGCTGTTAGTGCCAGTTCTAATCCACCCCCGAGTGCCAATCCGTTTGCAATTACAATGACCTTCTTATTGGACTCATCAATTCGGGTGAACAAATTTTGTCCAAAGGTGGTAAAATCCACAATATTAGAAATGGTACCCGCTTTTATATGGTCAATGAAAAATTTAATGTCAGCGCCTGCAACGAATGCTTTCCCCCTACCGGTTATTACAATATTTGTTAATGATTCATTTCCATCCAACGCATCAAAAGCATCTGCTAATTGTGCAACAACAGTTGGGTTCATCGCATTCATACCTTCCGGGCGGTTGATAGTAATCACTCCCGTAGTACCATCAATTTCACTGGTAACGTATTCCGGTTTCCAGTTTTCAGTGGACATTGAATTTGGAAAGTTTAATTTCCACTTTTCCATCAAATCACGAACCAATTCTGCAGCTTTTTCTTCTCCCAATTTAGAGTAGCAATCTATGGGTGTCTTTCGCCATTTTAACCCCACACCTGCACCACGATTAATGTCTCCCGTAGTGCATACATTTTCATCCAATAACTGACCACATACAAATAGAGTTACGGCTAACAATCTATCTGAAATTAGCTTGGCAACAGTTGGGTTTACTTCTACTTGGTCTGATATATTCCAGTCTTCATTATTTTCGGTTTGTGCTTTTAATATTTTCGCTGGATGATAAAATTCACCATACGCATCTTCCAAGGTTTTTTGAGAGTGATAGGCAATGGCAATCCCAGTTGCATTCATTAGTGCAAATGGACCCATTCCACACACAAACGTACGCATAGCAACCGAATCAATTTCACCAGGTGTCGCCAAATTATCTTCATAGATACGAACTGCTTCATTCAACCAGGGCACAAAAAATCGGTTTACGACAAACCCGTGGGCATCTTTGCAGGTTATAGGGTCCTTCCCACACCGCTGCATAAACCACATGCAATCATTAAAAGTTTTATCGTTGGTTTCATCTCCCTTAACAACTTCTACCAAGCGATTCTTAGCTGCATGATAAAAGAAATGCAAACCCAAAAATCGTTCCGGATGCTTAACAGATTGTGCCAATTCTGTTACTGAAAATGATGAGGTGTTGGTTGCAAGAATAGCATCTGTAGCCACAATTTCACTCACCTGTGTGAATAAATTCTCTTTCACTCTTTTATCTTCAAACACCGCTTCAATGACGATCTGACATTGCGCAAGGTCATTCATATCAGTTGTTGGTTGAATTCGATTAATGATGTTCTGCATTTGTTCTGGTGAAAATATTCGTCTTTCAACACCTTCAGACAGAACAGTCTTGACGCTGGTCATCCCCTTTTCTAAGAATTGGTCTTCTCTATCTACCATGAAAACTGTAAGACCTTCCTGAGCAAATTTTTGGGTGAGGGCAGAACCCATTGTGCCGGCACCGATAATTCCTACATGGGTTATTTTCATCATTTTGAATATTTCCAATTTGGTTTTCTTTTTTCTAAAAATGAATTAATTCCTTCATTGGCATCGTTG
Source organism: Fidelibacterota bacterium UBA6531 (assembly GCA_002436185.1). GTDB lineage: Bacteria > Fidelibacterota > Marinisomatia > Marinisomatales > TCS55 > UBA2126. Next base: position 6,921 of record DJKX01000070.1, read on the forward strand.
GTTTCCATTAGCTGACCGGTATATATTTCAGCTAACTCATCTAACTTTTGTGACAATGTTTCATTAAACTGCGTCCGCGCAGCCCGGTTCGCATATCTAAGTGAAGATGCACTTTTAGGTAGGATATGTTTTTCGATCCAAGAATCTGCTTCCTGTACCATATTGTCTTTATCTTCAAATAATTGGGTTCCTAACCCAGATTCTACAATTTCTGATGCTTTCATACTTCTACCGGTGAGTAGAAGGTCATCTGCTTTGGTCTGTCCTACCTTCATTGGTAAAATCAGAGATGCAGGCGGAGCAAACACACCCAATATAATTTCCGGTTGTCCCATTCGTGCAGATTTATCTACAAATAAAAAATTGCAGGAAATTGCCAGTTCCATCCCACCACCTAAACATTGCCCGGATATCATCGCCATTGTTGGTACAGACAAATTGATGATAGTTTTAAATAGCAAGTGGAATTGCCGAAGCATTTCCGGAGCTTTTTCTTTCGTATGTTCCGGTACACTGGCACCAAAACTGAAATGGTCACCTGCACCAATGAATTGAATGAGCTTTACATACTGCTCGATATTTTCAAACCCAGACTGGATTTGACCCATCATTTCAGCATCCAACACATTCGACTTGGGTGCATTTAATGTGAAGCACACTACCTGTCCATCATATTTTTCACTTCTGATTATTTTATTCATCTAATACCCTATTTCGGTAAGATTGTATCCAACATTTTTTCATTCCACGGTTCACCATTTGCCAGCATTTGACGCAGTTTCACAAAATTAATTTCACGATTTCCTTTGGATCCTTCATTAAATGCTCTAAACCCAGCTCTGCCTTCAGTCATCATATTTAATGCCAACCAATCTCTATTACTTTCCTTATTTTGATCCCAATGTTCTAATTTTTTCTTACGGATTGAATTTATTGTTTTACTCAAACAGTTTGGGAAGGTCATCATCAGTTTTGTGCACATTTTCTCAACGGCAGCATCTAGTAGTGATAAATCCATTTCTCCGGTTTTCAGTATTGATTTTGCATCTGCTAAATCATCGCCTTGCTTTGGAAGACCAAATATAATCTCACCTGTTTTCTTACTTGACCATTTATCAATTCTCACCAAGGGGTTGGGAATGAAATTACCATCTACTTTTATAGCTGGCACAATTTCAGTAATAAGTCCATATCTCAATGCTTCGTGGGCACTCCACGGATCGCACACTGTGCATGAAAACAATGCCCGTTCAACACCTACAAACAGATGCAGAAAATCTGTAGAGCCGCCATCAGGTGCACTTCCGTGTTTAGGCCCCGCCTGTCCAAAACGCGCCATATCCTGTGCGATGGAAAAATCGCAGGCCATTCCGATTTCCTGACCACCGCCAATCCGCATTCCATTCACCCGGTTGACAACTGGTTTATCGCACATTAAAATAGAAGATACCATATCATTAAACAAACGCATATACTGCTTGTATTCCTGCGGATTTCCTGCATAATACTCTGCATATTCTTTCGTATTCCCTCCTGTACAGAATGCTTTATCTCCAACGGCCGTAAAAACAACCGCTACGACAGATCTATCATTTGATGCTTTCCTGAATGCCAGGATTACTTCTTTTACAGCTTGTGTTGTATAGGAATTATATTGACTTGGATTATTTAGAATTATCCATGCATTATATAAGCCTTCAGCAGGTTTACCATGTACATTCAGGCATGGACGGTTTTCATAAATGATTTCCTTGAAATCAATGTCGATTAAATTGTGGCTTGTTAGATTACTGTTCATATCATTCTCCAAATAGTTAGTTATTCTCAAAATCCGGTATCATCACCGATCGTTTTTTTAACTTATGTTCCAGTGTCCGTTGAAAGATTTCATTAATTTTCGACATATGAAAGGTTTCTGTAAATGGTTTTATTGTCAGTTTATCTTCAGAGACCAATTTCAAAACATCTGCATACAACTCAGGCTTACAACCCCATGTACCAATAATATTTGCATCAAATGCCATGACATTACTTAGCCGTATTTCCAGTTTATCCATGGTAAATCCAACAATGGACAATGTGCTGGCAATCCCCATTAAGGCAAAGGCCAGTTCCTGTCCCGGCTTTGTACCGGACATTTCATAGATTTTCCAACGATTTGGAGGAGCTCCTATTTCCCGGCATTTTTCCTTTACAGCATTTTTGATCTCTTTAATTTTCATCCCGGATGTATTAATGCAGTCCTTAATTCCAATTTGTGTTAATTGGTCTAATTTGTCTTTGGAAATATCAAGAGCCACCACTTTTCCCCCAAATATTTTGGCAATTTGTGTGGCATAAATACCAACCCCTCCAACGCCAATGATGATTGCAAAATCACCCTCATGAATCCCACTTTTCACCATCACCTGATAAGGTGTAGAAACCGCATCAGCAATAACCGCCAATTCTGCCAATGAGTGGCCTTGCAAGGCAGAATCAGAAACAACTGCCAAATATTTAGATGGTGTAACGATATGGGTAGAAAATCCACCGTGAAAATCATTGCCTGGCATCTGCTGTTTTTGGCAGATATTGCTTCGTCCAGCGTTGCATAAATCACAATCACCACATGGCATAACCGCTGGAATAATGACTGATTTGCCCACCAAATGAGATGGACCATCTTCAACAATTCCACTGATTTCGTGTCCTAATACTAGAGGGAGTTCATGTTTAGTAGGCACCCCATAATGCCAAAAACTGATATCTGTATGACATACTCCACAACCAGATATTTTCACTAAAGCTTCATCCTCTCCAAGGATGGGGATGGATTTTTCAACCAACTCAAAAGGATGGTCTTTTGCTGTCATTTGCCAAGATTTTATCATACTCATTTTAGTTCTTTTTTGGCCACGCTTGTATTGGGCGAAGTTGTAATAAAGACGCTAATTATGAACTCAAACTTTTCGTGATTAATCACAATTTTCAATGAGTATTGCAGTTCCCTGCCCACCACCAATACAGGCAGAGGCAATTCCATATTTACCATTTTGTCGCTTAAGCTCTAATGCTAATGTATGAGTTAGTCGTGTTCCAGTCGCTGCCAATGGGTGCCCAATAGCTATAGCACCTCCATTTACATTAAGTTTTTCTCGATCTAATTCAAGCTCTCTTTCAACTGCAACAATCTGCGCACCAAAAGCCTCATTGATTTCAAAAAGGTCGATATTATCTATAGATAACCCCGTTTTATCAAGCACATCTCGGATTGCAGGTGCCGGTCCAATACCCATGATATTCGGTTCAACACCAGCAGAAGCTGATGCAACAATTTTAGCCAATGGTTTCAATCCTTTTGATTTTACCGCATCACCTGATGCAACAATTACGGATGCTGCACCATCCACAATAGCACTCGAATTACCGGCTGTTTGCACACCATCTTTCGCAAATGTCGGATTTAATCCTTGTAATTGCTCCAGACTTGTTTCGCGGATATTTTCATCAAAATCTAATGCGCATTTACTTGGAATTGTCCGAATTTTTCGTGGTGCTAATCCTTCTGTTTCAATTACACCCGAACTCACAGGTGTAATTTCTTTAGCGAAAACACCACTCGTCATCTTTTTAACGGCTAGAGAATGTGACCTGAGGGCAAATACATCAACATCTTCTCGTGAAATATTATATTTTTTTGCAAGGTTTTCAGCAGTTTGTCCCATTGAACATTTTCCGGCAGGGTCATATAGACCTTCAAATAGCATGTCACCAAATTTTAATCCCCCCAACCGATATCCCATTCTGTTCCCGAATGAAGATGTAGGGGTAAGTGTCATATTTTCTGCCCCTCCGGCCAACACAATGCTGGCTTTTTCTAATACTATTTGTTCTGCGCCAGATATGATAGATTCAAAACCTGAGCCACAAATACGCTGTACCAATAAAGCGGGTACTGTTGAGGGAATTCCGCAATATAATCCTATGTGCCGTGGAATATAAATTGCATCAAAACTGGATTGAATGATATTTGCATAGATCACATGGTCTATATCAGCCGGTTTCACTTCAGATTTCTCAATCGCATTTTTACTTGCAATAATACCTAAATTTGTGGAAGTAACCGCACCTAATGACCCCATGAATTTCCCAAATGGGGTGCGTGCTCCATTGATCAGAAATACATCATTGTACGTACATGCAAATGCTATTCTCATTTCACATGATCCGGATTATGATTTAATTGACGATGATTTTTCTGTGCTAAGACCGAAGCTCCTAAGGCAACTATATATTGAGGGTTAGGCGCGGTAGTAACATCAACTGAAAGTTCTTTTGCTAATAAATCCTGCAAATAAGGGTGATATGCAATCACGCCACCACAGAGCATAATGGGAATATTAGTACGTACCGGTAGTTTCCGGATACGATTGATAATGGAAAGATATATTCCTTTGGATATTTCTTCAATGGGAATATTATTGAATTTCCAGCCGAGGATTTCCGATTTCGCAAAAACTGTACAGAAACTGTTTATGACTTTGGAACCGGAAGCTAATTCTGCAAGGTCACTCATTTCATTTAGTTCCAATTCTGCTTTCTCTGCAATTTCAGTTATAAATGTCCCGGTACCGGCAGCACATTTATCATTCATGTAAAAGTTATTCACCTCGCCATCAGGACCGCTTTCAATAATTTTAATATCTTCACCACCAATATCAATGATGCATTTATGTTCCGGGAATGATGCAGATAATCCAGCTGATGCACAGATCAGTTCAGTAGTTTGCAGGTCACCTTTATAACTGTCCCTTCCATATCCAGTTGTGCAGACTTTGTTAATAGAAAACTGTTTATTTATTTTCGATAACTGATTTCTGAATTTATTTTTATTTCGGCTTAATGTAGGGATAACACTGTTAAAAACGAGCTCCCCTGAATCATCTATAACAACCAATTTTGTATATGATGATCCTAAATCAATACCAAGATAATACTGACCCATTTTCTTTTTTTCGTGTAGATGGATCAGTGCAGTTACACCTTGATTCAGAGGAGTATCAATTTGGTGTTTTTTACCATATTCAACAATTTTTCCATTGAGATGATCAATTTCTGTTTCAACACCATTGTCAATATCAACCAGCATTGATGGCCGGTGATGGCCGGCTTTTTTTAAATAACGGATACAATCCTCTCTAAATCCTTTTCGTATTTCAATATTCTCCATTTTGACTACTTGGACAGATTCATCGATAATTCCGGCTACCATATCAACTGTTTCTGGGAAGCTCATCACCTCTTTCATAGTACGGTGTGAGATAGCACATAACCCGCTTAAAGCTGCGTTCAAAATTGCTTTTTCCCAGATATGATTTCGTATTTCATCCGAATCTGATATTGCTGTTTCAAGATCGACTGTATTGAGAAGGCTTGTAAATGATTCTGCAATCTGTTGGCTATTTTTCGCTAAGGCAGCAACGTAATTGGGAGGGTTGAAAAAAGTTACATTTACTGTATTCAGTTTTTTCATTTCGCCGGCATAATTGATGACCATTCTTAATGTGCGCTGTTTTCCAAAAGCCTGAGCTGTGATTAATTCGTTGTCAATACCGTTTTGAGCACACATCACACACACTTTTTCGGAATCTAATAGTGCTATTTGTTCTATCACTTTGTTTAAGGCAGTTGTTTTAACAGAAATCACGATCAGGTCCAAATCATAATCCGCCAACTCAGAAATGCTGTTGCAAGCATGATTGACTTGTATCTCCTTGTTGATCGAATTGGTCAGTTTTATTCCGGCTTTAATTAATTCATCAATTTTTTCCTTTAAAATATCGCAGATAATTACTTGAGCACCGGCTTCAATAAGATGTGCAGCCAGTGTCAGTCCAACCGGCCCAGCACCGATGACGCCAATTTTTAACTGAGTTTTTGGTTTTTCAGTCATGGGACAATGAATATTTGGCTTGTTTTTTATATTTGATTTGTTCGATAAAGGTCTCCAGCTTGGTTCGCGTTTGACCGTCTGAAAAAAACCGTAAGTCCACCAAATCTCCGTCAAACGAAATAGTATCTATCCCTGTGGCGTCTGTTATCCTTTTGGGGAGACCAAAGCGATTGTTAGCATTATTAAAACAGGTTTTTGAATCATGAAATACCACTCCGTCGACTTTGAATAGTTCGATTAATTTTTTTATCATTTTCAATTTCGAATTTTCTCCACGGTTGATAAAAATTTGTGTATAAGCATAGGCCATGGATTCGAGTGGTTTTTGAGGATCAAAGGCATCAAATATCCAGCTGTTGCAATAAGTGGAGACGACCACTGCAGTGTGGTTTTGTGCGAACAGTTCTGCCAGCGATCTCAACCGTCCCCATACGGGCATGCCTTCCCAATAAATCCTGACTTTTTCGCCTTGGACAGCACCTTCATTTTTCACGACCAAATCTTCCAATTCGGCCAAAACTTCACTGTAGAAGTCAACACATATTTTGGTTCCGCGAAGAACGACAATGGGCGCCATCAAAATACAACCATCAAAATAGGTAAGCGGTGCCGGTGAATGAATTGAAGTTTCCAGCACTTTCTTCCACAGCGATGATCCTTCAAAACTCAACATCATTATTTCCGTTAGTTTTTCATTTTCCAAAGGTTTTCCGATAATTTTTTCACCGATGGATATCAAATTCTTTAATTGAGCTACAACATTTTCTACATCAGCCTGCGAAACTTTCTCTAAGTATCTCGGCGGGTAAATACCGACTACTGGACAATCGTATTCACGCCCAAAAAAGTTGAACCATTCGGATACTTCTCGGCACTGGTTGGTATTGTAAACTATGAGATCGGGTGTAGGAATAGATTTAATTCCATAAACATGTGTGAGCGGAGTTTCCTTCATGAGCCATGCTCCAATGTCCGCTGTCAGATAGGAGCAGATTTCGCTATCATACCCAGCCTGATGTGCTCGAGGAATGTATTTTTCAGCTGTTCGCGATGCACCTAAAAGGGCGCCGTGATTCTCCGGAAAGTAAACTTCAAAACCCAGGGCCCGCAGTATTTCTACAGGACCGGCACTGGTACACCAGGCTATCGGAGATTTCATTCCTGTAAAATAATCGTGCAGAATACTCTTTAATGTTTGCTGTGATTTAAGTCGGGCCATCATTTACTCCAAGTCAATTACATATACTGTGTCAGATGCTGCTTTACCTCGTTCATAAAGAGAATCAATCTCCGCCTTAAATACTTTCCCTACAATGTTCGGGGCTAGTTTCATGGAAGGTGTTAATTCCTCATTTTCAATACTGAGTTCGTAATCAATCAATATAGCTTTTTTGTACCGAGAATATTTTGGTAGAATTGAGTGATTCCACCGCTGCAGACATTCTTGTAAACATTTTGCATAGTCGTTCATTCCGGTGGGGCAGTCACATTTTTTCATTAATAGTGATTCGTCTGGCTTTTGGGAGAAGAGACTTTTGTTGGGGAAAAGAAGAATGATGGGATGATCTCGCCCGTTACCGACCATATAGGCATGGGCCAGGTAGGCACAGTCTTTTGCAATGAGGTTTTCAATTTCCGTTGGAATCACTTTTTCAGCATTTGAAAGTTTAAAGATTCTGTCTTTCCGGGCAATTAGTTTTAGTCCTGACTCAGTATATTTTCCTACATCACCTGTACGGAACCACCCGTTTTCTTCCATCACTTCAGTAGTTGCATTGGGATTATTATAGTAACCGGTCATAACATTGGGGCCTTTTACGAGGATTTCCCCATCCTCATCTATTTTAACTGAAACACCTGGAATGGGTTTACCCACAATGCCCGGTTCTCGGGGAATATTTGGATCTGTTACGGTACAGCAGGGAGATGTTTCTGTCAACCCCCAGCCTTCCACGATTGGAATTCCATGGTCATCGAAAAGATCCGTAATTGTCCGGGGTAGGGGGGCCGCTGCTGTAAAAATAAACCGCAATTCATTGTGAAAAATCATTTGTTCTATTTTTGAGTCCTGCATGACTTTCGTTGCAATTTCCTGATATATAAGGGGAACGCTAAAAAATACTGTTGGTTGTATTTGCTCCCAATTATGCAAAAGTGTATTAATATCCTTTCCGTAACTGTGCTCGAGCGATAGGGTAGCACCATTAACAATTGCAGCAAATTTTTCGAAGATTCCGCCAAAACTGTGATGCCATGGTAAAAATGACAAAAAACGGTCTCGCTGGTTCAAATCCCACAAAACTTTCATTGACGCCTGCTGAGATAGAATATTTTTATGAGTCAATTGCACACATTTTGGTTTTCCCATCGTTCCTGACGTGTACATCATTAAGGAAACTGTATCAGGGGAAATATTCAATCCGCAAATATCAGTGGAGCTAGGAGAACAAGAAGTCAGGTTTTCAAAGGATGTCAAATTGGGATTATCATTTTCTTCGATAGTTGAAAAGTGAATAATCTTTTTCAGTAATTTCTGGGATTTAATTTTGGCATATTGCTCTTGATCATCTACAGCAGCAAACGTCGGATTACAAAAATTAAGCAAGTGTTTTGCCTGACTCTCCGGGTACCCAGGAAAAATGGGTACTGAAACTGCTCCCATGGACATGACAGCTAACTCCAGTTCCAGCATTTCCTGACAATTCCTGGATAAGATCGCCATCCGGTCGCCCATTTTAAATCCGTTTGACTGAAGCCAGTCCTGAATGGAAAGTATATGTTGATATAATTTTTCCCAGCTTAAGGGTCTATAGGTTTCATTCTTAACTTCCTGATAAACTGGATGGCATGAAAATTTATTGACGTTTTCTTTGAGTAGAGTTGCCAGATTTTTGGAATAATCCGGCAGGTGGAAAGAACTACTGAAATGATCAGATATAATCATAATCTTTCTTTTGACTTTGTCCATATTGTTTGCATTTCATTACTGCAGGAGATATAGCAGGCATCACAATTTGCTCCCATGGGCTGGGCATTCTCTGACAAAGGCTCAAGATGGACTTCTCTTCCCATGGTTTCATATAGTTGTTTTGCTTCAGTCAGTCTGGGTTCCCCACAGGTAAATTGTTTCTCCCAACCTGCTGTTTTCAGTTTTTCGTCTGCAAAGGATTGAGCAATTCCACAAAGTTTTTCCATTACGAATCTCCAATCTTTTCCAGTCGCTGCAACGCGAGTGTAGCGGCACCGAGTGCAGTTGTAAATTGAATCATTTCCCCATCAGCGACATTAATTTTTTCAGTGACATTTTCCCTCAATACATCTATCATTGTTTTAAACCGCATGATACCACCGGTAAGTGTAATTTCCGACTCCATCCTCACTCTTTTAAGCAGCTGAACTGCACGTTTCACAAGTGAGAACATTGCACCATGCATAATATCAGCAGGCGCTGATCCAAGGGAGAGTTGGTTAATCACTTCAGATTCGGCAAATACAGCACAGACTCCAGAAATTGGGACATCCTCTTTAGATGTTTGTACCAATGGACCGATTTCTTCGGTTTCATAACCCATATAACGAGCAGTCTTTTCGAGAAATGCTCCTGTTCCTGCAGCACATTTATCATTCAATCGGAATGATTTCACTTTCACGTATTCATTCAGTCGACTGGCTTTCATAGTTTGCCCACCAATGTCCAATACGGTTCTAGTTTTTGGAAAATAAAAATTTGCACCTCGAGCAGTGGCTGTAAGATCTGTAACTGTTAAATCACAAAACTCAACCCGGTGTCTACCATAGCCGGTAGAAATAGTATATCCAATATCATTTTCCTGTAGACCTGAATTTTGCATGGCATCATCGAAAACTTTCCTTGAAATTTCACCTAATTTGAATCCGGTAGGGTGCATTTCTTTTCCAACAATTTTCCGGTCAGGAGACAGGATAACTGCTTTTGTGTAGGTGGACCCAACATCAATACCAACAACATGCTTCATGCTGTCACCTTGATAGGGTTTCTGCTGGCTACAATATGATCTAATGCAAAAAGAGCTGCTCCAAGGGCACCCATAAAATGTGAATCCTCACTGACATTCATTTTCTTTTCCAATGTTTCATTTAACACCTGAATCATTCCGGTGTTTTTAGCGACACCGCCGGTGAATGTGATCTCTTCTGAAATACCAACCCGTCTAAGGAGACTAACAGATCGAGATGCAATTGATTTGTGAACTCCCATAAGAATATCCTGGATTTTTTTTCCCTTACCGAGCCAGGATAGCACTTCCGTTTCAGCAAACACTGTACAGGTTGTACTTATTTTTACCGGTTTTTGGGAGTTCAAGGCTGTGGGTCCAAGGTCATCAAGGGGGATATCTAACGCCATTGATGCTGCACCTAAGAAACGTCCTGTTCCTGCAGCACATTTATCATTCATGCAGAAATCCACAATTTCACCCGCTTCACTTACGCTAATAGCTTTGGTGTCCTGCCCGCCCATGTCCAAAACAGTACGGGTGCCGGGGAACATCTTGACAGCTCCCCGACCATGACAGCTGATCTCTGTGATCTGGGTATTCCCGAAAGTAACTTTATAGCGTCCATATCCGGTACCGATTACATAGGACACTTCCTCTTCACGGACATTCCCGTCGTTTAACGCAAGTAAAAATGCTTTTTCTGCCGCCTTTACAACATTCGCTCCCGTATCGATTAAAGCCCGACTTACAATATTCCCGTCTTCACAAATGATAACTGCTTTTGTCTGTGTGGAACCGACATCCACTCCTGCTGCGTATGCCATATTATACTACTCCTTCCATCAAACGTACTTTCCGTGATTCCAGTCCTTCAAAAAAAGCATCAACCCTGTTCTTCATTTGTGCTTCAGAAACCACACGCTGGTCCATCATATCGGATTCAAGAAAGAGAGTAGCGATATCTTTCATTTCCATTAATGCCCTCCGGTTATCTGCCAACCCCGTTGAAACTGTTCGGCAGCTTTTTATGGGATGATATATGACACCGTCCAGAGCATATTCATCAATAAGTCCGACCAGAGGAATTTCCGGGTTGAACATGGAATCCATGGCATCACGCACAGTTATGAGAATACCTTCTGCCAAGGATTCAAGGGGGTTGGTCAAATCATATTGAACTCCTAGATTAGTACCACCAGTAGCAAACCAAAGATAAGTGGATGCTACAAATGTTCCACCCCATTCACTGAACAGTTCATTGAATCGGCGGAATATCGGATAGCAGGGGACACCTAGGAATCCAAGTCGGTATTTTTCATCGGTTAATGTGCCGATGCTGTTATTTGACATATACTCCAATTCTTCAACCAGATCATTGAAATAGTCAACTCCTTCTTTTGTACCGCGATAAGTATTTGCCACACCTAGGTAAATTGTACCGTCTGTGAGTGCATTAAATAGGGAAGGTTTACTCTTATTCAGCTCAAGCATGCGTTTGTAATTTGTACTCATTTCATTAACATACCCCATAATTTCTCGGAGCCGGTCTATGTCAAATTTTTTATCTGAAACCTTTTCACATAATTCAATGAGTTCTTTCAGTTGCTCTACGATATAATTTCTTTCCCATATAAACTGTTCACTCCCCTTTTTACTTGCACGGCCAGCTTCCCGTGTTGCAGGTACATCTACTGTAAACATTGGAATGCCATACATTCTTTCCCAGATTTCACCCCATTTCAAATAAGTGTTACATGCATTGGTTAGTACAGCAATAGCGGGCTTTGGGATTTTCCCCATTGGATGTTCACCTCCGCGAAGCTGCATTGCAACATCCGCTTTAACATATCCGCAAATATCCGGCGAATAACCGTAATCCTCCGCTTCGTTCAAATAATCATCCGAAACATGTCGTATAGCTGTTTGCAGAGAGTTGATCTCAGGGAATACCATTGGTAAATCGAAGACACGCAATATTTCTGCCATACTTCCCATGACAAACACATACGCAGTCGGAATGTTATCTTTTGCTGCGTCAGATAAATTCTGGAACCAGTTCCGGAATAGCGCAGCTCCATTCCGGGTGCCACGACCAACTAACTGTTGATTAGTGCTTTTCTTCATATAATTCTTCTAATCAAAAAGGATGTTTTCTATGAATGTTTCTAATTGAATTTCCAAATGGTCGAAACTGGTCATATTTTCTTCAAATTCACTTACAAAATAAGGGAAATCGTGCTCATCAAGAGTTCGAGTATAGGCAACTTGCTCCTCGAGTCCGGGTTCGCACATTTTAGCAGCGGTAATAATAGCAGCCTCCGCTCCTGAATTATTAATTCGTTTCAACAACATTTTTTCCTTCGGTTTTCGAAGATCATGCTGAACTGGACTGTAGGATGAATCTTCAATATAAGCTTCGGCTAATGCTCTTAAGGGGTCACCATCGGGAACAATATCATGCAATATCCATCTAAGCCCAATAAGCAAGTCGTCATCCACAACATAGCAGGTTCGCCCTACTGATCGAAGCATATCTAATGGTGGTTGTTCACAAAAACCGCCTTCAAAAACAACACGAATACGATCCTGTTCTTTTGCTTTTCTCTTTTCAATCATAGGTAAGACCTTCTTAAGTAGATTGTTGTGTTCTTCTCGTGGTATCATTCCACCCAGCGCAGTCAGAGCATAAGCCTCATTAATTGAAATCAACCACGGTGTAGTTTTCTTTATCTCATACAATTTCCGTAATAATTTACGGTTAAGATTAAAGATGGAAATTGAAGCATATAAATCTCTGTCAGATATTTTTTTATTGGAAATGGTCTCAATTTCATCTTTCAAACGTCCATATTCATTACGGAGATATTCTACAGAATATTTTGAATTAGGATTTTGAGGAAGGTAGAGGATTTGAGAGGGGTAATTGAAATTACGTCCCCAAATGGAAGCAAGATTTCTTGCTGCATCGCAAATCGGGTGTGTAACAAACATATCAAGTTTTATTGTATTGCTTAATGCAAGTTCCAGGGATGTTTTTATTACCGAACAAAGGTAGGATCCAAATCGGCTGTCTGCCTGTTTTGTACCTATGGGTGCACCTGATATTTTCAGTGGTAGCATTCCTGCTGCATGCGCAATTTCCTCGGGGAAATATACTTGAAAATGTCCAAGGATTTGTCTCCCGGAGTTTTGCCACTTTTTTACGGTAGGCATCTCAGGGTCTTCAACTGTTTCCTGGCACAACCACAGCACTTCTTCTAGGGATTGATTATTCCATCCGGTGAAAATTGGAAAATCACTCATATATTTTCTTTTTTAGGATTGATTCCATTGGAATTTTCCCAGATTAGATTTAGCATTTCCCTAAAATCATTTAATTCAATTTTAGAAAGCATGGACACCAGATCTTTATCAGTTTGAATCACTATTTTTTCATAATTTTTTAAGGTAGCTATTCCCTGCTTGGTTAAGAACAACTTTACAACTCTACGGTCATCTTTACATCTTTTCCGTTTAACTAACTGGTCTTTTTCCATACGGTCAGCCAATCCAGTTATGGCAGGTTTATCGAGAAACACTTCTTTCCCTATAGCTGAAAGTGCCTGGCCATCCTTGTCGTTTAACACACTTAAAACATGATGTTGTGACGAAGTTATCCCAAATTCAGCCAGATTAGAGTCAAGAGACTTTTTCATACTTCTGGCAGTTCTTACAACAAGGAATCCGGTACTTTTTTCTATTGATGACATATTAAATAAGATAATAGGATACTAATATCCGTAATTTAATTCATATATGTACTATTTACAAACAAACAATTTATAATTATTTCTTATTTCCTTTTATTTTGCCTGGTTGAAAATAGGAATTTGAGCAACATTTTCTGGCATCTAAAGCCCACCTCTCCGATTCTTCATTCCTAACCCAATTAGCATATAAATAATCCAACACTCACTTAAATGAATGTTTGTAAATTATAGCAAATACTAGGATAATAAGATCGGAATATCTTATAATGTACAGTCAGGCATAGTTGCATTATGTTACGAATTGGCATCTGGTGATCTTCGTAACTATCCAATGCTCGTCTGTTCACGCTGTCTGGTATGGAGGAGAGATCACTTGCTGTTACTGTAGAATCCCATACCTTACAGTGACACGGCGTGGGCGTAGGTCTTTCAGTGCTCATTCTTTCCTATGCCTGTACTCCTGATGAGTGCTCTCAGACTAATTAGATAAGGAGATATTATGAATGAAACCAACCATC
>DJKX01000064.1 GCA_002436185.1 Fidelibacterota bacterium UBA6531
GGGAAAACAAAAAACCCCGCTCCATCTCCATGCTGTTACGCTGGACAAGTAAGCGGGGTTTGATGGTTCTATAAAAATTCTATTTTATTTAGAACAGCAGCATTCTTCTTTACAGCAGGCACAATCACAGTCGCAGTTGCAGGGTTTACCCTCTTCACATCCTTTGCAGGAACATGTACCATTACAGCATTTGCATTCTTGATCACAGCAAGGCTTATCTTTGTTTTCCATAATATTCTCCAAAAAAGATTGACTTAAATATACCAATCATCCCCCAAACAAAAAACCCCGCAAATTTGGGGCTCTTGCTTAATGGTTTTAGATCAAATCACTAATTATTTTTTCCTTAATATATCGTTGTGTCTAAACATCCATTGTTTATTCTTCAGGAATAATATTTACCAAAAACGCCTTGGCGTTTGTAGAAGAAAATAAGCCATATCCTCCCGTAATATTTGATTCGGGAAGAATATAAATATTCTGTCCGGCCGGATCACCGCTATAGTAATTGTAATACGCCTCATCCGTTGCTTCAAGCATGACAATATGTAATCCATAGTAATTGAAAAACAACCAGTTCATAGGTAAAGGGGGTTGGGACATTTGCCAGAAAAAAGGATTAATACGATACGGATCCCCACGATCATCTCTGAAATATTTCCCTTTCCAAATTTGATATACCCTAGATGAATCATAGATTAAATTGACAAAAGATGAATCTCTTATTTGGTTACGATTGTAATCCAGAAATGTATCGATTGTGTCATCGTAAAGTCCATTGTTATCTAAATCATTGTATGGCTCTAATCCTCTTTCATGTGCTTGTAATGCCAAAGTCGTCACTTTAATTGTGGCATAATTATCTGCTTCAAAATCCAGCATAAAGAGAGGAAATGATGCAAAACTTTCAGTATAGCATCCGCCATTTTTGTATACTGCCTGTGATATAGACAATGGATTTACTAAATGCATTAACGTATCCGGTTGATTCATATAATTCAACCACTGCAACTCAAAATTATCTGTATTGACGGAGGTAACAGTCATTTCTTCTCCATCACAAAAATGAGTTCCATTTTCCGGACTATAAAAATCCATCCCATCCGGAATGGTTGTTTCTGCAGTTACTTCAAATTCATCCCATTTGGCACTCAAAGAATACGTTTCACCCTGTTGAAAAATGATAGAATCCGGAGTAAGATACCGCCCTTTTCTTCCAGGCACGGGAAACAATTCATATATCTCACTCGTTGATGAAAGTCGCGTAATTGTAACGATTGCATCACTAATATAAAGTGTGCTCAATTCAACCTCGTCTTCTATTGATGAGGACAAAGAAACATAACATGTATCTCCAACAGTACCCATGGGGAAACCAGCAGATAAATTTGAAAAAATAACAAGTTTATCCTCGTAAACGGCTATATCATCATCAAACCCGCAGGACAGGAATAATATTGAAAAACTAATTGTAATAAATTTATTCATCATCAAAAATCAATACTAATTCCGATTGAGGGTATAATGGGAAAAATGGAGATATCATTACGCTGAACCTGTTCTTCATCGGCTTCATCTACATGGGGTTCTCCAGGGTCAGGATATCCATTGCTGTTTAGATCGTCTTCTTTCTTATCCCAATCGCCATCATCATCAAGTCCATTATGTGAACTGCCAAAATAATATATGTACCTGAAAATATTATCTCGATCATAACTGTTGATAACTTGAAGGTATAAATCCATATCAAATTTTTTGAATTTAAAGTTTCGAATGATACCCAAATCCAATCGGTGAAATGGAGGATAACGACCTGAATTTCGAGAACCGGGTACGGTGCTGAAACTGCTTTGCATACTATCAAACGTATAGTCGAGATCCTCAATATATTTACCAAGAATGGGAGTAAACGCCTGACCTGACTGGTATGCCCATTGCCAATTCAACGTCCATTTTTTATTGATATTAAAATTACCAATAATATTAAACGCATGACGGCGATCCCAATTGGTATAATATTCTTCTCCAGTCATCATTTTTCTGGAAATGGAGTATGTATACGAAATCCATCCATTCAACCGCCCATGCATTTTATGAGCAAATACCTCAAGTCCATATGCATAACCATCAGCTACATCAAACATAGCAGAAATAGATTCATCAGAAATCACTTCATCTGTTGATGCTCTCGTTTCTATAAACGTAAGCATATTTTTTAGATCTTTGTAATATGTCTCGATTTGAAGTTTATATAGCAGGCCAAAATATTCTTCATAACCTAGTACTACCTGGATGGATTTACCCGGGTCTACAGATTCGTCAATAGCCATCCAAAAGTCCAATAGTGTCGGATTATAATCATCTTGAATCGTCATGATAAACTGATGGTAATTCCCAAGTGCAAAATTAATATAACGATCTTCCGTGAGGAGGTATTTCAATCCTAAACGGACATCGGGGAATAATTTATCCGGATGGGCGTCATAGCCATTTAATCGAAAGCCCGGCTCAATAACTAATCGTTTATTTGGCATCCATTTTAATTTTGTATAAACAGCTGATTCATTGGGGGCTTCTTTGACTTCAAAAAGTGTGGTATCACCAAATGTATTATCATAATCAAACCCGAGCCGCTTAACCTGCCCGCCGAATTTCCAAGTCATCTTTTCATTTTGGTAATAAGAGAAATTCGCCGATGCCGTTAAATCATGAATCGTATTATCTTGAGTAAGACCGGATTCGCCTCCCAAGTTGAAATATGTAAAAAATCGACTGCTGGCTAAAAGAAAATTTCCTACGAGAAGATCACTGAATAGTTTTCTGTGGGCCAAACTGAATGTTTCATTCCCCCAATATGAATCCATGCCAAGATCGTCAAAATTAAAATCGTCAATCCCTGTATAAAAACTAATACTTAATCGATCTTTTTCTGTTAAATCAGTAAAGACATGACCTTGCAGATCATAGAAATAATATGGTGGAACGTTTAAGTCAGTATTTTCTAATATTTTATCAAAATAAGTTCGTCGTCCTGAAACCAGCCATGCACCATTTGGTATGGGGCCCTCCATGGTCGCCTGTGCTGATAAGATTGAGATATTCAATTTTGCATCGAATTTATTTCTATTTCCCTCTCGGCTTGTAACGTTCAAAACTGCTGAAAGGCGGCCGCCATATTCCGCATTATAACCACCCTTAATCAGTTCAGCATCTTTCACCGCATCCACAATAAAATTTGAAAATACTCCGCCAAGATGGGACGGATTGTAAACCGTAATGCCGTCAAGAAGAATTAAATTTTGATCTGTATTACCACCACGGATTATTAAACCGGTACTGAATTCAGATTGAGTCAGTACTCCAGGTAATGCTTGTATCGTACGAAAAATATCCGGTTCCAAAACAGAGGGAAGTGCTTTAATCTGACGGGTATTTAAATTGACTCTTCCAGGCTGGATATTAAACTGACGAGCCATTTTTTCTGCAGATACTTCAATTTCACCCAAAGCAATAACATCATGTTTTAATGAAATATCTATTTTGCGGGATATTCCCGGTTCGAGTTCAAGATGTATTTCAACCTGTTCAAAACCAAGGAAAGAAACAACCAGCGTTTTGGAATTTTGTTCTAGATTATCCAATACATAATAACCATTTCCATCTGTAGCCATTCCCTGTCCTGTTTCGCGGATATAAATATTGGCTCCAATCAGGGTTTCTCCGGTTTCAGCATCCGTAATAATGCCGCTAATACGTGAAGTCTGACCGAAGGAAATAGACGTTATAAATAAAAATATGAAAGGGGCTGAAAACTTAATCGTTTTTAGCAAAAGTGCGTAAAATATCCTCGGCATGATTTAAAACATTAACCTTATCATAAATTTTAAGAAGTTTACCATCCTCGTCAATTAAATACGTTTTCCGACTGGGGAAAAACATTCCATCTGCACCATAAAGTTTGGACACTGATTTATCTTCATCAGAGAGTAAGTGAAAGGGGAGGTCGAATTTTTTCTTGAATTTCCTGTGGCTGGATGCATTGTCATAACTGACACCAAAAACAACAATTTGATTGTCTACAAATGAACTAAATTCATCTCGAATACCACAGGCTTCTTTTGTACACCCAGGTGTGTCATCTTTCGGATAAAAATAAACAACAATTTTTTGACCTCGATACTGTGAAAGAGCATGAATTTGTCCATTTTCATCCGACAATGAAAATTCCGGTGCAGGGTCACCAACTGAAATGGGCATACTTTTTCCCCAGAGGAAACCAAGCATAATTACTGACAGTGTAAAGAATTTTAACATGAGATTAATCCAATGCAAAAGTTACAACGATTGATAGTATTCTACTCATTTAAATACTGTAAGCTTTCACTATTAAATTCTATGGGTTTCACATCAAATTCTTCAAACACATTTGATGAACACGTATTCCCTTCCATAAGCATAGTTAATTGATCAGCGGTAACGGGAAACCAGGCAAATCTGTCTAAAAGTTTTGCCAGTGTTTTAATGGGAAATACAGATGCCGGGATGGTCCACTTATTTTTTCCATATGCTGATGTAATTGTTTTGATTAATTCTTTCCATGTTATTGTTTGTTCACCTCCTATTTCAAAGGTCTTCCCAATTGCAGTTTCTTTTTCTAATGTGCGTACAAAGCATTTCGCTACATCAGTTACATGAACAGGATTGAATGAAAATGAACCAGCATTTTGGGGGAATAACCCACTATAGAATAATGGAGCCGGAATAGGTAATACAAGCATGTTCCTTTTTAATTGGGAACAGAATTCAACTGTGCCTCTTGGATCTCCGAAAATGAGTGTTGGGCGGAAAATGGTCCAATCCAACGTGGAGTTTTTCAACAATTGTTCTCCAAGATACTTTGTAGTTTGATATAAAGTTCCCTGCATTTTTGCACCGTTAGCACTCATTAAGATAAATCGTTTCACCCCGGCTGTTTCTGCCAGTTTTATTGTTCGTTTTACACCCTCAAAATGTAATTTTTCAAATGTGATTCCTTTTTTTGAAAACTGGCGTATGAGTCCAATATTGTAAATAACAGCATTGGTGTTAGCCAGCATATCCTGAATGACAGTCTCTTTTTCAATGTGCCCGGAATAGACAGTGCATTTATCAGCCTGGATGAGTTTTGAAGCATTTTGAGGGCGGACCAATACATGGGGTTCGTGATCGGCATTCAACAGTTCATAAATAATATAATTCCCCACGAAGCCCGTACCGCCGAAGAGGGCAACTTTCATTCAAATATCTCTGTTTTGACATTTTTTATTGCCTGCTGAATCAGCATTTCTACATCCAGTTTTTTTTCTTCAATTATAACGTCTACAAGCCTCGCTTTTGTCGCCGGATGTTTAGGGACAAATAATGCACAGCAGTCCTGATCAGGCTGAATGGAAATATCATATGTTTCAATTTCCCTCGCTTTGGTAATTATTTCCAACTTATCAAAGCCGATCAATGGCCGAAGTAATGGTACGCTGATTGCTTCTTCAATTACACTCATATTCTCCAATGTCTGTGATGCAACTTGTCCTAATGAGTCACCTGTAACTAATGCTTTTGCTTTTTGTATTTTTGCCAATGCTTCTGAAATGCGTACCATGAAACGGCGGTAAAGAATAATGCGATATTTTTCAGCAGTTAATACCATGACCTCTTTTTGGATGGGTGCTAATTCAACCAAATGAAGAGAAATCTTTTGTTGAAATACCTGTAGTTTTTCAATCATTTCCCTGACTTTTTCTATGGATGCTTCATTGGTATATGGCACAGAATGAAAATGGACAAATGAAACAACAGCACCTCGTTTCATGGCATAGTATGCTGCCACCGGAGAATCAATTCCCCCAGAAAGCATAGACATCACTTTCCCGCTCACTCCCACAGGTAGACCGCTTTGTCCGTTAAAACGCTCTGTATAAACAAATGCTTTCCCATCAACAATATCTATAAAACATGTTTTGTCAGGATGATTGAGATTTACCATTTTCCCGGTTGCCTCTAAAATGGCAGCGCCCACATCTTCATTCATTTTTTGTTTACTCACAGGGAAATCTTTATCCGTCCTGCGGGTTGTTACTCGAAAAGAATTATAATCCTCAACTGACATTAATTCAACAGCAAGCTTTGTAATTTTATCTTTATTCTGTACGACTTTAAAAGCCGGAGCGAAATAGACCATTCCGCACACATTTTTTAATGCAGCATTTAAAGAGTCTATTTCATTTTGTCCTTGTTTATTCAATCGAATAATGAGCCGGCCAAACATACGGCCAATGGAAGAAAAAGTATCTGGTGAAAATTTCTTTAGAGTTTTTCGAAGATTTTCTTGCAGCTTTTTTTCAAAATATCCACGGTTCTTACCTTTTAAGCCGATTTCACCGTAATGGCAAAGTATTACGTCCGGTTTCATGATCGAAATTTACAACACCGGGAGGGAGAAGGGCTTAAGTTTGAAAGAGGTATTGAAATTTCAGAAAGATCTGGCGGTTGCTTTGCAGCATGTCAAATGATTCATAACCATCAGGTCCTTCATCAAAATCAATAGATGAACCTATATAAAATATGGTGAACGGGTTTGGTTGGTAACTAATCAACGGCTGTAAATCCACAGCTTTTTCTATTTCATCATTTACAAAATCTTTTTGGTAAAAATATTGCCCAACCAATCTAAAGGAAAGAAATTTACTGAACTGATATGTGAAGCGCATACGAATGCGTCGTCCTTTATAATAATAGCTACCATTATCTAAGTATTGAGCATCATTGTAGTTCAATGATGGCATAATGAAAATATTTGCGGTAGGTTTTAACATAAACCATACACTGTATGATTGGGTACGGCCTATTTCTGGTGTTTCCAAATAACGTATGATCGTTTTATTATTTGAACCACGGGTGCCAATGGAGAATTTTTCACCAAAATTTTTGTCTAAATCATATTCCAAATGTTGTAAACCGGTGTATAATGAATCCAAAAAGTTTTCATTCAGTATAAAATAATTAATATCTCCATCTATACGTCCTTTGAATTCTCCGCCCAATGAAGTAAAAAACCAACTTTCTTTGATATCCATATCATAATTCCACACTCTGCCTGTGGCTAAAGTAAATGTATATGTTTCCACCAGGTCTGTCTTTGGATATTGAATAAAGGTATAGTTGCCTCCAAGGTTGCGCTCATGGTTCTGTTTAAGATAACCTGTATCTACTCTGAAAGTGGGTGTTTTTTCAGCAATAAAACAATTGAATCGACTGTTACGTGTTGACCTAGTCAGTCTTAAAAACATTTGATGGCCATTGTACCTTTCGCCATCGAAATCTGATGTTAAACTATCGGCATCAAATTTTGAACCATTGATCTCTGTGGATAAAGAGGTGTCATTGGGTTCTTGTGTCATACTGGCAAAGGCCTGCCAATTAATAAATATATTTTGATTTAAATAATAAATACCATCGGCACCAATATTTGTACCGCTTCCCGTTTCATAACGGCGATCTGTGATCACACCACCAATATAAGAACTGTTATCCAAAGAATGTTTCAATCGTAAAACATTGACAAGACTTTTACCAGGAGCCACAATTTCACTACCATTTTCAAAGGGCACTACAATTCCACTTTCTTCATCTAACGCGCTGATCATACCAAAATCTGTTTTTCCGATTCTGCCCAATACTTTCATAGCCAAACTGGGATCATTTATTGAGCGCGTATAGACCGGTTTTATATTGGGCTGCCATTGGTGACCGCCAGCACTAAAGAGATCACTGCCTTCATTAAAAAATGGGCGCCGTTCTGGGTATGATAAGGCAAAGTTATTGTTTACATCAAATTGAGTCATATCTGCTTCCACCTGGCTGAAATCCGGGTTAATGGTCACTTCAACAGTCGTTGTTTGACCCAAGGGAATTTTAATACCCAAAGCCAAGTCAGCATTTATTTCATTATTTTGAAACACATCATTGCTGTCCAGTTCTCCGCTTTGAGTGCTCACTATGCTAGGTAAGAACTCAATAGATCTGTTTGATTTTATTCCACGGATGCCTTTGAGATATCCAAATTGGCAAAGGTTGCAGGGATTATTACGATCTAATTTTCCGGAAGCTATTTTGCGCATGAAGTCATCTCTCGGGTGTGATCTGAAAACTAAAAAACGCCATGTCTGTTCTTCTTTATTGGGAAAACGTAAACTGCTAAAAGGAACAGCCATCTCAACTTGATAACCTTCATCTGTAATAATAGCAGCTGCATAGAAAATCATATCAAATGATTCATCTTCATTAGATCCAACAGCTTGACCATCTTCCTGAATACCCAGGGGATTTACATTAAACCAAACTGCTCTATTTGCATCTCCATATGTATCTATAGAAAATCCGGCATGATCATCACTATATAAGCGATCTCGTTTGGCAATACGGGCACGTATCTTTGAGGGATCATCATAACATTTTATGGCTACATAAAAATGTTCATCATCATAGGTAACAAATGCTTCTGTTTTTACAATAGGTGGTATGTTTTCACCTGGCATGACCTCATAAAATTCATCTATAATATTGGTCCCTTGCCAGCCTTCATCATCGAGCTGACCATCTATGGTAATACTACCCAGCGCCCGGGAAACATTGTAGATAGGAAGTTGGTACGGAGTTGTAGCGTCAGCAATAATTAAATTTGCTATCAAAATAATTATGAATGCTAATCGTATACGTATCATTATCAGGGATTGGTATGTAGAGTGAGTTCTTTAGAAAATTGTCCGTGGAAATTACACTATTTTAGTTTATTCCTTTTTATTGAAATCAAGCGACACAGAATTGACACAATAACGCTTACCGGTCGGCTTTGGCCCATCATTAAACACATGGCCTAAATGGGAATCACATTTGGCACACAATATTTCAATACGTTTCATACCCAGACTGTTATCTTCAATATAGTTGATTTTCCCTTCAGCAATTGCTTCATAAAAACTTGGCCAGCCGCTTCCGGATTCGTATTTTGTTTTTGAACTGAAAAGTTCATTCCCACAGGCAGCACAAACATAGGTCCCATTTTCTTTATAATGATAATATTCACCTGTAAATGCTGCTTCAGTTCCTTTTTCTCTGAGAATACGATATTCCTCCGGTGTCAAACATGTTTGCCATTCTGATTCAGGTTTTTGGATTTTATCTGCCATAATTTTTTTCACCTTCATTTGTTTGAGAAACTAGTACGTTTAGCCCTACAATGATAATAAATATCTGCTTCATATAAATTCCTAATAAGAATATGGTTTATCAAAAAGAAGTTTCCAACTACTCAGTTCTTATATACTTTCCACCATAGTAAGAAAGTTCCCATGAAGTATTTACTTCCAATCTTTATACTAAATTTTGTTGTTTTCGCTGGCGAGGTTGATCAATACCTTGCTTGGAACCACCTACCCAATGATGAATCTCATTACTTAAATAAACTATTCAATGCAGAAATTCAATCTGCTTTAGACGATATTAACAAGAATCATTCGGACTGCTCTTGCGAAGAAGCGGCGGGTAAAGTTTTAAAACATTTTGGTATTGGGTTAAATACACCTTTGGAAAAAATGTTAAAAGATTCCCAAGAAATTGACAAATATCCAACAAATCAAATACATATCAGTGAACGATATAAAAGGAGCATTTTCCGCAGAAATTTACCTTTTGAAAAAGGAGAAAAATTCCAAGATTACAGTTTAAATATTCAAATTGATGAAGTGGTGAACATCGGTGGCATTTACATTGGATTAGACAAATTAACCCATTTTACAGCATCGGGATATCTGTACTACAAGATTTACATGTTGGCTCTCGAGCAACTTGATTCAGAAGAAGCAGCAAAACGAATGGCGATTTCCATGGGCATTTATGGAGAAAAAAATATATTAGGAAAAATTCCATCTGGCGTTTTTTCATTTGCCGATCTGGAAAGCAATTATCAAGGATTTCAATTTGCATTAAGTCTTTGCAAATCCGATTCAACTTATTTAAAGCGATCCGGAAAAGGATGGGAATTAGAAGGTGTATTTGATTTACGTAATTATGTGAATCCTTTTTGGGATGAATTTTTTAACACGTCTTACTATTATGATGGATTCAACTTGACACTTATGCCTAAATCCGAGGCAGTTTTACAAAATATCCCCCACTACTGCTTAAAGTTTCAATCAAAGCGGATTCAGGGAATTTTTGAATTTTATAATCGTGTTGCTGATCCCAGTTATTCAGTTAAATATTTAAGACAACTTATAGAAAAGGGGGAGCTACCGGATCCGAGTTCATTTGATATTCGGACAATCTGCAACGAATAAACCATGTTGTATTATTTAGTCAAATTCATGGCGATTACGGCCATAAAAACATTCTTTAATAATATTTCAGCAGAAAATGTTGAAAATATTTCTAAGGATACTCCCATCGTTTTTGCAGCCAATCATCCCAACACGATGATGGATCCAATTATTATTGGTTATACTTGCAGAAAAAAATTATATTTTTTTGCTAAAAGTACATTATTTAATAATCCAATTTCGGGTTGGTTTCTTAAACGGATGCAGCTTGTTCCTGTTTACCGCAAACAAGATAATCCAACTCTAATGCACAAAAATGAATCAACGTTTACAAAGGGATTTGAAATATTAAGTAAGGGGAATGCTTTTCTTATTTTTCCAGAAGGAATTTCGACCGGTGATCGTATATTAAGTGAAATAAAAACAGGAGCAGCCAGAATTGGGCTAGGGGCAGAATGTGAAAATAATTGGAATCTTGGAGTTAAAATTATTCCTGTGGGACTAAACTATTCAAGGGCAATCAAATTTCGCAGTGATGTATCAGCCCGTTTTGGGAAACCTATTCTTTTATCGGAATATAGACGATTATATGAAGAGGATGAAACAGAAGCTGTTTACCAGGTAACCAACCAAATTGAAACAGCATTATCTAAATTAACGATTAATTTGCAGGATTTAGAAATGCAGGAGATCGTTGAAGCCTTGGAAACTATATACAAACAAGAATTGGCTGTTGATTTAGGTATGGAAATCAAAGATAAGGCTGAGGATTTTTCAATCACAAAAGGTTTAATAAATGCAGTGGAATGGTATTTTGAAAATGATCCTGATCGAGTAGAGAAATTTAAAGAAATGTTAAGTAAGTATCTTCGTATTTTAAAACGCTTACATATAAAAGATGAATTTTTAGACCCTACAACAGAAAGTATAAACCTCTGGGAACGATTTAAAGCATTATCATATTTGATTTTTTTGTTTCCTCTTTATTTGTATGGCCTGATAAATAATGTAATTCCATACAAATTTCCCCGGTGGTACACCAAACATTTTGTAAAGTATAAATCAGAAATAGCACCATGGAAAATGGTTTCGGGTACAGCAATATTTTTAGTGTATTATTCGATCGAAATAATTATTGTAGCTATGTTGACGGGTAGTTTCTTGTGGACCTTACTGTATGCCTTATCTCTCGTTCCCAGTGGAAATTTCGTCCTAAAATATCTGCAGCGAGTAAGAGATTATCGCCAACATTTGCGTTTTTTATCCATTTTTTACCGGAAACGTCCCTTGATTTACGAATTGATCAAACAGCGGCAGGAAATCATTGATTTTTTAAACAATTGCAAAACGGAATATATGGAAGCTGTAAACATCCCCCTTCCTAAACATTCTTAAATAATGTCTCATGGAATCAATAGAAATAAACAAAATTTACGAATTAAAATTGATTAGTTTCAGCAGGAGTAAACTGTTTCAAAGCCTGGACAATCATCTTCAAGATTTTATCACAACAACCGGTGAATCGTATCGATTGACTTTTCAGGAGTTGCAGCAACTAACCGAAATGGCCATAGATTTTGAAATGTGGATAGAACCATCAATAGTAAATCAGTGGAAAAAAATTGAAGCGAAACACTTATCCGGCAATGGTAATAAAAAAAAGATTATTCTAAATGAATTGAAACAACTTTGGTTTTCCCTCAAAGCAACTCCATCAATGTATAATTCCGATGCTCCTCATGTTAGAAGTATAGTACGCAAAGTCAAAAATAATACACTTCAAAATGATGTATTTGGTGAATGCCCTGTCGCATCGGAAAAAACAGTATGCTGTAATTTACTCACAATTGACGCTGTACAAGGCTGCAGCCTGGGTTGCAGTTACTGCAGTATTCAGACATTTTATGAAGATGGAGCAATCAAAATAGAATCTGATCTTTCTGAAAAACTGGATAAAATTCAACTCGATCCTCAAAAAAACTACCATATAGGCTCTGGGCAGTCTTCAGATTCATTAGCAATGGGAAATCGAAATGGAATCCTGGACGCCCAACTGGACTTTGCCAGAAATAACCCAAATGTCATTTTTGAATTCAAAACAAAAACAAAAAATATTGATTATTTTTTATCAGTTGATCTACCACCAAATATAATGGTTTGCTGGTCATTGAATCCGCAAATCATCATTGACAATGAGGAACATTTTACAGTATCGCTTGAAGATCGTATTAATGCCGCAAGGAAATTATCCAATAAAGAAGTAATTATAGGATTTCACTTTCATCCCATTGTGCATTATGAAGGATTTGAAAAAGATTACAATGAAATTGTCAACACTTTGATGTCTACGTTTTCTGCAGATGAAGTAGGAATGATTTCACTGGGAACATTGACTTTCATCAAGCCGGCCATCAAAAGTCTTCGCTCCTTAGGTATTCCAAGTAAAGTATTGCAAATACCAATGGAAGATGCTTCCGGTAAATATTCATATCCTGCTGAAACCAAAGAAAAAATATTTGGTACTGTTTGGAATGCATTTTCATCTTGGCATGACAAAGTCTTTTTCTATTTTTGTATGGAAGATAGAAAATTGTGGGAATCTGTTAAGGGAACCTGTTACAATTCAAATGATGACTTTGAAAATGCATTATTTAAAAGTGTTTTCGGTAAAATGAATGTATCGTAATACAAAAAAACAATAAACCTATAACCTGGCAAAATCCAATGCAACCATCAAAGCGTTGATGAGGTAATATAAAAAACCTGTTTATCAGAAATGTGAGATTCTATTCCTTTTTGTTTTTTATAATAATTTCCTAAATCAATATAATTTTCTTACAAAATGTAAACATGTAAATATTTTTCTTGGCATTTAACAATTATAGTAATAAGTTTATATAATAAACATATGGTTCAATTATTAAACAAATCTGATGACGCAGTAAATTTATCTGTCCAAAATGGATCAGTATATAAAACTTTTCAAATTCTTGAACAGTTCAC
>DJKX01000032.1:0-154334 GCA_002436185.1 Fidelibacterota bacterium UBA6531
ATGACGGCGATAATGACGCATAAAAGGTGGTGTTAATAAACCGATCTTTGAGAAAATATATACAAGTACCGGTAATTCAAAAATGATACCGCTCCCTAACATGAGCCATGTAATAAAACTAAAATAATAATTGATTGAATAATTATTTTGAATGTCTCCAGTTCCCAAGGATGAAAAAAATTGTAAAGAAAAAGGGATCATAACTTTATAGGAAAAAACAACACCAATAAGAAAAGATATATAACTGAAAACAACAAGTGGTATCATGAATTTTTTTTCACTTTTATGCAATCCAGGTGCAATGAATTTTGCCAAGTGGTAAGTGATAACAGGTAATGCCAGAATAAAACCACCCACAATCGCTAAACCCCATTTAATCATAAACATTCCTTGGACAGTGAGTACCTGCAGTTCCATGGGTGAATCAATATGTTCAGTTGGCGCTATTAAAAGAGCGATGATATCATCAATAAATAAAAATGCCACCATACCACCAACGATGATGGCTGCCAACGATTTAATTAATCGCCAACGTAATTCTTCAAGATGGTCCAGAAAAGGCATTTCGTTTGACTTACTCATGCTTTAATAATGATTCAGATATTTCATGGGGAGAGGCTTTGATTGAATCAATTGAATTTGTTTTCTTTTCCAATGCTTCCCGTTTTTCAGATGTCCAGAAATCACCCAATAATTTTTCCTGGACTAATCCCAACACTCTGTTGCGATGCCGTTCCAATCGTTTATTATTCAGAAAACCATTCAATTTCATTTTTTCCATTTGATCATGAATTCCTGCAAATAATTCTGTAATTCCTGTTCCATCATTTGCTATAGTCGTAAAAACGGGTGGTTCCGGTTTATCGCCTCTTGTGGCAGTATGAAGTATATTCTGTAATAATTGAGCCAGTCTATTCGCTCCGTCTCTATCGGCCTTATTGATAATGAAAAGATCAGCTATTTCAATTAAGCCCGCTTTCATCATCTGAATTTCATCTCCGGATTCCGGTACAAGTACAACGATAGTCAAATCAACAGCTTTCGCAACGTCATGTTCTCCTTGACCAACGCCCACTGTTTCAAAAATAATTATTTCTTTTCCGCTAGCAGCCAGAACATCTCCTACATCCTGGGCTTTTCGAGCAAGGCCTCCTAAATCTCCATGAGTTCCCATGCTGCGGATAAATACTTTTTCCTCCCAAGTATACCGGTTCATTCGCACCCTATCACCTAGCAATGCCCCTCCGGTAAATGGACTTGTTGGATCAATTGCCACTACACCAACGGATTTTCCGTGCTCGATAAATTGTTGAATCAGCTGATCTGTTAATGTACTTTTTCCTGATCCAGGAGGACCGGTAATACCAAGGCGAATCGACTGTGTACTGTTTTCGTGGAGGTCGATAAAAAAATCATCATTCAACGTTTCATCAAATTCAATTCTGCTGATGACACGTGAAAGCGTACGGTGATCGTTGGTTCTGACACCTTCGATAAGACGTTTATCCATGGTGGAAAATTTAGGGTTTTATGAGAATGCCCTGCAAAAGGCAGAATAATCAAATATTTTCAGGTCTCGACCTTCACGTTTAACTAGACCTTTTTCTTCTAAAAGTGAAAGTGTCCGCGAAACTGTTTCCCTTGAAGTGCCCGCCATATTCGCGATATCCTGCTGATAAGGAAGATTATTAATACTTACATTACCATTTTTTATTTTTCCCAATTCTTCAGAAAGACGAACCAGTGTCATACCGATTCGATGTTCAACATCACTTAAAGAAAGACTTTCGATCTGTTGATCACTTTTTCTCAATCGGAGAGCTAATTCTTCCAATAGACTAATGGCAATTTGTGGAAAAGTCTGAAGAATATCCAAAAAGTCATTTCTCGAAAGTGTAAGGACTTCAGATTCATCCAAAGCAACAACGTTGGCTGATCGTCCTTCTCCATCGAGTAAAGACATTTCACCGAAAAAGTCTCCTTCACCCAACATGGCTAGAATCACTTCTCGACCATCATCGCTCAAACGAGTGATTTTAACGCTACCGCTGGCAATAACAAAAAATGTTTCACCCATAGCTTCTTCGAGGAGAATCATTTGACCTTGTGTGAACGAACGAGAGACCATTTTATCTGACATGGTAACAACATCTTTTTCGCTCAAATCCCTGAAAATGGGGACAGTGTGTAGGAGAGCAATTTTATCCATAGACAAAAATACAGGATTTTTAGTGTATTTCAAATCATGAAAATCAGTAATTCTTTCTTTGGGTTTTTGCTTTTTAAAGGATAATTTTCCAACCGAATTTTTTCATTAAAAAGGATATTTTATTTATGGATAGACATCCCCAACAAATTAAGAGGGAAAGACAGGACAAGAATCGGCGTGCAAAGAACATTGCTGATATGTCCAAACTACGCAGTGCAATAAAAAATGTTTTGGCATCGACAAAACAAGATGAGGCAGATAAGCTATATAAACAAGCAGTAAGCATCATCGATAAAGCTGCGGGTAAAGGACTGATTAAAAAGAATACTGCTGCGCGACGGAAGTCCCGAATTACACGTCATTTGAATTCTCTTGCGTAAATTCTACAAAATACAATAACAAAAAGCCCCGTAAACGGGGCTTTTTGTTTGACTAGATGATTGTTGAAGATATTAAATCATTCAATCATTATTCTTATCCATCTGACACCTGATAATTAGGCGCTTCTTTCACAATGCGTACTTCATGAGGGTGATTTTCCTTAACTCCCGCTGCTGTAATCTGAATAAATACAGCATTTTTATGATATGAATTCAAATCTTTCGCGCCGCAATATCCCATTGAAGCTCTTAATCCGCCTACGAGTTGATGAATCGTATTTCGCACAGATCCCCTGTAAGGAACGATTCCTTCTATTCCTTCGGGAACCAATTTGGTCGCTTCAGCACCTTCCTGAAAATAACGGTCACCGCTCCCTTCTTTCATTGCCCCCATGGACCCCATTCCGCGATAGGCTTTATACTGGCGGCCTTCATACAAAATAGTTTCGCCGGGACTTTCTTCCATCCCGGCTAACAAGCTTCCCAGCATAACGGATTCAGCTCCCGATGCTAATGCTTTTGCAATATCACCACTGTAACGAATTCCTCCATCTGCAATAATGGGTATATCTTTTTTTGATGCAGTATCGACACAATTCATCACAGCTGTTAATTGAGGGACACCTACACCGGCAATCACACGTGTTGTACAACTGGCGCCTGCTCCAATTCCCACTTTTACGCAATCAACCCCCGCATCTATTAATGCATCTACTGCATCTGCTGTTGCCACATTACCGGCAATTAGATCAATGCGATCTCCTAATTTTTTCTTAATGGCTTCTACTTTAGCTAATACACCCAATGAGTGACCATGAGCTGTGTCAACTACCACCACATCAACATGAGCATTGGTTAATGCTTCTGCTCTTTCCAAAGAATCTTCGCCCACGCCTACAGCTGCTCCAACACGTAAACGCCCATTTACATCTATGCACGCATGGGGGAAATCTTCCTTTTTCTGAATATCTTTTACAGTAATCAATCCAGCCAGTTTACCATTCTCATCAACCACTAAAAGTTTTTCAATGCGATACTCTTGCAAAATATCTTTCGCTTTATCCAACGTAGTACCAACGGGTACTGTGATCAATTTATCAGATGTCATACAATCTGATACTTTCAAATCCAGATTTGTTTCAAAACGAATGTCGCGGTTTGTCAGGATGCCAATAAGTTTATCACCTTCCAAAACAGGCAAACCGCTTACATGATAATGAGACATGGCCTCTTTAGCTTCACGAATTGTCTTATCCTTTTTCATCGTCACCGGATCCATGATCATTCCGCTTTCGGAGCGTTTTACACGATCAACCATTTTGACTTGTTCTTCAATTGATAAATTTTTATGAATAACACCGATTCCGCCTTCCCGAGCCAGCGCAATGGCCATCTTGCTTTCAGTCACCGTATCCATGGCAGCGCTCATCAAAGGAATATTCATTGTTATATTTTTCGTAAGGCGTGTACGAATTTCAACTGCTCGTGGAAGAATAGAAGATTTTTGGGGCACAAGTAGCACATCGTCAAATGTGTAAGCTGCTTCAAATGGTGGACGGTTTTTCAATTTTACTCCAAATTTACTGATTTTATTACACTATCAACTATTTTACCACTTCGAATTAATCCGGCTATTGTTATCATATCCTCGTGCAACGGATGATCACCTTTTGACAAGCGCACGTGCCGTTTCAACAAATTCAAAACCTTCAAAGGTCCTTTTCCCGGTTTGAGTCCCTTATGAAATTCTGCAGTCGCAGTCGCTGCAACATAAAGTTCGATGGCCAAAATCTGGGTTACGTTTTCAATTATACGTAAACATTTTCGGCCGGCCCAAGGTGCCATGCTTACAAAATCCTCCTGACCGGCCGATGTGGATAACGAATCTATTGATGCCGGGTGAGCCAGAGTTTTATTTTCAGAAGCCAAAGATGCCGCAGTAACATGAGCCATCATAAAACCGGACTCCAATCCGGGATTATGAGCAACAAACATGGGAATTTTATTATCAATTCCCTTCATAAAATTATTGATTCTCCTTTCGGAAATAGCACCGATTTCAGTAATAGAAATAGATAATGTATCCAAAGATTGGGCAACAGCTTCTGCATGAAAATGACCACTGTTGCGAATTTCCTTTTCAGAAAATATAAGGGGATTGTCGCTTATACTATTCGCTTCATTTTCTACAATATTTTTTGCCGATTTGTATAATTCCCTACTGGCACCATGAACATGTGGAATACAGCGAAAACTATAGGGATCCTGGACACGGTCACAATCAACATGATCATTCACAATTGCACTCTTTTCTAATAAACGCCATACATTTCCCGCAGACTGAGCTTGTCCCTGATGTTTCTTAAGTTTATGTATTTTTGCTTCAAACACATTTCGACTAGATAAGCTGGCTTCCACAGACATTGCTCCGGAAATATCTGATGTCTTCAATAAATTATCAACAGCCAGAAGTGCTTTGATTCCCAATGCAGAAGATACCTGTGTTCCATTAATCATAGATATACCTTCTTTCGCTTCCAACACAATTGGATCCAAACCTGCTTCCTTGATGGCCATCAACGCAGGCATGATACGGTCCTGAAAATGGACATTTCCTTCACCAATCAAACCCATGGCCAAATGAGATAATGGAGTCAAATCTCCGCTGGCTCCTACGGATCCCTGCCGGGGGATTACCGGTAAAATATCATGATTAATGAAATCGACTAATTGCTTTGCTAGTGCCGGGCGAACTCCGCTATACCCTTGAGCAAATGTCATCAATTTTAGAATCATGATCAGGCGAGTTATTCCTGAATCGAACGGTTTGCCCACTCCGGCTGAATGACTTCTTACCAGGTTCAGTTGTAATTTATTTTGATCTGATTCCGGGATTGACACTTTACTTAATTTGCCAAAGCCGGTATTGACACCGTAAATATTAACTCCGCTTGCAAGAAGTACTTTGAGATTTTGATGTGATTTTTTGATAGTTTGACGAGCGTCAGGTGTCAGGCGGACTTTACCGTGCGCCTCGAGGAAAGACTGGAAATCTGCAATATGCAAAAAAGTCTTCGAAATAGATAGGGTTCCCATTAGGGAATTTATGAGGAGTAATCAATACAATAAAATATCAATTATAGTTTATTAAATCACATATGCCTAATTCTTAAATCTCTGTAATTGGCTTTCCTCTAGATGAAAGTCATCTTATAATGGCTCATACTTTTCTGGATAAAATAAAAGATGCAGATGAGAAAAAACTACTTCTGTCTGATCTAAAAACGATTACTTAATCAATTCTTCAACAATTGAAAAGGGTTCCATTTGCACCGGAATGGTATCACTAAAAATAGAACCGTAGCGTTTTTCGACGATTCGCTCATCCATAACAATAAATAGTCCTTCATCTTCAATCGTACGGATCAACCGACCAAATCCCTGACGGAATCTCACCACAGCTTCCGGTACGCTGAAATCCATGAACGAATTCCTGCCCTGCTGCTGAAGCATATTGCTGTACGCTTGAACGCGTGGTTCAGTAGGGACACTGAATGGTAATTTTGATATAATCAATATTTCCAGCAGATCCCGTGGCAGATCCACTCCTTCCCAAAAAGCATTCGTACCCAACAGAATACCGTTCTTTACGCGGTGCATACCTCGGAGCATGGCGTAACGGGATGAACCGGCAACTTGGGCAAATAAAGGAAGTTCACGACCTCCCGGTTTCGTTTGCAATTCATGATAAACATGGTTGAGAGCTGCGCGAGACGTAAACAATGCCATAATCCGCTTTCCGGTATGTTTATGACATTCATAGATTACATCTGCTACCAACTTTGGATTCTGGCCATTTTTCCCTTTGTATTGAAAGTATCGCACTTGATCTTCATAATAAAAAGGGCTGTGAAACTCTGCAGTGTGTACATAATCATTATCCAAAAATGCGAGACCTGATCGCTGCAGAAAATAATCGAAACTTTCTTCAACTCGAAGTGTAGCCGATGTTAAAATACATTGCTTAATTGAATCAAAAAATGTGCGCGCCAAGTCCTCTGCAATATCTATGGGTGCACC
Organism: Fidelibacterota bacterium UBA6531; assembly: GCA_002436185.1. GTDB lineage: Bacteria > Fidelibacterota > Marinisomatia > Marinisomatales > TCS55 > UBA2126. The sequence continues at coordinate 6,670 of DJKX01000032.1, forward strand.
ATTAACTGATATATGTAAATCTTGCTCACCGCCCCGACCTTGACGATATTGACCCTGTTGCCAATAAACCCACCCGTTCTGCTGGTCGTGGGTTAACAAAGCAACTTCTGTCTGCAGTTTTTCTATAACCTCGATACTATGTTCAAACAATTGTACAACATCACCCAATTCTTCATTTCCGGGATCCAATTTCTGCAATTGAACCAAAACTCCTTTTATCGATTCATTGACTTCAGATAATGCTAATTCAAATTCCTGTAGTTGCGATAATACAGAACTGTATCCTTCCGCTAGGTCTTGGAGCATTATATGCTGGGGATAAGGAATATCTATTTTAATTCTTCCGGAAATGACACCTGCAAGATCATCAAAAAATACCTTACCAAATTCTCGAGAAGTAACACAACTTTCCTGCAATGATTTGAAATGCATTTTCAATTCCGAATTATCATCCAACAACAGTTCAAGCTTTTGCGTCCATCGCTTGGCGCTTGTTGTATTTGGATCTATAATATCCAAAATGGCATTCACTTTAAACATATTCACTTGAAGCGAAAGCTGATCATAAGCAACATCCACAAGATTATGAGCTTCATCAATAATAACAGCTTCATATTCCGGTAATATTCCAGGATTATTCATGTTTGAAAGCAGTAGAGCATGGTTGACAATAATTACTTGAGAATCATGCACTGCTTGACGCAAAGAGCCAAAATAACAACCATTATTTCCGGAACACAAAGATGTTGTACAAAATCCCGGTTCACTCTGGATCATTTCCGCAATCCTAAAAGGACGGAATCCCCAAAAACCAGCGCATTCTGATAAGTCCCCCGATTGGGTAACGTTGAGCCACGCTATAATTGGAAATAATGATTCTATTTCATTTTTGCGCAACAATTGATGGGCATCAGCAATAAGCCAATTTAGTCGAGTTAAACAAATATAATTATTTCGTCCTTTTAAAATCATGGCATGGAGAGGCACATCCAGCGCCTCCGCCAATAACGGCAAATCCTTGTTGAACAATTGATCCTGTAAATGTTTTGTATGACATGAAATCACTACGGGACTTTCATTTTCATTACTAAATGCTTTTTGCAATGCAGGAAAAAGGTATGCCATGGATTTTCCCAAACCGGTACCGGCTTCTATGGCACTGTAACTTTGTTCATCATTCAAAATTTTGGTAACATACTCGCCATATTCCTGCTGTGATTTACGAGCTTCATACGTTTCCATTACTTGATTTAATCGACCGCCTTCAGCAAAAACATCTTCAACGGATAATTTTGATAAATCACTCTGACCTGTGGCAACAAAAACATTACTGTATAATTGTTTATCAATTTCAGATTCCACCAAACCCGTTTTGAGATTACCCTCATTTTTCAATGCATGACTGATATTGATGTATAAAGGACCATTGTGCATATCATGATTTTTAGATATCCCTATAATTTTTGAAAAGACTTCCAAAGGATAACTGGCAGCTTCGTGTACTAAATGGTGAAAAATGATACCTGTATTTTCAGTATCCGCTTCCGCACGGTGTGAGCCCACTGCGGACATATTGAAATATTCTGCAATTGACCCCAAACTGTGAGTAGGATGAAAAAATAAAAATGTTCGTGCCAATTGGAGGGTATCATATAAGTGATGTTCGACTATTTTTTTATCATAACGCTCACAGAGATTATTTAAGAAATTAATATCAAATGAAATATTGTGAGCGACTAATGGATAATCTTCCATAAAGTCGAGAATATCATCTACAATATTTCGTTCAACCGGTGCATCGGAAACCATGGCATTTGAAATACCAGTAATATCAGTAATGAATGAATCAATTTGCCGTTCTGGATTTACTAAAGTGACAAATCGGTCAACAGCCTCGCCCCCTTCAAACTTGATGGCCGCAATTTCAATGATGCGGTCATTTTCCGGGCTTAAGCCTGTTGTTTCAAAATCAAATGCTATATAAGTGGAAAGATCTAGTTTGCGAAGGAGTTCTTTATGAGCCATTATATTCCAGCAAAAACCCGAGCCACATCAAGTATTAATGAAGGTTTTTCACGTACTGCCGCGGAAAATAATTTCATAAGTGTTCTGTTCTTCTCCGGGATAGCAACAATAGTGCGAGCAATATTATTTAAATCATCATCATTAAGTTTATATAGACTTTCTTTTATCCTATAAAATCTCTCATGATTTTTACCACCTATCTTATGCCATTCTTTTTCATAAGAAAATAAATTTTCTCTGGTCGGGCCACCCCTTTGCAATGCCTTGATAGCCGTTTCAGCGGCCAGTAAACCACTTCTCATTCCCGGTGTAATCCCTCCTCCTGTGAGTGGATTGCATGTATGGGCTGCATCACCAACAAGCATCAATCCATCCGCTACCATTTGTTTGACTGTTTTGCCCACTGGAATTCCTCCTACAACAGTCGTCAAAACAGAAGCTTGGGGATATTTCCAATGAATGAACTCATCCAAAAATTTATGTGCTGCTTTGCCGTTTTTTGCATAATAGCCAGAGATACCCAGACCAATATTTGCTTTATTTTTCCCTTTAGGAAATACCCATAGATAACCGCCTGGAGCCCATTTTTTAGATAAATAAAATTCAAACATATTTTCAGTGACTTCAATTCCGGCCACTGTTTTTTGAATTCCGGATTCCATATCTTTAAGTTTCAGATGAGTTTGCAATCCCGCCCAACGTCCTACTCTGCTTTCCACGCCATCGGCTCCAACCACTATTTTAGCTTTTTTTTCGAATCGTTCTCCAAGATGTATTCCTTTTACTCCTGCCACTTTATCATCTTTTATAATTAAACCATCCACGTAGGCTTTGGTAACAATCTGGGCTCCCTCTTGTGCAGCATATTGTGCCAGATCATAATCAAAGATTCTTCTGTCAAGGATATAACCTGTTTCAACAAGACCAAATTCAACGACTGTTTCATCAGGTGCGACCATTTTTATACGGTTAATTTTTGATGCTATCCAGCGGGGATTCGGTTCATGAAAAATGCGCAAACCTGCATCGCTGATTGCTTCCGCGCAACGTACGGGAACACCGATATCACGGTCTTTCTCCAACAATAAAACTGATAAGCCGCCTTCAGCAGCTACTCTAGCAAAGGTCGATCCGGCGGGTCCTCCCCCGACAACGATGCAGTCGAATTCCTTTTGTTCTTTCCACATTTTATGCAGCAGCGACTGTTGTGGATTTATTGGGCTCTATTTGGCTTAATACTTCAATAGGGCAAACATAAACGCAGATATCACAATCAATACAGATTTCATGCTCAATACGAATATCAGCTTCTTTAACCTCAATACAATTAACAGGGCAAACGCCCACACAACAACCACAAAAATCACATTTATTTTCAGCTATTTCAATCATGATCCACAGCAAAAGTTGGGAAAATGATATTGTATCGAAAGTAATGATATGTGCGTAGACCAAAAAAGAGAATTGCAACCGGGATCAACAGCCATGGCAAGCGCACAGATACAAACATGGTGGCAATAAATATTGGATAAATCCGGGCCCGCTCAATATGACGTTTGTGCTGGGGAAAAACAATGGCGATCAGATAAAAAGGGGCAATGACTGCAGCGGTTGTACTGATTACAGGATCATCAAATGCAATTCCGATAAATACACTTACTAAAACCAGCAGGAGACTTAAAACAATTAATCCCTTTCCGGGTGTATATCCCTTTTCTGGAATTGAGTCCAAATCGATTTGATAAATGAATAGGATAGAAAGGTAAGTAAGCAAATAAGGAAAAAATGATTTAAGTGAAATGAATAGATCTCCGTTTAGCCAGCTCAACCAACCCCAACCTGTCATAAATAATACTAATCCAATAATTGTGTGATTTAGGATAAAATTGGTATTTAAATCATTACTTATAAATGAAAATTTTTCTTTCCTGATGATAAAGGTCATTACAATTGTGATGATCAATAATGTAATTAAACCAACACCGGCCAATGACATGTCCCAATATGTATAGCGATCCAAGTTTGATTGTTGGGCGCTGGTTCCGGACGTCATTAAAATCCAAATAGCAAACCAACTCAAAGGTTTCAGTTTCATGAAACCGTCTAATTTATTAGAATAACTAGATAGAGCTTTATAGACAGCGGATTTTGGTGGAACTATGCGGGCGATTATCATTGGATTAGTGTTATACCAAACACTACTTCTAAAATTTCACTTATTATGATAAATCCAACAACAGCAGCTGCAATTCCAAAAAGGACAGTTATAAGTTCTTTTGATAACTTCGATTTGTCCATGCCTTTTTTTAATTCGTCCATAAAATTATTTACACCCCATTTCTTCAAGATGAATAATGCAGTCAATAATCCACCGATAGGCAGCATATACTTCGAAGATAAATAATCCATAAAATCAAAGAATGAGATCCCAAAGAATTCAGTGAGATTAATTCCACCTCCCATCGATAATGAACAAAATACACCTACAATCGTGATAACTGCACCGAATTGAATAGTCGCTTTTTTCCTGGACCATCCTTTTTGATCGATGAAATAGGCAGTCACAACTTCCAAGATGGAAATAGCAGACGTTAATGCTGCCATAAACAGTAGGATGAAAAACAATGTTCCCCAAATCGCTCCGCCGACCAATTGAGGAAAAACGGATGGCAGTATAAAGAAAATGAGACCGGCTCCACCTGCAGGATCTGCATTCAGTGCAAAGACAGTTGTAAATATTGCAATCCCTGCCAGCATTGCTATGGCTGTATCCAGAGCAATCACCCACAATGCAGAGCTCAAGAGATTTTGTTTTCGATCGAGATAACTGCCGTATGTGATCATTGTACCCATACCCAGGCTCAACGTAAAGAATGAATGCCCTAAGGCTAAAACGACACTCGAAGCAGTTAAATCTTCAAATTTCGGTTGGAATAAAAATTTAAGTCCTTCCACACCGTTGGGTAAGGTCAATCCACGAATGGCAAGGACGATCAATAAAACAATGATCAAAGGCATCATGATTTTTGACCATCTTTCAATTCCTTCTTTTACTCCATTGACAATTACATATATACAAATGACCATAAAAATAATCTGGAAAAATACTGGACTCCATGTTAAAGAAACAAATCCGCCAAATAATTTTTCAGCTGCATCAGGATTATTCGCAAGACTATGAAATCCTCCTGATAAAGAAATGAAAATGTATTTTAAAATCCAACCGCCCACAACCCCGTAAAATGAAAGAATCACAAACGCAGATGCAACACCCAAAAAACCCAACCATTTCCAACTGGATTTCGGGGCCAATGTTTCAAAAGCGCCCACCGGGCTCAATTGTGTTTTGCGGCCAATAACGAATTCAGCAATGACGATGGATAATCCAACTACAAGAATACAAACAAGATAAACCATAGTAAATGCTGCACCGCCATTCTGACCTGCCATATGAGGATATTTCCAAATATTTCCGATTCCTACTGCTGAACCAGACGCAGCCAGGATAAAGCCAAGTTTTGATCCCCATTGTTCTCGTTGATTACTCATTTTTCCTCTCGTTCTTTTTCTTGTGATTCGATATTTTCTGCCATAACACTTTTGAATGGATTCAAATGAGCATCCACCACTGCATCCAGTATGCCGTAAACATATATAAACACCGCCCACCACGCATATTTGTTACGCTTTTCAAGATAGCGGTGCTTTCGCAAATCGTAGTTTCCTGATTCATAATTTTTATAAATATCACCATTTAATGACCACTGGTAAATGGATGCCGCTTCCAGGGATAAGATCATGACAGTTTTGAACCATCTCCCATTATAAACCTGTCCGGCTCCGGGAAACATGGTACCATACAATGCTGCTTTCATTGGTGATTTTGTTTTTACAGAATCGACTTCCTGAGGAAATAACCATGTGCAGCATACAATGAAAATGATAAATCGTTTCATTCATTAATCACGGCAACGCATTCAATTTCAACATCTGTCCCTGCTGGAAGACCAGACACTTCTACCAATAACCTAGCCGGTGCCGTTTCTTCATCTAACCTGCTGTTAAACACTTCGTTTATGTCAGCATAATTATCCATATCAGTCAGAAAAACTGTAAATTTCACTACATTGGATAAACTACTTCCGGTTTCAATCAAAATATTTTCAAGATTATCAAATATTTGGTTAACTCTATCTTTAAAATTCCCATCAATAAGTTTTGACGTCTTTGGATCAATAGCGACTTGCCCGGCAGTAAACACAAAGCCATTGCTGAAAACTCCTTGATTATAAGATCCTATTGGTAATGGTGCTTTATCTGTTTTAATTATTTTCTTAACCATTTTTCTTCCTCAATCAATGAAGCACATTGTAGCTAAACCAATATGATCATCCATTTCACGCTTTCCATTCGTGTTTATCTTATGCAATACAAATTCGCCAACTGCTGCAACTTCTGCTTCAAATAAATGACCGCCTTTCACAGCTAAATCATGGTCGCTTATATTTATGTGAGCGTGTATAAATGGTTCCCCATCTTTCAGCAGTATATTCGCTTGAAAAGATGTGAGTTCCCAAATATCATTAAAATGCTTAATTATATATTCTTTATTTGCCAAATCATAGGCTCCCAATTCTATTTTTCTTATAGCACCAATTCCTGATATTTGTCCATTCATTATATCGTGATCTTTGCAAAATTGTGTTAGGGTAGACATTATCTGCTCATTTTGTTGAACATGAATAATATACGTATTACCATCTTGTACGTATTGCATATTAACCCTTCAGTGCGTCTTTAATAATTGTTTCTGCCTTTTTTAAGGTATCTTTTAATTTAGCTTTGTCTTTTCCTCCAGCCGTTGCTAAATGAGGTCTTCCTCCGCCGCCGCCGCCCATGATGGCACCAATTGATTTTGCCAAATCGGGTGCGTTGATTCCTGCATCGTTTAAATCTTTGGTCACAACAACGACAACATTAGGTTTTTCTCCTGCTGCAGAACCTAAAACTCCAACACCTGAATCCAATACGTTTAACAGTTGATCTCCAAATTCTTTAAGCATATCCATATCGCTTGCGTCTGTTTCATGGACAATAATCTGTTTACTATCCACATCTATAGCATTTGCAACTATTTTTTTAACATCAAAGTTTGAAGATGATTTTTGTTTCTGCTTCAGCGATTTTTCCAGATCCTTTTTCTGCTGAAGCAATTGATCAACCCGTGAATTCAAATCAGTTGCAGAACTTGTTAATTTTATTTGTAAATCATCAATAACCATTGATTGCAACTGAACATATTCTACTGCTTTCGGTCCGGTGACAGCAACAATTCTACGTACTCCGGCTGCCAAAGATGATTCTTCTGTCACTTTAAATAAACCAATATCTCCAGTTCGATCAACATGTGTACCGCCACACAGTTCTTTTGAATAATTACCCATCGATATGACCCGGACTATATCTCCATATTTCTCGCCAAATATAGCCATGGCGCCTTCTTTGCGTGCATCTTCAAATTCTTTCACGGTGGTTGTCACTTCAGTATTTTCCACAATTTCATGATTGACAATGGATTCAATTTTATTTAATTCTTCTAAAGTTATTTTCTCATGGTGTGTTAAATCGAATCGCAGGTAATCAGGATGCACCAAAGATCCAGCTTGGTTAACATGTTCGCCAAGAACTTCTTTCAATGCTGCGTGCATTAAATGAGTCGCAGAATGATTCTTACGTATATTTTGCCGGCGCTGCACATCCACTGAACATGATACTGTGTTTCCAAAATTTCCTTCTTCAAAATCTCCTGTACAGTAGTGAATAAAGACATTATTTTCATTTTGAACATCATTAACTGTTAAATCAATACCGGTACCTGTTATGGTACCTTTATCGCAAATTTGTCCACCTGATTCTGCATAAAATGGTGTTTCATCCAATACGAGCAATACAGTGTCATCCAATACACTAAAACGTTTAATGCTAGCATCTGCAATTACCTGTTCATAACCAAGGAATGCTGAATCATTTCCTTCGCTTACTGTTTTCCATTTTATATTCTTCATATCTGCCTTGAATTTACCAGATTCTTTTGCTCTTTTGCGTTGAACTTCCATCGATTTGTTAAATCCTTTTTCATCGACCTTTAAGCCCTGTTCCTTGGCCATAAGTTGTGTCAGATCCAACGGAAAACCATATGTATCGTAGAGCTTGAATGCTTCTTCTCCTGAAATTGTTTTACCTTTTAAATTGATTAACAATTTTTCAAAATGAAGAATTCCTCGATCTAGTGTATCATTAAATGAAGTTTCTTCTGCTTTGATTACTTTTGAGATGTGTTTTTGTTTGTCAATTAATTCAGGGTATGCATTTCCCATTACGTTGCAGACAGTCTCAACTAATTCATAGAGAAATGGTTCATGCTGATCCAACTTGCGGCCAAAACGTGCTGCCCGGCGAAGTATCCTTCGCAGAACATACCCCCGGCCTTCATTTGAAGGTAATGCTCCATCTGCAATTGAAAATGAAAGCATACGAATATGATCCGCAATCACTTGAAATGGAGTTGTATTATCCTTGCCCAATTTACCTGTTAATTCCTCTGTTTTTGCTATGATGGGAGTAAACAAATCTGTTTCATAATTACTCGTTTTCCCCTGCAATACAGAAACAATACGTTCTAACCCGGCTCCAGTATCAACGTGTTTTGCCGGTAAATCTTCGAGTGTACCATCATCCAAACGATTATTTTGAATAAACACCAGGTTCCATAGTTCCCAGTATTCATCTGAATTATTCACACCTTTTGCAGATTGCTTGGTAGGATCTTTACCAATATAGTAATGGATTTCAGAACAGGGACCGCAAGGACCTGTTTCACCCATTTCCCAAAAATTATCTTTCTTGCCGCATTTCAATACCCTGGCAGGATCGATATCAGTCACTTTGGGCCAAAGTTTAAATGCTTCATCATCTTCTTCATAAACAGTTGCCCACAATCGCTCTTTATCCAATTTCCATACTTCTGTGAATAATTCCCAAGCCCATTCAATGGCTTCTGCTTTATAATAATCACCAAAAGACCAATTGCCCAGCATTTCAAAAAATGTATGATGAAACGTATCAAGCCCAACTTCTTCTAGGTCATTATGCTTACCGCTTACACGAATACATTTCTGGGAATTGACTACACGAAAATCTTTTGGTTTTTGTTCTCCAAGGAAAATAGGTTTGAATTGATTCATGCCAGCATTTGTAAATAATAGCGTTGGATCATCATGGGGAACCACAGGAGCACTGCGCACAAATTCATGACCCTTATCCTTGAAAAAATCGATGAATGTTTTACGAATGTTTACGGCTTTCATCATAAGACAAATGAAGTTTCAATGGTTGTAAGGTTTATGGTTTCATCGGGACTGTCAACATCACCGTCACCGTCTAAATCCCGGAAAGATCGCTGAAATGTATAATTAAGCATCAGGCCTGATGAGATTTCAAATCCTGCCTGATATCCCAAAATTGTACCCTCAGTATACTTAAAATCGAATGGATTTGGAACATTTCGCTGCTGATAATACAAACGTGCAAATTTTAACCGGCTGATACTCTTAGTGAGGTGCAGAGCAGCCAAAAAACTTTTATTCTCTGATTCCACGTAATCTGCTTCAATATCATCCCAATTTTTTCCCATTAAATTCTGATAAGAAGCACCTGCTCTAAGCAAAGAGCCTATTTTCATACCCAAGTGAGCATAAAATCCTTTTTGCTTTCCATAACGTCCTAATTTTGATTCTTTTGTCATTACACTTGTACTATCATTTTTCGTAATGAACGTGGCCCGTTCAAGGTCATATGACCTGTTCCAATAACTGAATTCAAACTGTCCCTTTGGAATTATCCTGTATTCCAGATTGAATGTGGCAGGGCCAAAATTGCTTGAAATCCCCAGAGGAACCAAGCCCATTCCCAAATCCATTTGTTTTCCTGTTCCAGGATGAACTGTTGTTCCCAACATTTGGGCTGCTTGGGTGTAAACTGAAATTAACATATTGTCCTGAGCAACAATTGGATATCCAAAATCAATGGCTAATGCGCCCATGTGATCGGGAGTCGTTTTAACATTTAACGGTTCCGGAAGTAGTGAAGCTTCCTGATCGGGCAATGAATCATAATATACCTCATTACTAAAATCTTGTCCAACAGCTGCACCTAATGCATCCCAAAAGTTATGTATAACATCAATATCGTACACATCAGGTAATCCATCACCATCGCGATCAAATTCTGAAGCATGATTATCAGCCATTCCATCACCGTCAGAATCAAGCCAGTAATTGTCATTATCTGGGAAATGATCTACCAAATCCGGAATGCCATCATTATCCATATCTTTTAATCCGAGAAATTGATTTCGATCTACAACAATCGACACTGCAACAGGTATTGGAATAAGTTTTGGTAAGCGAAATCGAGCTCCCACAAGACCTATATTTTGTTTAAAATCATTAATGAATCCTTGGGCAGAACCCAATTTATTTTTTACGCTAATATCAAGGCCTACATTTCGAACGGATGGATATTGAACTGCGTTGGAATATCCGTTGACCAAAATACCATATCCCAAATCCACTCTATCTAAAGCGCCGATTTTGAAATAAAGAGGGTCTGTTCTTCTGCCATAGCTGATATAGTATATTTTATCAATAAGAGTATTCTTCGCTTTTTCTCCGGATGAAAAATCCCAGTTTTCATCATATACATTACCGTCTTGGTCAAAGTAAAATACCAAGTCCCAAGCGATTTTGAATTTACTTATCGGAGTTACGGGACGTAAGGCAACTTGATTCCATACCTTGCCATCAATCGTAACAGTGCCAAAAGCGCCGGTCATATTGCTCTGGCTCAAAAGCAACGATGAAACCACTAGTATACTTATGATGATTTTATGTTTCATTATTAATAAATAGTTAACAAGGAAATTACCGTTTAGTCTCTTCCCTATTCAACAGCAAAATCCTTTACTTGATGATATTGATAAAAATCATAATTTGTCTAAACAATTAAAACTTACTGACCTTGCATCTTTGAACCGCGACGAATTACGTATATTGATTCAAAATATGTCATCGGAGTTTACACAACGTCTTGAAAAAGGAATTAAAAACTTTAATTTAAACACATAAAAAAGGGCAGAAAATCCTGCCCTTTTTATCATTTCCAGAAATATGATTATTTTAAGAGAATAACTTTATCTGATAATACTTGTTCGCCAGCTTCCAAGCGGTAAATGTAAACACCAGAACTCACCATAGCACCCTGATTATCTCTGGCATCCCAAATTGCAGATTTTTCTCCTGCATTTTCAAAACCGGCTGTCAATGTGCGGATTTCCCTGCCCATCAAATCATACACTTGCAGTTTAACCAATCCTGCTTGCGGTAAGTTATAACGAATGGATGTAACGGGATTGAATGGATTTGGAAATGCTGGATAAAGTACAATTAGATCTGGAAGCATCATGATATCCTTGATACCTACCTCAGGCATTTCCTGGTTCAACACTAAATGAATATCATCAACGAACCAACCTATCGATTCTTCTGCGCCATCAGAAGTGAATAATAGTCTTACATATAATTCCTCTTCATTCAAATAATTATCCAGGTCCACGTAACGCTGTTCAACAACATCTAATCCGTTCACTGTCAGTTTGGTTTGCCATACACCATTTTCACCTCGTTTGAACTGCAGCAACCCATAATCTCCTGACTCAATCATTTCCCCAGATATAAAGGTTAAATACGCGTGGTCAAAATAGGTAAGGTCCAACGATTCAATGAGATAGCAAGGGTTGTCCGCATTGGGTTCATACAGTGATAGAGGACTGTCATTCAACGCATAACGTAATTCAGCATTCACAAATTGGCGACCCCATGCTCCCAGATCCCAGCGATTCAATGCAGCTGCATTTTCAAAATCACCTATAATATAATCATCAGTGATAGAAAATTCTTTTTCTTCAGATTCGGATTGATTGGCTGTACTGGAAGCATCTGTTGCAACCGCCCAATATCTGATTGTTGAACCAGGTTCAACATCTACATAGGTTAATGCGCCTACAAAATCAGAACTCGTTCCAGTTTGTGTACATTCTGAACTTTGAATAGTGCTTTCCCCAACCTGCCAATGCAATGAGACTGCACTGATACCAATATTATCAGTAGCCACAACATATACATCAAAAGTACCACTGGGATAAAAATGATCAGACAGATCAGATATGGAGTGCACTTCTGGAAGAATTTGATCAGCGCCAATATTGAATGAATAAGTTGAATAAGGTGCACCATATGGTTTTGTTACCCGCTCCCCGCTTGTAGTATTAAAACCTAAATAATAGTGCATGACGCCATCTGCGCCTGATGGGGTTAGGATTCCTGTATAATCTCCATCATTATTAGCAGAAAGTGCCGAAGAATCTGTGATGATGCCATTCATTCCCCAATATACTCTAGCAGAACTAAAATCTATAGGATAACTAGGACTTTCATCAATCTCAACATCAAGATTAATAGGTGTAATATTATCTTCAGTGTCAATTATTTCATCAAATTCGATTTCACCCATGAACGGATAGCTCATGACAAAAAATCCATTGCCGCTAAAATCTGTTGAATAAATTAGTCCATTAGCAGTATACGGATAAGTACCCCAATTACCATTATATAACCCAGCTTGACCTGGATAAAAATCGTAATAACCCACTTCTACAGGATTGGAAGGATCAGACATATCTACTACTCTGGTACCATATACATAATATGATATATATAATAGATCATCTTTCCAAAATACATTATGTACAGATTTATTTGAAGCCTGAGGTTCATTGGGATACCAAGTAGCTAAATGATTTATGTTGCTAAAATCCTGAATATCAAAGATACGGATATACCCTGCATTTTCTTCATCAGCAGTAATAGCATATTTTGAATCAGCGGATACCCATACAGCATGGCAACCATAATCACTGTAATTATGCTCAACCATTGTTGTTGGATTAGTTTTGTCTGAAACATCTATCAAAAAGAGAGAACCTAAAGATATACCACAAGCATAGGCTGTATCATTTTTTACATAAAGATCATGGATATATGCTTCTTCCCATCTACTAACTTCATTAGGATTCTCTGGATCTGATAAATCTAAAATTATGATTCCTTGCCACGGACTTGTTCCACCAGCACCGCCGGCACTTCCGACTAAGTATGCATATCCATCAGCTATAAAAAGATTATGAGCAGATAGAGTTGATGAAGTATAGGAATTAACTAAATATGGATTAAAGGGATCTTCCAAGCTTATGATATCCATTCCCCCGCCACTTTCATTTACAACATAACAATAATAGCCATGAACTTTTAAATCTCTCCAAGTTGAAGTTGCTCCGGGGATAAAACCCACTTCAATGGGATCATGGGGGTTTGTAGAGACATCAAATATATATGTGCCAGTATTATGGCCAACTAATGCAAACTCATGGCCATCCGGTGCCGTATAGCCCCAAATATCATTACATGTACCTAATTCAAGGTGAGCAATGGGACGAATATTTTCAATCTCATAATCTTGGCTGAAAATGATTCCCAAAAATAGGGATAAGGTCATTAGTATTTTATTCAACTTTTCTCCTTTTAATAAGTTGTCATTTTTAGGGGTGCGAAATTTACAATCTCTTTAAAAGATAATCTTGTTCTTTGTCCCTATTTTTTATGTTAAGTTTCTTTTATATGATCAGAAAGATGTTCACTACAAAAACGGTTATTGTACTTTTAATACTCATTGGTATGAGTAATGGACAAGATAAAACATTGCTCAATGACTTGCGCATAGACGTAAAACAAAATGGTGTTTTTTTAACATTGCAATCGTCATTACCGTTGAAAATTGAAAATATAACCGGTTGGGTTAATAAGGACTGGTTTTATATGACTATTCACCACGCTCAAGGTGATACAAATGAGTTACGATCAATGCAACTACTGCAACCTGTTATTGCTTTAGAAAACACGAATGCAGAAGAATCCACTCAACTTGCTCTTCGATTAAAAGAAAAAATAGAGAACTATGAATTTTATCTTTCCGAGGATAAACATACTATTATTGCAGCGCTATATTATCCTTCAGAGACAGTTGTTGCATTTTTGGATCAAAATAAATCAAAAATATATTCCAGATATAAATTGAATTCTCATTTAAGGTCCGTATTTTATCTTACTGGAGGAGCATTAACCATCAGCGGTGTCATCTCCGGAGATGGATCTGATAGAAAAAATACTGAACTCATATTAGGATTGATAATTCTGGCTGGCACATATTTCTACGATTTACTGACGCAATAAAGATGATTGAACTTCTGCCCTATTATGCTTTATTTTATATAGCCGGTTTATTATTAATGGGTCTTTTTGTTCGTTTATTTTTGTACAAGCGACGGATGAAAAAATATAAAAAGAATGATGATGAAAATTAATTTTCTATTGTTAAGCATATTTTTGTTTGCCTGTTCATCTTTGCAAACGAATAGAGAACAAAATGTATCCGTCATGCAACAACTTGAATCTGACTACAGCAATAAAAAATTAACAGATAACGAATTTTATACATATCTGACCTATAGTGTATTCGCACAGGAAAATTTACCAAAAAGATATAATGGAACTATGGGGAAGCACGACGCAACACCCATCATAAGAAAGGTCCAAAAAGCTTTTCCAACTTTAAGCCCTCAAACACAAGAACATTTAAAACAATGGATCAAACCATTGCCGCCTAAACCACTCAAACCAGGAATCAAGCCATGAAACGTATATTAGCTATAATATTTATTGTGGGATGCTTATCAGCTGAACCTCATCCACAGGCAGTCCAATCAGCACAGGAAATCATTCAGGTTTTTTCAAATCAGTCTTCAAAACGGCATATCAGTGATGATCTGCGCTTTATTGCCAGATACGGCCATAGTCTTCCTGAAGAAATGAAAAATGAATTACGATCCTTGGGTTTTAATTTTGATGGACCTATCGTAAATCGTTCGTCTCTTGATGAACGGACGGAAGCCAGCGGCCTTGACGAAACGTATGATAATGGGATGTTTCGCTTTCACTATACGACAACCGGCAGTAATGCTGTAAGTACTGCAGATACAAATAGTAATTCAATTCCGGATTACATTGAGCAGATGTCAGCAGAATTGAATTATGTCGTTGCAGTTGAGTTGACATTTAACAGCTTTACTGAACCGCCCAGTGATGATTGGTATTCAGCAAACAATGATAATGGCGGTTCAGGTGCATATGATGTATATGTCCGCAATGCGGGAGGAGGTGTTTACGGGTATGTTCAACCTGAATATTATGCCAACAATAATACTGGCAATAATGAACATTCTTCAGGCGTAAATGAAGTAAATGCCTTTACCAGTTATATGGTCATGAGACATAATTACAACGGATTTCCAAATACTGAATTAGAAGCAATTCAAGTAACCGCAGCTCATGAATATTTTCACGCTGTGCAAATGGGCTATGATGGCTGGGAAGAAACCTGGGTCAGTGAGGCTACTGCTGTGCAAATGGAAGAAATGGTTTATGATGATGTAAACGACTGCTATCAATACATGTCATCATGGTTCAATTCACCTCATCAATCCCTGAATCTGGACTCGAGCAATAGATGGTATGGTTCTTTCATCTTTTTTGAGTACGTGAATTCACATTTGAGTGAAGAAGCGATCCGTACATTCTGGGAGCAGAGTATTACCCATGACAGCTATTATGGTGAATACAGTATTCAAACACTGGATGAAGCATTTAATGATTTAGGGTCTTCTTTCGCTGATATGCTCAATGGCATGTCCGTAGCCAACCGAATCATGTCCTCTTCTTCTGAAGCAGCACCTTATGACTATGAGGAAGCCGCTTCATACAGTTCTACTCCATCTACATTCAGTACGGTATCATACAGTGCCGGTACGGATGAAACTGTAACAAGTACAAATCTCCAGGAAAATGCCGCCCAATATATTCGATTGAATTCAGCTGATCCCGTGCTGGCTACTTTGACCAATGATGATGGCCCTGATTCATATTTAGAACTACACGCCATCATGAACTATGAAGACAATGCCTGGACTGTGTGGAGCGGCAGTCCCATCAATGTTGATCCAACGGACGCCACGGAAGTTTATTTCGTCGTAGTGAGTCAAAACGATGCCGGCAGTGATTTTGACTATACCCTTACTTTTACAGATGGAGCGTTGTCAACTGATCCGGAGATACCGTTACATTTTGCAGTTTCGAATGCCTATCCAAATCCATTCAACCCCCAAACAAATATCAATGTTGATCTGGCAGCAGACCAGAAAATTCAAGTCCATATCTATGATATTCAAGGCCGGCTGGTACAAACGTTGTATGATGGAGAATTAAATGCAGGTTCTCACATACTGACTTGGGACGGATCAGCAATGAATGGAAAAGCAGTTCCATCTGGGACGTATTTTGTCAGGTTAAATGGAGGTGGAATGGAAAGCTGGCAGAAGGTAACGCTGCTGAAATAATTCAGTTAGTAAGCTTTTGATCTAGCTCGCCGTTTTGATCCAGCGTCCATAGATCTTCAAAGCCGCCAATGGGCTCATCGTTGATAACTATCTGGGGTACGGACATCCCTCCGGTTAAACCGGCCATTTCTTCTCGAGACATTCCTATTTTTTCAATATCAATTTCATCATAGGATACACCCTTACTATCTAAAAGTCTTTTGGCGAATTTGCAGGGACCGCACCAGCTGGTTGAATATATCTTTATACTCATTTGATCAATAATATCTTTTGTACCTGCTGAAAATTTTCGGCATTCAAAACAACAAAATATGTCCCCGAGGCGACACTTTGTCCATATCTGTTTATTCCACTCCATTTGGCAGAATGAGTTCCGGCATTTTTATACTCATGGAACAACACATCCACTTCCCTGCCGAGAATATCATAAACAGTCATTTTCACGTCAGATGCTATGGGTAATTGGAAGCGAATTGTCGTTATAGGATTGAATGGGTTGGGATACGCCGGGAGTAATTGAAAACCGGTCGGCAGATTTTCATTTTCTATTCCTAATGGTGAGACATAATTCTCTGGAGCTTCCGTGGTGAAACGGATGGTTCGTTCATTTTCTAATGTTGCTGCCCCGGGAGAATATCCATTATTAAACACATACTGAATGCCTTCATTCTTATTATAAGCCTCGATTCCCACCGTGGCATAATTTTTGTCCGCATCAATATCCGCAATCTCTAAATAATGAAATTCAATTACTCCGTCGCCTGATTCAGTGGGCATGGACGATTGATCGTAGAGATGAATGGCAAAGGTCTCTTCCGTCACTTCGTCAAAACCATTCAGCGCCCGGGACCATTCAATGATAAAACGACCATTCTCATCATCGTGCTTGGTATAAACACGTATGGAATCATTATTGATCACTTCCAGGTCATCCCAGAATGGCGCCAACAGTGCTTTGGGGCCAAGAGCCATGGGAATGGTATAATTGTAAAAATAATCGATCTCGCATAATTCAAACGAAACCCAGCCGTTGGAACTGATGGTCATTTCATCGTAGGTCCTGCCGAAATACTGGAAATCAAAAGGCAGTTCCACGTTCACATGGTCATCGTCATCCAGCTTGTATTCCGTGCCCCCACTGCCGCCGTAAGCCGGATCTAATTCGATCCAGTTGTACACAGGTGATTGAGCATAGCTTGTATCAGAATCATCATAAGCCCAGTAGCCGTACCAAGTCGGAATTACAGGTTGATTATCTGTGGCATATACCCGTGCTTCTTTTTGTTCAGAAAATATTTCAACTGTGTCTTGTTTGATCGTTAATATGTAACTGATCGAACTGCCATGAGAAGCATCACCTACACCAACGCCATAATAGATAAATGATTCTGATACTGTATAGGGGGCAATGGAAAATGTGGACGTTGTATCTGATGGTGAATAAGTCGTTCCATCTTCTAATAGAGTCAAATAAAGTTGTAATCCACCCAGTTGTGTATTTGTATAATTAGTAATTATTAATGGAAAAGGCGGTGCTACGATTTCACCAATTATATAATCATCATAAAAGTCAACATCAATTATTAATGGTTCAACAGGAATAGCAAATTCAAAACTCCAATCTTCTGTTACATCATCAATTTTCAGCTTTACATGATCACTGTTTTTTGTATTTGATCTTACAGTTATAGGTGATGACAATGTTACAGTTTCACCATTAACCAAAGCAGGAATGACAATATCCGATGAAATGATCTGACAATTATCAGAACTTTCCACATTCACAGTTCCACTATAACTACTCGTTGAATTTCCAACATTTTGAATGATAGGATAAATTTCAACTATTTCCCCTACTTCAATTATGCCATTTTCATTACCATCATCGAATTCATAGCCAATTAAAGCAAGGTCATTTCCAACACTGGAAACGGCTACTTCAGAATGACCTTGAACAAAACCATTTTTGTTAGAATAAACATCAATGGTAGATAAGTCGATAACTGAAATAGTTGCTTCAATCTGCCCATCGCTATCTGTATTACCTTTGAACAAAATGCTGTCATTTACCATGACGGATACATAAGCTTCTTCTACTGGATCCCCATTTTCATCAAATACTGAAATATCCAAATAACCATCCATGATTGATAATTCTTCAGCTGAAATTGTAAATGTGTGAGGTTCGATCAAGTGCATGGAGATAGAAGGATCCCCCACAATATTGTAGACATGAAAATAGAATTCCTGGGCTTCTCCCGGCTCATCCAGATTAGGAAATTCATGGGTCAGTCCTAAAAGTCCAGCATTTACCGCTGGAGCAAGTTCCACTACTCCATCATCCAACATGGCGTCATACATGTATGCATTGATCACATTGTTGTATTTTGTGCTGGTATGGAGGTCAGAAGGCCCAACGATTGCTACTCCGCCTTTGGGGTTAGATGGTGTCCCGGCCCGGATCAATGCTTCACCTAAACAAGGATCTACATTATTGGCAAAATCGTTCGAATTGCAGACAAAACTGGTGAAGATCGGCGTCATCCAGCCGTTGTTAAGACCAGCCACATCACTGACGTGAAATTCAGGATAATGCCAGCCGTTTGCATCGCCCCAGCCGCGATAGTTCACAATGCCCACACCACTGTTGATATAATTCTGAATCAATGATGCTCCCTGTTGCGTCGGGGGATAAAATACCGTATCCACTTGAGTGTATCCTTCATCTAATAATAGATCTCTCACCCAATATGAAGTCCATTTTGGTGTAATGGGAATAGGTACCGTGTTGCTGTAATTCCCGGCGACGATCAATGCTTTGTCCAGCCAATCAGGATTTGAAACTAAAGGCTGGCGGTGATAATTAATAGTTTTGCGGATCATTACAACCAATTCAGAGATGGAATCCACAGAAAAACGGCCAATGAATACGTCCGGAAAAAAGTCATCACCCAGTAAGTGAGTGTATTTCTGATCGGTCACATCATTATCCGGACCGTAATAGAACGACGGCATGGCGGCCACACCATCCACATCGCCAATCAAGAGGACGTATTCCAACATGGGATCATTCACCAAAATTTCTTCAATCGCTGCTTTCACTTCATCTGCTGTGGAGCCTGTTTCTGATAATGTTTTGACATATACATCAAACCCTTGGGACATTTTGAAGGTCACCAGGTCATCCAGATATACTTCCATATTATCTGGCGAAATAATCAAATAGGAACCGCGTTGGGGATTCAGTAGGCTTAAGGGTATATCATAGGCTTCAGAGATTAAATGATGATAGGACATAGGTATTGGCCCATTCAAAACGGATGTGCGTTCCATACCGCGAAATGATGGTTGGGCCGCAAAAAGAAACGATAATGAAAGTATGGTTAAGGCCTTAAGAACACGCACTTGCGAATGAATTCCTTTCTTTGTCCTGCAATACGAATAAAGTATACACCTGAACTTAGCGGTATTCCCTTTCGGTTCTGTAAATCAAATCGCCAGGTATGACGTTGAGGTGACATTCCTGCTAGATTTTCCCGGTAAACTTCCTGACCCAGCAGATTATATACGGTTATGTCCAGCGGTTCTCTCCACAGTTCCAGGTCGACAGAAATCATTCCTGTGGACGGATTGGGATAAGCTGAACTGGCCGTGCCTAGTTGAATGAGGTTGAAACCACCGCCACTTTGAATAGACATATCCTGTTCATAACTGTGGAATAAATTCATGCTCTCAATCTGCCAACCGCGATAAGCCACGTTTTGGTCACGACCAAATGAAAGTTGAACCTTTATAGAGTCAAATCCAGATGTATCATTTGCCCAGACAAAATCTTTGGTCATTTCATTCCAGTTTTGGTCTTTCCAAACTCTTCTGGCAATTTCTCCGTCAGCATCTAACAAACTCACCTGGATGGAATCATGATCCCATTCCATTTCATATTGATGATTTATTTCCAGCACAATGCGGTTTGCACCATTTACATCAAGCCAGGAAGATACCAGTGTCCACAATTCAGCCAAAGAATCGCTATTACTGTATAAAAAACTAGAATTTGTTAATAAAGCACCTTCATTAAACACCCAAGAGCCAGAAATACTCTCCCACCAGCTGCTGTCAATAATACTTAATTCTAAAGGTGAAAGATCAGGAAAGGTCGGGATAATCTGTGTGTCACTGTTTACATCTATTGTTCTTGTCCAAGGCATGACATCATAGCCTTCATCCATAACATAAATAGTCAGATCCCATTCCCTTGCAGGCAGTTCAAAGGCTAGATTCGCATCAAGCTCACCTGAAAAAATGCCATTGTCATATTTTACACGCACATCCGACCAGAGATCATTTAAGACAAAAGAAATTTCATGCATAATTTTTGGTGTCATCAATATATAGGTCTCATAAACAACACTATTGTTAGCTATGGCTTGAATTGTCGTTTCTTCATAGCCAAACTTGCGAAAGCGGAAGTTATACGTATTCGGATTTAAAATTCGTCTAAAACGTCCGAATTCGTCTGTTTTTCGCGATTGCAGCACATCGCTATGTCTTTCTTCTACAATAACTTCGACATCTTCAAGTACATTACCAGCTCCATCTCTAACGATGCCCGTAATTTGTCCTGCATCCTCGTTATAGCCGATAGCACGATCTAGCAAGTATATCTGTGC
This sequence comes from Fidelibacterota bacterium UBA6531, assembly GCA_002436185.1. Taxonomy (GTDB): domain Bacteria; phylum Fidelibacterota; class Marinisomatia; order Marinisomatales; family TCS55; genus UBA2126. The sequence goes on from DJKX01000032.1 coordinate 27,988, forward strand.
AGGCATAAGCCGATCGATGGTATCTTCAATCAGGGCGCTGCTATCCGGCTGAAGGTTGGCCGTTCCGCACTCGATCAAGTACTGAAAACAACCGGTAGCTGAATAAAACCAGTCATGAGCCTTGCCATTACGGCTGCCACTATAAACTGATTCATAATTTTCTACACCATCTTCTTTCACGATGCGGCTGGCTATCTCATCACCGATGATAATCATTTCCTGTGTATCAGGTGGGAATTTTGCTCCCTCCCAATTCCAGGATGTAAAAACCTTCTCAGAAAGGCGTCCGGAGCGGGAACTGTGCCAGGCAATAGAAAAAAGAAAATCATTTTCCAGAGCAAGGTCCCGGATAGCCACGATCTCTGATTCAGACCAGGGCTCCATCCCTCGGTAATAGTCATAATGGGCAGCATAATCAGAGGCATCCGGTTCTAAAAATGTATCACCCAATGCCCAATTAAAATCATAATTTCTGTTCAAATCCACGCCATCGATATCATTGCCGATGGCAGGGTCATAGTCGAAGACTCCATTAGGAGTAGGGCCAGTTGGACTGAAATCGTGCTTATTCTTGCGGTAACTCACATCCAGACCATTATGCACCACATTCAACCCTTCCGGATTGTGGGTGGGTACGATCCATATTTCCAGGTTTTGACGAAGAATATTCACGTGCTGGGCTTCGGCAGCTGGAGGATCGAGGAGATATTTAATCAATTCAATCACTGTTTCCACTCCTAAAATCTCTTCTGCATGACATTGCCCAAGGAAAAGCACTCTACCTTCGTCTTCTTTCGTCGATGCATTGTCTGATATCTTTACTGCTTTTATTGGCAAGTTTTCGTGGGAAGAATAACCGATCGTTTCTAAATGATAAATATCGTCGTAATCCTCAATAAGATCAAGTGAATCCAGCAGATCATTGATCTCATCTAACGTATGGTAACGAGGATCTAATGCCTGACTATTTAAGAAAGACAGTGATAATAAAAATGTGAAATTGACTACTATCTTCACAGGAGATATATTTTATGTATTACTTTAAATAAGTACACTTACCATTAACTATATTAGTATTTGTCATAACTGAATATATATAAATACCACTGGGCAAGTCTCGCTGTAAAATATCTCGTCCATTCCAATTGATCCGAAAAGATCCTGCGTGATCCGGCAGTAGCGTTTGCTGAAATACTTTTTGGCCCAATATATTGGTGATTGAAAAAGTGACTGGCTCCACTTCTGCGATAGTCACATCAATGGCCACATTACCATTGAACGGGTTTGGATATGCTTGAGAAACAGTGAATTCTTTGGGTATAACTCCATCTTCTATACTGGACTCAACGAATTCTATTCCTTGAGTATAAAGATTTTTCAGGTCGGCCTTCCCGGAACTACGCATATCCACCCAATGCAGAAGCCATGTATAATCCCCATCTTCAATATCAAGGATTGTCAATTGCGGAGAGGATTGATCATGATATTCACTGACTACAGTAACACCACCTTCTGGGTATAGCAGACTTTCTTCTGTTATAATTTGAATATAAACATCCAATCCTCCAGATAAGACAGGATCACCATTATCCACGCCTCGCTCATCTTCCCAGGCAACGATAAAACGACCATCACCATCATATGCTAAAGTAGGTGAACCCTGATATAGGTCTTCATGACAAATGGCAATATTATCACCGATTAGTTCCATATTGTTTACATCAATGATCTGCCCGGTGATATTAAAATCAATACCATTTGCGAAGTCTTCCCAGACTATTAAAGCCTTATCTGTGCCACCGCTATTATTACCTCTAATAATTTCAATATTTGATTGGTCGTTATCAGCTGATGTCAGCGCAACGGATGAAGAGAACTCCAACGTTCCATCTTGATTGACCTTGTTAAAGTAAATGTCTTTTGAAAAGTTGTGCAGTTCTTCCCAGGCAACAATTGCTGACTCACCAAATGATAATCCAAGGAGTTTAAGGTTTTCAGGATCGCCGGTATTGTCCAATACATAACCTCCTGATACCCCATTTGGAGCCAGTGTTCCATCATCTGTAATAATATTGTATCGAATGGTTCCAGAGCCCCAAATATCTTCTACCCAGAAGATCATAATGTTTCCATCTTCCGTAACCATAACAGCTTCCACATAATTGTCCACCCAAGACCCATCAACAATACGAACGCCTCCTTCTTGTAAAAACGAATCACCATCAGCATTGAACATTTGCATAAAAATATCGTATTCAAATTCATCTCTTATCTCGGACCAGAACACACAAAAATTATTGCCAAATGGCAATGGCAGAATATGTGCTCTTCTTTGTTCTGCTGTGCTTTCATAGACATAGATACCTGAATCTCCCCATGTTGAATTAAAATCAATATCGTATCTATTCAGGCGTATCAGCTTGGAGCCAGTTGATCCTTCAAAATTCGCAGTGATCAAATGAGAGCCATTTTGAAGAAAATTTACTGGTTCATTTTCCAGTTCTTCCACAAGTATCTCATATCCGGCCAGTTGTACCCCATTTATTAATGAATCATTGATTCCATCGGCATCAACTTTCCCGCCAAATAATTTTTTCTTATTTCGGTTATCGATCCAGTTTAAAAGCACTTCACCATCGGCTCCACCGGTATAAAATGATGAAACATAATTCACATCTCCATCCAATCCCTGCATGGCCAGTAAACCATTTTCCTCAAACTGTTCTACAAAACCATCGATAAATTGAGTGCGAAGATCAATACTCCCATTCTCCTGGTCAGCAAAGATCACATAAGCTCCATAAGAATAATCATAAACTGCAATCGGCATGGATTGATACCCATCAGCGTCTGTAATGGTTAACGCCTCTGTAGTAACCAATGAGCCGTCACTCTGTATTTCTTGGTACATGATGTCCACATCTGGATAGGTTCCTCTTTCCCAAAATATGTGAGCTCCACCAGAGGCATCTCCTACAAATCGAGCGTGGTGGTCATCACCATAGCTGTCCAATTGCACACCGCTGTCATCCCATGCTCGTACGCCTCCATTGGTGATCTTCTGGTAATAATGATTTCCATTGGTAGTATCGGCTCTGTAATCGGTCCATTGGACAAATACATCCCCCACTCCATTTCGTTTGACACGTGGTCCTTTTTTATTGGAACTGAATGTGGACACTACTTGAGGGTCTGAAAATACCAATCCATCGCTGGTGAGAAAATTGAAATAAATATCTGAAGATTCTGTTCCGGACTGCCACACAACAAACGATGTATCGTTGCTCATATATGTCGTACGGGGTTTGGTCTCGAGTTCATCAGTCACAGCTATGGGAAGACCTTCATCATCAAACACCTTTGTCATGTCAATATTGATCTTCTGGCCGTAGATATCATTACCGGCACCGCTCCTGGTATCGGACCATAACAAAGTTGCCTGTCCGTTTCCGGCGTATTCCAGGCTTTTGGCTCCTTGAGCACCATTCATTTCGATGATGGTAACACCTGTTCCGGGAGAAACGATGTTATGACTTGCAGAAACGTGAGTCCCATAAATATCATCATCGAGAAGATTGCGCTTATCCTGCCATGTAACAAACACACCGCCAGAACTGTCCGTACACATATTAATCGTTAAATGACGACCATCAACACGTGCTAAAGATTCGCCATCATCATTCATGAGGCGGTTACCATTATTATCCACATGCTGAATAAAAATATCCCCTTCATCATCAAAACGATAATCCACCCAGGCAATGAAAGCACCGCCGTTTCCGTCAGTGATTGCCACCGGATCTTCTTGCCTGCCGGGAAGGTTTGTCACCGCACTTCCATCATCTCCCCAAAGGAAATCTCCATTGGAATTCACTTTTTGAGCAAATACGTTTCGGGAACCATTCCGGGTATCTGACCAGACAAAAATAGCCGATCCATTATCACCATTACATACGGTTCGCTGCCATTCAATATGTACACCCTGTCGAATGGGAATCCCATTATTATCCCATAGAGTTTCCTGGGAAAAAACAATTGAAAACACCGCAATGATTAAAACATATTTTTTCATCATGTCACTTTATTCAACAATTTCTAAAACCTGTAACCCTTCTCGAGTGGCTGCAAACACATAGCCATTGGAGAATTCGCTGTGGTAGACGTAACCAATATCATGAATTCCCCTTTCCTCCACAGCGCTGGGCTCCATGGCTTCATATAAACCCAGTCCATTACTGGCGCACGAAACCGCAAGCTGATGATCATTAGAGGTCACATGTGTCACAAACAGGTCTTTGGCGAACTGGACCATGTATTCCCATTGAGCAGAAAAACCGGTGGATAAACGATACGCACCGCCATCCTCACAGGCAATATAGAATTCTCCGCCATTTTTCATGGTCACAGCACGAGCATTTCCTTCAAGATCAATGTGATAACTGCTAGTGATAGTTCCGCCTTCATTGTGGAAAGCTTCGATCCCCAATTGATCCAGCGTCAACACAATTTCATTTTCGTAAATATCTATTCCATTAGGATTACCAACACTCGCAATTTCATCTCCTTCTGTATTGAACCACAACCCAAATCCGGAATCATATTCAAAGGTAGTAATTTTTAGGCCATCATCATTATCCGCTGCATACATAGTGAAGGATGTATCATTATTCGTATTTACACGAAATTCCTTGGTCTTTTCGCTGGAAAACTGTCCCACAACCGAAACAGTATCTCCTTTGGACAGATCCAAATGGATAGGGCGTTCGTTGCTTTCCAATGCAAATAATTGCTTGATGGATGGTTCGTATTCCACTTGGGAGATCTCTTTGTTTACACCCAATTCAGAGAGGGATCTGCTCCATATCAAAGTGGGTGCTGTGATGGTAGAAATATCCCAAAGCTGGATACCGGCTTGACCTGCAGCCACAAAAAGGGAATCCCCGGAAATAAACACATCCCGGCAGTAGCCTTCCGTATCCACCTGGGCGATCTTGTTCAATGTCCAAATGTCTTCTGTATTGGGTTCCATACAACTGAAAATGGAAGCGATTATTGAGAGTAAAGTCAGATGCTTCATAATATTATTAATAACGGTCATAAATCATATCCCACTCAAGAGTGACCCAGGCCTGAACCTGGTCAAATGTTTTTAATTCAGATACCCAATCAAATTGGGAACTCGTTGTTCGTTTGCGGTAGCGTAAAGATCCTTTTAAAGTCAAGTTATCCGTCAGATTCTTTTCGCCCCAAATATCCCACTTCACTTCTTCATGGCTGCGGCCGCTGTGGAGGGGATCATTCAAGGCTTCTGCTTTATATTGGCGAATATCCCGACGGAGTGAAATACCTACTTCATTCAACACACCAAATCCCGGGCTGTAGCTAAAAGGTATATACCATTCGAAATGCTTGTAGGATCGATCGAGATCGCTGGCTTTGGCTGTCTTGCCAAATGTAATATTGTCTGCCACACCATATTTTCCTTCGATGGCGATGGTGCCTAGTCCATTGATCTTTTTACTCACTTTCAGCGCTGTGGTGACAATATCCAGATCAAATTCTGTAAATGGTTTATCAAAATAGCGTTGAGTATAGCTTACAAACCCTGTTGCCCACAAACGTCGTTGTATGGGATATGAAGCAAGAATGCGCTGTTCACGGTCTGTAAAATTGCATGATGCTGTTTGATAAGTAGAAATGTCCCTGTCCACATAATGGCGGATATAATAACTATCCAAATGACGAATAGAATATTCTAATTTTCGATACGAACCCCAGCGATAGATTGCCTTCAGAATTCCACTCCAATGGCGGCGGTTCTCATTCTGTGAATAATTGGATATATTTCCTTTGGCATAAAACTGGATTTGTTTTTTCCTATCATTCAATTGAATCTTTTTAATACCGCTCAATGAAAAACGGGTATAATGTGAATCGAATGTGTCTTCTCCGCCCATAATGGTATGATCTAATGCAGCATCCTTTTTCTCAACGTCTGACAAACGTAGTACATTATTATCATAACCATTGGTCAATCCTGCCGTCCATTTGATGGGTGAATTCAGATAATTCATCCAATTCTGACCCCAGAGGAGAGAAAACAAAAATATGATAAGTAATTTCATTTATATTCTTGGAAGCGCGTCAGGACGCTTCTATCCTTTTCCACTAATTCGATGGAAATGACCTGTTTCCCTTTGGGAATCTCAATTTCACAAGTGCGCCATTTCCCGGGTACTTTATCTACCAATTCTTGGATGGTGGCTGCAGAAGACTGTTCGGTGGAAATAAAATACGTCCCCAGTACTTTGCTCCCGCTATTGACTCGCATACGATACGTTTCTTCATCACCCATTTGCTGATCAAACACTAAGCGAGAAAGAATACGAAGTGTTTTGGGTCCATTCATTTCCACTTGTAACGGTCGTCCATTCGTTAACTCATAATAGGAGACTTCCTTCCCTTCAATAATTACTTTTCTATTGGACTGAAACACCATAGGGTGTAGTTCCCGTTTCCCTTTGGACGCCGTTTCAAAGTACTTTTTAATAACACGAAGGAGAACAGGATATTTTTGGCTTTTGTCAGATAAAATTCTCAATGTATGGTCGCCATTCCCCACATTGAAATAATATTCACCGGAATAGGTATAATAATGATTTGGATGCTGAACTGAACGAATGGATCGTTGCAATTTATAACGATGATGGATCTGTAAAGGTTCTTCATCATCAATCTTAACAGAATATGAAAACGACTGGCTTTTTTTTGTTTTTTTCGGAGCTGGATACCGAGAAATGAGTTTTATCCTAGCTGGACCATGGACCTGGTATACAATCTCTTCATCATCCAATACGGTATAGATTCGGCGCTTTCCGGCAATTTTCAAGATCTCTTTTTCTTCCCCTCCTGCAGTGGGTTTCAATAATTCTGCAGAAAGAGTTGAAAAACTGAATAAAATTAAGAATACAATTCTATAAAACACTATCCGGCTCATGTTCCATCATTCGTTGTTTAATTTGTTGGTGACTTTTCCAACCCACACCAAAAACCATCCCAGCCACAACCAAAAAACATAAAAAGGTAATTATAAGATCGTATTTTTGAATGGCATATAATGATCCCTGACCAATCTCTGGAATTGGTATTGGTGCATAGGGCATACCCAAGGATTCAATCAATTTTTGGATATTCAAGACATGGATCAGAGGAATATTCTTTTTGATAAATTTGACTACCGTTCCTTCGATACCACCTTTACGTGAGATAGGCTCAATATCACTACGATACACCACACCCGGTGGTAATAATTTTAAATTAAAACTGGTTCCCAAACTGGCAACACCACCACCTACATTCACCACCGCTTTATATTTCACATTGCCAAAATGTTCCATTCGTTGCTGAATATTATCTTTTAATCCTTTTCCTGTAATAATGGGGAGTTCATGTTTTGCAATGTTATCTCGAATCAATTCTCTTCCTTTAGGGCTCAATAGGCGCCCTTGATCATTTCGTCCACCGATTGATGCAGCAATGGATCGTTTAGAAATGAATCCATTTTCAAATAATAATTTCTCCATATCCAACCAGGTCATGTCCGGATCATTGGCTCCCCATTGGGATGCGCCTATAGAAGTGATCACTACAGGATGAATATTCATGGCATCACAGGCTATAAGTGTGGCCATATTGGCTCCGGGCATAGAACCGGTGAGCATAACAGCAATCGTATCTCCCGACTGTAATCCGGCTTGATTCAAAAATTCTACCATGGCAGCGGAAAAATTGGGATCTAATGTAGTCAATTTGGCATCAATGTCACCTTCATCGGTTGTGATCAGTGAAAATTGGCTTCCGACCAGCCCTGTTTCATTGGGATCATTTTCGATATCGATGAATACTCCTTTTTCCATGCGCACATCTTTCAGCATGCTCATGGCTGATTCCATTTGACTGGCGGTGTTTACTTTCGTTTCATATGTCTCGGAAATGATCACTTCCCGAGAAAAGAAAGCCAACGTGAATGCCAATACTGATATCACCGCCATTAATACCAAAGAAGACGTTTTTTGGATCACAGGAATGAATGCTTTATCAGACATCCAATTGTCCTCCCGATAAGAGCATGACCAAAAGTTTCACCAATACTGCCGTTACTAATACAACAGAGATCGTACGCACAATCCCTTGGCGGTCCATCCAACTGGCAATTAGTCCGGGGATGATATTCCCGATAACAGCGTATGAAAAATTATCCAAAGGAGAGAAAAATAAATTCCGAGACATATAACCGGCGATAAATCCCAACAGCAAAGTCAGGACTAAACGACGTTTTCCATAAATAAACATGAAATTACTCAAAAACTTCACGATGCCGATGACAACAATCGCCGCTAAAAATGTCATGAGAATTTGATCCGGTTGATGCAAATATAAAGCGATATAGCCGGGTACAATCACACCGCCGGCCGTTACACCCAATGTTTCAGATAAAATCAGGCTAAAGGCAATGCCTAATCCAATGGTGATCTCAATCATGGATCCTATACTCCATCAACTTATCTACCAATTCCTGACCAAAACCCACTTGGTTTCCCATAGCAAATAAAAGTGAATCTTTTGGTAGAGATTCAAATTGTATTATCGTCTTATTCATTGATTGTGTTTCTTCAATTACTTTTGAACTTGTTTGTGGAGAATGATAGTCTACATGCTTTACCATTGAATTCACATTTTGACCACGCACAATGGATCGATCCGGTTTAATGTCTTCATAAATCAATTGGAGTAATTGTCGCGTGCGGCTACGCCGATCCTCACGTGAATTGAGATAAACACATGTTTCCCCTTCCACAGGATATCGCCGTTCCACAAAATTCCAAATTTGGAGTGTGGACACAGGATCATTAGCTGCCATAGAATTCACAAATAAGATAGGGCCATTTCCGAAATCCAGTTTTTGGACAACCAAAGCACCCAAATCCGGCTGAACATTTTTCATTCCTTCCAACGCAGTCTTTCTTTCCACTCCCGCTTCTGCACAAACGTCCAACGCCACTGCCACATTTTGAGGATGTTCGAGATATGTAAAATCTTTCAAATCGTCTTCCAAAACTGTGGATTCATCCGCTGCTTTTAGATCTGTTTTTCGAGATTTTGCAACGGGTGTAATCGTTTCGAGTATATCATTTTCACCCACAATCATTTTACCGTTAAAAGGTATCGTATTTGCAAGTGATAGTCTCACATCATCCAATGTGGGACCCATTTCCTCTAAATGATCCGGACGGGCATTCGTTATAACACCAATGTGTGATTTGACCATTTGCTGCTCGGAGATCCATTGGTATTGAGGGTGTACAGCCATGCATTCCATGATAACAGCATCAGGTTTTTCCTGTGCAAAAAAGCGCATCAATCGAACTTGTTCTCCAATGGATGCGGATCGTAAACGATGAATAATGCGATCTTTTCCCTGTGAATCAATAACGCGGGGAGCGGTACCGGTTGTTTTGGCAAAAGTCCGTAATCCTCCTGCACGCAATCCTGCAGCTATTAGGCGAGTAACACTGGATTTACCCCTGGTACCATTAACATGAATACGCAATGGTATTGCAGCTAGGTTTTGCTGATGCTGCCAAAATTCGAACAATCCTATGATTATTAAAATGAGCGCTGTGAAACTCAATATGTAAATAGGAACAAAAGGCATAAATATTCATTCCGGTAATTAATAACCCATTATTGACTGCACTATTCCAATCATATCTAGAATATTTATAATCTCATCCTGGTTCATATCTGCCAGATAGGGGTTCAAATTAGAAGTTTCCTGGCTTAAAATATAGTCCACAAGTATCAACACATCAGACACATCCAAATCACCATCCTGATTCACATCACCACGCATACGAATATCCGACCCCCTGGTCGTAATGAGAATTGCAGTTTCATCATCAAGAGGCATGGCTGCTGTAGGATATTGATTATTGAATGTGTATTGCAGCCCGCGCTGGGCTGTCACATCCTCTATACCCACAGTACAATAGGCGCCGTGAACCTGTCCCCAGCCGTAACTACCTGATGAAGTATTATTAAACGTTTGATACTGAATTAAGATTTCACCATCACCAGTAGGTGTAAAATAATGTTGAGGATCTTTAAGTACTATCTGAAAAGTCTCAGAACTATTATTATCAAATGTTCTTACTCTTGACCATTGGATAATAAATTGATGATTATTTACATCATGGTAGGAATATATACGTCCGTTAGATTGTGTCGTTAAATCATCCCAAAATGCGGCAATCATTGGTGATGGGCCACCCGGCCCCGGGATGGGATAATTTCTAAAAGATTCCATAGATGTTTGCCCCATGGAAATCCATCCATTTGAACAAATCGTAATTTGACTATAGACCTGACCATACATTCTAAAACCAAACGGCAAGGTTCTAATTATTACATCGTCACCATTGTCACCATTATCAGATATGAGTAATTGATTTCCGTTTCCTCCGTAACGATCATCAATTTCAATCCAGTTATAAAAAGGAGCATTGGCATAGATTTGATCACCACTATCATAAATATAGTAACCATGTTCATCTGGGCCTAATGGATCTGTTACAGAAACAGTTCCAATCTGAAGGGTAAATGTTCTTAACAATTCAAATCCATCGTCCCCAGTAATTGTTAGAAATAAATGGGCAATAGTTCCGGGGATTATACCTTCATTCGCTGTAACAGTAAAATGATCAACACTGCTCCTTGTTTGTTCGGATAAAATAGTTCCCCATACCCCACTATCATCAATGATATCTAATGCTGACATATTTGTATTTAACTCAGCCGACACATTCATTGCATTTACAGATCCGGAGTTTAATAAGGTAAATTGAAGATCAGCTGTTTCACCTGGATCTAAAACGCCATCACCTGCGCCAATTACATTCACACTAACAACTTCAAGAAATGAGCCAGCAGTGTTGTATATGAGCATTCCTTCCCAAGAATTACTGCTATCATCATTTAAAGTCAATCTTAATTCAACGACTTGACCTTCAAAAATATTACTATTTAACTCTATAACGAATTGATCTGATGGAATAAGTGTTTGATTAGAATCAAGATTACCGTAAGAAATTGTACCCATATTTACAGTTATATTGCTGCTATGAGCTGTTAAAGTTCCGGTTAATCCGTCAACAGAAGATGTACCATAATTATGTATCGGGATTGTGAGCTCAATAATTTCACTGCCATTTAAAATACCATCACCATTACCATTTGAAGGCGCATTTCCGTCATCGTCAATAACCACTTGACCAGCAAGAATATTGACATTGGTTGTTGCATCATTAATTATTACCGTTCCTTGATGAGGGATATAATTTTTAGCTGTTACTGTTACAGACATATTTCCAGCAGCAAAAGAATTGATTGGCAAAGTTACGTTTCCAGAAGCATCGGTATATCCTGATTCAAACACTTCATCACTACCTTTTAAAATTGTTACTGCAGCACCCTCCATATCATTTCCATCACTATCAGCCACATGTATATCAATAAAGTTTGTGCCGCGATCTATACTATTTTCATACGTCAACGTAAATGTTTGGGGTATTCCAGTCCACATGCGTAATGCTGGGTCACCCATAAGATTATTCCAATGAGTAAAAATATTGACAAAATTATTTGGGTTAGAAGGGTATGTTTGATACAAGTGTAATGTACCTCTTACCAAGGCAGCAGATGGTGTTTCCAAGTCATCGGCGAAGATGCCGTAATAGAAGCCCAAATCTACAGCATTGTTGAACATTGTATGCGTACCAAGTGTTGCTGTACCAATTGATGCAACACCTCCTTTTGGCTGTGAGGGAGTCCCCGCTCTAATGAATGTTTCGCTTATGGATGTACCAGATGCAAAGGAGCCTGTTCCGCATGTGATCACAGTAGCAACACACAGTTTAAAACCGTTGCTCAATCCGCTTACATGACCATTGTTGAAACCACTAATACCCCAATATCCACGATAATTAAAGAAGGTTAAACCATCGTTCAAGTTATTCACCATTTGATTTGGAAATGATCCACTGTATACTGTGCGCACATCGTTATAACCGCCTAACTCTTCCAGGTAATGACGTATTGCTTCCTTGGTAATGACACATGAGATTCCTGATGAAGATGGATCTCCCACCATGCAGGCACGAGTAAACCAATTCTCACCCATATAAGGATTGGTCTCATATTGTATGGTCTTGTTAACAATCGTCGCTAATTCTGTTGGACTGCTGAACGAAAGTCTACCCAGCAAGACTTCTGGAAACAGATCTGTACCATCCAACTGGCTGTAAGGAAAATCGCCTTCACCATTATAACTGCTCCAGTTATCAAAGAATGTTGGAATGGAGTAGGATCCTGAAGCATCCCCAACTAAAGCTACATATTCCGGTGGATTGTTCCAGGTTTGATATGCATTCTGAATATAATTCTTAATGGCAGATGCAGATGAACCGGTCGTATTGGTAGAGGTCACATTTACAACAAAACCTGATTTATGACGCCAGTTTACTAAATTATTTACAGAGGACATAATGCTGGAGGAATTACTTGGAAGGATATAGAGAATGGACGGCTTTTGATATTCTTCATCACTCACAAAACGGTCATAATTCACTACAATGGATCGATACAATTGTTCAAAAACCCGTGAGCGCCTTGCAGGACGGTGGGATTCATTCTCTATCGTCCCCGTTTCTACCAATTCGATCTCTGCTGAACGAATGACCTCTAACCTCTGTTGAAGAGGATGATATTGGAAAGGTGTAAATGAAACGGTTACTAGTTCCAGATCACGAAATATAGCTGGATCCGAGACAACTGCCAGTTTTTTAGGATAAGGTGTCACATCAGTATATGTACCTATGTTCCGTTTGAAACTTACCACTTCATCCGTTGTAACATTGTTCCATGTCTGTAAAGGAAGTATATTCACATCATCTACAAATTCAGATTCAACCACACGAACTTGAGCCTGGTACGTTTTACCTGGTTCAACTGCATAAAATGTAGTCATCACAGGTAATTCAGGGTTTCCTACCAATGACGTCTTTCCTGCACCATCTATCTTTGGCCGTTTAAAATATTGCCCATTGATCTCAACATCTTCCAATTCATATTCGAGAATATTGAAGTGTAAAACGTGATCTCCCTGTAGTTGAGATTTCAACGCAAAACCTTGAACAACATCATTTTCTGCAGCTGCGTAGGTCATATTGATCAAACCGATCATGAGGGTCATTATGCGTAGATGCGATTGTTTCATATTCGTTTCCTGTTCATTCATAATAAGAGAAATTTATCAAACCAGAGTACTACCCAAGACTCACAGAATAACAGAGCCATTGTACTTACCACAAGATAAGGCGCAAAAGGTAATGGTCTATTGCGATCAAAACCATTGATTATTGAAATACTAATCCAAGCCAAAATTCCAAACAAAGCTGCTAAAAAAAGAGCTATCATCATAAACCACGGTCCCAGCCAGGCACCAATGATCAAGCCCAATTGAATATCACCCCAACCCATACCCTGTCGTCGTGTGAAAAGATACGTTAAACCCATCATTGCTAATGGAATAAGCACACCTGCAAAGGCTCCCCAAAAAACCATTTGCCATACAAGTAAATTAGCAAAAACACTAATTACTATAATACATATACCTGTTATAATTAACGACAACGGTATCATCATTGTTTTATAATCAATCCAGGCTAAGGTAATTAATACTGAAGAAAACATGGCAGTCAGCCCCGCTTGTAAGGGTATAAAAATATAAAAACACACAGCCCAAACGCATCCATTGATAATTTCAACAAGGGGATATTGCCAGGAAATAGATGCATCACACTCTGCGCATTTTCCATTTTGAATAAAAAAGGAAACCAATGGAATATTTCGATACCATGGAATCGTTTTATTGCAATGGAGACAGTGAGATCTGGGACTCCAAATTGATTCTTCCATGGGCAAGCGATAGATGAGTACATTTAAAAAACTGCCTACACAGGATCCAATAATAAATGTTGCAATGATGGATAACCAGTCCATTATAATCCCTGTTGCAAGGCGGATCCCAAATAGAATACTGGCAAATAGGTTACAATGACCATAACAGCTATCACCAACCCGACCAATAATATTAGAATAGGTTCAATCAATGTAGTCATGCGTTCAACCAACGCATTTACCTGTTTGTAATAATAATCGGACGCATTATCCAATAGTGAATCCAACTCACCAGTTTCTTCACCGGTGGCTGTTAATTGCAATAATATTGCAGGAAACCGTTCTGTTCGCCGCAAAGCTGTACTGATATTAAATCCGTCACGAATATATTCTGTTGCATCTTCTATAGCGTTTTCATAAACACGGTTTTCAACAATCTTTTTCATAAGGTGCATGGATTCAATAACCGGCACACCTGCACCGATTAAAATACCGGCAGTTTTTGAAAATTTATTCAATATAGATTGTTCTACTAATGCTCCAAACACAGGGCTGTTTAATTTGATTGTATCAATGACATACCCCCCGCGCCTTGTTTTTGAAATAATCCATATACCAAAAAAAACGCTAAAAATAGTAAACATTATTTTACCAAAATTGTAACTTATCCATTCACTAATAGCCACCATCGCTTGAGTTGCAGCAGGTAGATTTGCACCCAATTGAGCGTAAACTTCTGAAAATTTTGGAATAATCCAAATAAACATACTCGCCATCATGGCAAAGAGAAAAATAACCATAAATATGGGATAAGTCATTGCAGATCGAACTTTTCGGCGTACATCATCCAGGTTTTCTAAATATGTAGCTAATTGGTCCATAATAACATTCAAGTTTCCACTGACTTCGCCTGCTTTTGTCAATGCTATATAGAGATTACTGAATACACCAGGATGTTTCTGCATAGATTCAGAAAGGGATAATCCCTTACGAATATTTTCACTCACGTTGACCAAAACTTTTTTAAAACGAGTATGTTTCTCTTCTGCTGCAAGTCCATGAATGGATCTTTCTAATGTTAATCCGGCTGAATACATTGTTGCTAACTGGCGCGTAAAAAACACCAGATTACTCAATGGTATGCGGTTTTTAAGCCTTTCAATAGAAAGGTTGATCTCATCAATGAAGGGACCAATAAAATCCCAACTCGTATCCACTTCCTGCAGATTAACAATAATCTGATTATTAGCAGCTAATTTTTGCATAGCTAAGTCGATGCTGTCAGCACGTAATTCACCTTCGCGGCGAGAACCGGCTTCATCTTTAATCAAATAAGAAAATACAGGCATTAAAGATCCTCAACAGTTGATCGTAGTACTTCTGCTATCGTCGTAACTCCAGCAAGTACTTTGCGAATACCACTATCCCGAAGTGTGGCTATTCCATCATTCATCACCTTTTGACGAATCACTCCTTCATTGGCATTGTCAAATACCAATCCGCGTATTTCTTTGGTCATAGTAATTAATTCAAAAATTCCCGTTCTCCCATGATAACCTGTATTCCTACAATGACTACACCCTTTTCCTTTAAAAAGTTTGTTGCCATTCAACTTTGTTTTTTCCAAGCCTACCATTTCCAACTCTTCTTTAGTGGGAGTATACGATTCTTTACAATTTTCACAGATTGTTCGCACCAGTCGCTGGGCCATAACAAGATTCAAACAGGAACCAACTAAAAATGGTTTAACACCAATATCCAGCAAACGGGTAATGGTTGATGCGGCATCGTTGGCGTGAACTGTGGAAAAAACAAGATGTCCCGTCAAGGAAAATTTTACTGCAATATCCGCTGTTTCTTCATCGCGAATTTCACCAATTAGCAATATATCTGGGTCTTGACGCAGGATAGAACGCAATGAAGCTGAAAAGGATAAACCTATATCATCGTGCGTTTGTACCTGGTTAACACCATCCAATTGATATTCCACAGGATCTTCTACCGTTGTAATATTTGTACCTTCGCCTTTAATCTCTTTTAGAGAAGCATATAAACTGGTGGATTTACCACTACCTGTTGGCCCGGATACCACAACCATACCGTAAGGTTGGGAAATAACACGCTTGAAGATGGTGTACATATCCTGTTCAAAACCCAAGCTTTTTAAGTTAAAAGCAAAACCGGTTTTATCAAGCAGTCGCATGACAACTTTTTCACCATATACAGTGGGCAGTATGGATACACGAACATCAATTTCACGGTTGGTTCCTTTTATGGTAAATCGACCATCTTGAGGTAATCGACGTTCGGCTATATTCAATTTGGACAAAATTTTAATACGAGTGACTAAACCACTTAAAGATGTTGTAGGTGGGGTCATAATCGTTTGTAAGACACCATCAATCCTGATGCGTACATCTACATTTGTCTTTTGCGGTTCAATATGTACATCTGTGGCTCTTTCCTTGATAGCTTCCTGAAGTATCAGGTTTACCAGTTTTACAATAGGTGCATCTTCTGCTGAAACTTTATCCGGTGAAAGGTCTACCTCTTCCGCATCATCTTCATCTCCGGTAATTACTTTGATATCTTCAAAAACTTCTTCAACTTCACCAGATTGACGAATTTTACCATAAATTTCATCCATAGCCCGCTGGAGCCCAGAGGAACCAGCAACCTGTACATTAGGAGTAAGATTGGTGAGGCGTTTCAGGTTATCTATAGCGACCAGATCTTCCGGGTCTTCCATGGCCACCTGGATAGATGAATCGGATTTAGCCAATGCCAAAACATTATGCTCCCGTGCAAAATCTTCGGGAATAAGTTTGGCTACCTCCTGATCAGCGTTGAACAGGTTTTCTTCGTCGACCTTCTGATACCCAAGCTGCATTGCGTATACTGTTACTAAATCATCTTCTGTGATCGCACCGCTGTGCATCAATGCAGCACCCAGTTTTTCACCGGATTTCGACTGTTCAGCCAAGGCACGATTGAGTTGCGATTCATCGATCATTTTAAGATGAACCAGGATTTCACCAAGCTTAGAAAATTGTGGATTGAAATTAGCCAAAATCAGGGACCTTCTGGCGTTCTGACTAAAAGGATATCAATTGGATCACTTGTGATAGACTGAGGAATTAACAGTGTCGCAGTAATACTGGATGTGAAATCTTCATATTGAGGAGGGTCGGTTGTTCCAACTATCCATGCACATATACCAATATCATATTCAACAACCCAAGTAACCACTCCATCTTCATCCGTCGTACCTACATTGTTACTAATGGGTGCTGCAGGCCAATAAATGTTTGCAGCCCCCGGGGCATTCAGGGCAATGGGTGCACCATTAACGGGATTGCCATAAAAGTCCTGGAGAGTACCGGTAATGCTGAGTTGGGCAGTATTAGCTCCTAAAGCAGTAAAGTCTACGTATGTAGTTGCTGCACTTAATATCAACGTCCCCGGTACGAAAGTCATGGTTGCTTCACCTTCTTCTTCATTGATACGCACAGCAACTGTATCTCCATCGGCACCAAAAGTTAAGGCTGTTACGTAACCAATATCTCCTATGGCATCAGTGGAATAAATAATGGTAGTGAAGGCAAGGCCGGAGTATGAATCACCATTTAAATTTGAATTTCCGGTATAACTGACACCTTCCACAAATGCTTCAATGAGTGTATCGGGCGGGATGGGATTAATTGACCAATAGACATAGGTACTGTCTGCCACTGGATTATACCATAAGTCATACACCATCGCTGATGCTTCCGTCTGATAATAGCCACCACCGACAGCTTGAGTGTTCAATGGATCATATTCTGCTTCAATATTTGCAGGCGGGCCAGTCGCAATTGTTACTGGAATCGCCGTGGCCGAAATTGATACAGAGTCGTCAAAAATGAGTACAGCTGTTACCCTAATAGGGCCGGGAGCTACACCGCTATTCAACGAAACACAAGCTTCTCCATTTGCAGAATAAGCAGAATCAATAATACCGGCGTTATTCAGGTTTGCACCTTCTGGAATATTCGGGCCAAGTGTAAAAGTTACGAGATATGGTGTCTGTACCAGTACACCATTTTCATCATATACGCGGGCACAGATATCGGTGGATTCAGATCCACCGCCGCCCACAACCATAATTTCACCCGGGTATGATGAAGGTATTTGAATATAAGCGGGTATACCGGAAGAAGTATCCCTGATGGTGATTTGCACAGAATCCATGACCAATCCAAAAACTGGGTGCTGATAGCGCGCTGATACAGTAGAAACACCAATTTCATTCGGATCACCGGTGTCGGAAAAATCTACTTTTGCTATACCAATCGAATCCGTTAATTCACTCACAACACTTAAACGACCATTATTGCTTTCAAAATAAAGTTCAACATTTGAAATCGGGTTACCATACTGACGAGAATTAATACGTGCAGAAAGTTCAGCTTTAGTATTCCCATCATCGAGTTTGATCGCATTTGTATTCGTGGTAAGATTTAGTTGATAAGGCCACAATTCCACCTCACTTGTATCAAAAACTCCAAAGCGCACGGATGTTTCAAAATCGGTTCCGCCTTTCGTATATACTGCAGTTACTTCCACACCTTCGTAGGTTGGTGTTGTACCATTATCATAGGCAGCCTCATTTTCATCGGAAAATTGAACAGCTGCTAAACCATCATTATTTGTTTTGGGTGTACGAGTATCAAACGAACCAATGTCAGAACCGGCCGCTTTCGCCGAAAAGGTGATCATTTCATCTTTTTGAGGTTGATTGAGTGAATCCAATAATTGAGCAACAATGTATGTTGTCACATATGGGCCTTTAAGATCCTCACCTACAGCTACAGCATTATCATTATTGTCAAAACCATAAGCTTGTGCAATTGCATTTATTTTGTAAGCCCCAGACGTTGTACTGGAAGATGAATCAGCATTTGCCGGATCCCTCTCATCACAGCTGACAATCAATAATCCTGTTGCAATTAAAATTATGTAAAATATTTTTTTCATATTAGTTTGCATCACTTTCTCCTTTTTCAGATGTTTTAGGAGTTTCTTCTTTTACAGCATCATCATCTTCATTCTCTTCTTTTTCTTCTACAGGAAGAATTATTGAATTTTCAAGTTCGATCATTGCATCTGTTTTTGTAATTCCAACCATTCCTGCTTCTATGACAGAAGGTGTAATCTGAATAATAAGATCTGTTTTCTTTTCGATAATGTCACTGCTTGTAAAAAGTTTTTTACCCAGAAGAGGTATTTTATTTAAGTAAGGGACTTTGTATTCTGTATCTTTGAGATCCCTGCTGATCAAACCCCCAATTATTATTGTTTCATTATCTTTAACGCGGATGGTTGTGGATGATGTTCTTTTTTTTGTACGAGGAATATTTTTATCAGGGCCGATAAACTCAAATATCGAGGAGACTTCCGGCATAACGTGTACAGTAATATCTCCATCAATATTCACTTTGGGTAGTACGTGCAGTTTAATTCCAACTTCTTCTTTTTGGACTTGAACCTGGCCACCAACTCCTCCAGAACTCAATATATACGGTACAACATCCACCATTTCTATATACGCTTTACGACCGTTTAATGTGACCAATTTTGAATCAGCTAGTATTTCTGCTTTATTATTTTTAATCAAGAAATCAAGCGTAACATCAAACGCTGTCATCTGTCTGCTAAACTGGGAAGGAAAAATGTTTTGATCATTCAGTCGATTGAAAAGCATATTTTCCGGAAGTGTTTCGAATGGAAGAGCACCATAATCTTCAATAACACCTGTTCCGGCTTCATTTTGCTGTTGAGCTAAACCGGGCACTGTACTTCCTGCACCAGTAACCCCTGCTGGCGGGATACCATTTTCCGCAAAAATATTCGTATAATGAGCTAACCTTGACCAGTCAATACCCAAGTCTTCTTCCACATCAACACCTATTTCAATCAAACGAACTTCCAACATCACTTGTGTTGCCGGCTGATCTATCTTGCGTATTACTTCCTCTATTTCAGCAATTTTCTTTGGTGAGGCATTTACGAGAATTTTGTTACCTGAAGTATCCACTTGAATTTGATCAGTCAAATCTTGCAGAAACATTTTTACTTCAGCAGCGTCTGCGTATTTCAAATCCACAACATGAGATGTAATCCCAACTTCTTCCAGCAATTTTTTTGGTTCAGCAATCAAGAATGAATTACCTACAATCTCATAGCTTAAACCAACAGCTCTCACTACAAGGTTGATCGCTTGCTCGATAGGCACATCATCCATATGAATAGAAATTTTGTCCTGTCGATTCACACTTGGGTCAGTCACAATATTGTAACCGCTTTCCTTAGCAAGGATAGAAAGAATACTCGGTAAATGAGCATCTTCCGCATGGACTCGTACCAAGGTCGGTTTAATTGCTTCACTGGCAGAAATTGTACTCGGACTGTCTTGAGCTAACAAACCGGTAGCAAGTAAAAATAGGATTGGTAAAATTATTTTATTTTTCATTTTAAAACTCATTCCTGGAATTATTATCCATTGTTACATTTTCTTCTTCGGCTAATCCCGCAACGGGATAGTGATATTCTGATGCTCCCTTAACAATGACAACTTCATCTACATCGATCCAAACAACTTCACCACCGGCGACTGAATCGCCAACAACGACAGTGTAGTTTTGTCCACGATATTGAATGCCGGCATATTGGGTAGATGTACCATCAATAATATGGGTTACTCGAAGTTTGTTTGTATTTCTATAACGCAGCATTCTTCCACGAGCGTCTGTGAGATACAATACATTCGTTAATCGAAGCGGTTCTTTTTTCAGTGTAAAATCAAAGGCATTCCGTTCTTTTAAACGATGTTCGAGAAAATCAATTACGCTCTCTAATTCTTCATCTGCGCCAAACTGCAGATTGTCTGCCCTCTTTATTGCAGCATTCCATTTTTTATTAATAGGATATAATATAATACCAGCTGCTCCGATCGATACCACACTCAGGAGTACTAAAATAGTCCAAATGGTTTTATTTCTATTATTCATTATATTGCCTTTGTTTTGGATTTAACGAGTGTCAAAGTTGCTAAACGGATTTCTATCACCTGTTCTAACAAATCTTCTTCCGTTGCAGTTCTTTTAACTCGCTCTATACCATTTTTAACATGAAATTCCTTGATTGAAATCAACCTGGGTGACCGTTCTATTTCAGCCATAAATTTCCCCAATTTATCATATGTACACTTAATGATTAATTCATAAGGTGTAGTCAAATAATTACCCTGTTCTTCCCTGGGCCTGGGTTTCACATTCAGTAATGTGATGTCCAGGTTATTCATCGTTTCTGTAAGATTTTTCAGAAAAGGAATGGATGCATCTTCTGCTAGTAAATCCTGTTTTGACAAAGCAAGGTTTTCGCCAAAAAGAGTGTAAACCTGGTCAAGTTTATTGGCAAGAATTTGGGCACTGATTAATTGTTCATTCAATTCCCTCTGTTCCATTTCTAGCGCTTTTAATTCAAGTGGTTTTTCACCAATAAGCCAGCCTTGATTTAACCAAAAAAGAATGGTTGAGCCAAACAAAATCAAGGATATCATGCTATTACGATTTTTCATGATACATTCCCTTTCTTATTAGCCGATACTCTTAAAGCTGCTTCTATTTCAAATTCCACCACTGACTGTTCACGGATTTTTTTCAATGATCCCTGGTTAAACTTTATCTTTGAAAAATTTTCATTCAACAGTCTGTTACCCTTTAACCTGTTTATGTAATCATGAACAATGTCAAAATCTTTTCTATCTTCATAAACAACGGCAACACCACCTATAATAATTTTATTTTTTTTATATTTCATTGATGTAATAGCCATGTCTTCCGGTGTCATTTCACCGATGAGCTGCATATTCCTGGCCCAAAGAATTCGGTTATTTTCTAATTCAGCTAATGACATTATGTCTTCTTTGGATAAGTTTTTACCTTCTTTACGTAATGCGCTAATTTGGGTTTTCACATCTTTGATTTCAGCTTCTTTACGTTCAATCAATTTGGAATAACTTCGGCCAATCCACCACGTTTCACCGTTGACAAATATCAACAAAAATGTAATTAAACCGAATATAAACCAGCGAGTACGTTCCTTCCATTGCTCACGGATTGTTTCCCTGCTTTCGGATTGATTTAAGTTTATGGAAATAAATTTTTTCATGCGTCAAATCCTCCGCCACGTAGTGCTAAACCTACAGCGACCGAATATTGAGCTGGGTTTACAACAGAATTTTCATTGTAACCATCAAAGGATTTCATGGGATTAAAAACACTCACTTCCAAATTTAATTTGCCTTGAATTAATTCAGCTAATCCTTCAGTTGCTGAACCGCCGCCTGTTAAATATAAATGTGTAAAAAAGCTCTGGTTTGTCGTTTTAGCATAATAGCGAAGTGAACGGCGAATATCTTCCACAAAATTGTCAAAGACAGTTCGTTCAGCGATACCAATTCCACTATCTGTTTTATCTGGTTCATTTTTAGTAAAACTATTTACCCCATCTTTTAATAAATTATCCTCAGAACTGACATAATCCGTATCCATTTTACCGGCAAGATCTTTCACAAAATCATGAATTCCGATAGGTAGATCACGAGTAAAAAACATATCTTTCCTACCCCAGACTGTCAACGCACTGGATATGGCACCAATATCCAACAGTATGACTGCTCCGTCTTCCGGGAGATCGTTTACATATGAATACGAATTCATTACTGCAATGGGATCCACATCAATAATGCCCGGTTTAAAACCGATTTCCTTGAGTAGATCAACATGAGCATTTGATATTTTTTTTGTGCAGGCGACGAGCGCAACATCAATTTTATCCACTTCTTTAGGATTTGAACCAAAAATTTGGTAATCGATCACCGCATCAGATCCATCCATGGGAATATGCTTTCGCGCTTCGAACGTCATGGACGAAAGTAATTCTTCTTCAGGCATATCCATTGTTGTAATCTCTTTCACACTTACGTGAGAACCATTCAAGCTTGTAACTAAATGTTTCACCCGTTTGGGATTTATTTTCATTTCTTTCATCAATTCGCGAACGGCTATCACCAAATGGGGTTGGGAAAGTTTTTCAGGATCAAATGTCTGATTTGGTTCCGGTACCAGCCGTAATCCATGGTTCACAAGCTTATGCCCACCCTTGGTTTTATCGAGCACAACTGCTTTTACGTACTGTCTGCCTATGTCGAGGCCAAGAATCATTGTTTTGTTCCTTTATTTGAATTTATAGGGACTTCGCCATACGCTTTCATAACCAAAGCCATAGATCCATCTTCCCTGGAAGCTGGAGGGAAATACGGCGGTATAGAAAAATCTGTAAAATTGTAATCATAATGGTAATCTTTGTCATAACCGATTCCAGGAGAAATGTTATATGGTCCTGGTGCATTACGTTTCATATATCCTCTTTTATTTTGGGACATTGAACCCCAAAATCGAAAATATCCTCTAATATCACTATTTCCTGTATATGAGGGAAAAGAAGATGTTGGGTTTCTACGGGGACCTCGTCCGTCTGCTAAAGATGCTCCGTTATTACCAAAATTTGGCCCACTGTATGCTGCATTAGATATTGTATTCTGCCAATATTGAGCCACCACGGATCCTTCTGAAGCTAACATTGCAGCATTGACAATTAAATCAATGCCATTACTACTATTTCGAGCTCCATTTGCTTCTGTATTTGCAAGAATAATGTTTGACCCAGAGAACAATCCAAGTCTATTGGGTGTACCATAAATCACTTCACCTGTTAACGTATTTGAATCTGTATAGATTAGATCATCTACAATCCATATATTATTCCAGACCCTATCCCAAACAGTAAAATCATCGCTGCGGCGGTAATATGTATCTTTATCAGTCACAATTGTATATTGGCCATCCACTGATCCTTTAACTCGGACCTGTCCATTACGGATATAAATCACTGTTTGATCGCCAGAATAGAACATGGTTGGTGACATAATGTCCGCACCACCCGGCAGCGGTTCAAAATCAAAATGATGAAAACCGCTTGTATCACACAAGCTCCAACCGTTATCCTGATGGCTGTGATAATATGCGAAGCGGTTGAATGGAATTGAATTGTCCGGTGAAGCAAAAAATGATAGGATGACTTCTTCAGCATCCACAAAGCCATTGTCAAATGATTGAAAAATGCCGGCAACCTGAAAAATGGCACCGCTTACACTTGTACTAATTGAGATAATCTCTCCCAGCCAATTCTTATTTGAATCGGGATCAGATGCAAAAACTGAAATCGTATCACCCACTTCATATTCATCTAAAACATTCGTTATATCGTTACCATCCATATCTTCATTATCAATAAAAAGGGAGTCGGTCCAGTAAAATCCTGAAGTCGTATCCCACGGTGCATCAAAAGCAATCCGCCGATCCGTCAATAAATTAGGTGATGTATCTAAATCCCAACGGAAGGTGGTGGGCGGCGGTCCTTCGACGCCGATAGGTGGGATTTGATAAGACCACTGGGATAACATAAATCCATTATCAACAAATTCAATTTCAGTCATAATGAGCGTATCTTTACCGGAACTTCTAAAAAGTAAATCATCGGCTGTAAAAACATATGTCGCATTTTCAATAGCTCGCTGTCGTGCATTATCAGGAGGAAAACCAATTCTTTCAGCTTCATCATTCGCAGATATCCAGCTATCAGAATCACAATTACCATACGCTATACCCTGGACAGCAGATACCTGGGCATTTGTAAAATCCGGGCAGCCCCAGTTGCTCATCTGCATTTGTCCGTTTGTATGTACTTTCCCTTCTAATATATCACTTCCACCGAATGAGAC
Organism: Fidelibacterota bacterium UBA6531; assembly: GCA_002436185.1. Classification (GTDB taxonomy): domain Bacteria; phylum Fidelibacterota; class Marinisomatia; order Marinisomatales; family TCS55; genus UBA2126. The sequence continues at coordinate 52,889 of DJKX01000032.1, forward strand.
ATAACTACCTAAACCAGGTCCGCCACCGGGCTCTTCTGATTCTGTAAAATACATGAAATGAGCAAAGCTTTCCGGAATCATTTGCAGATTTGCTTCCCGTGTGATACTAACCGGTTTACCCAGTGTATTTTTGAATGTGCTTGTACCTTTTCCGCGAGCCATAAATATATTCTGACCCATATTATCTGTAAATGTTGAGCAATAAACATCACTGTAAGTACCCATATTGCTAAATAGAACACCCTCATTAATTACTTGAACGGGATCGGTAATTTTTGGCAGAACCGGTAATGCTTCTACATTAATTCCCGTTTCTGCAAGAAAAAGTGCTTTTGATTCTTCAAAACGGTATTTCTGCATAACGGCTGCAGACATAGCATATTTCAAATAACTGACTGTTAACAATAAACTTACAAATATAAAAATGACTGCTGTAAGTGTAACCGTACCTCGAGAGGAATGCTTCAAAATGAGGGCCTCATGGAACCGACTGAAGATGCTAAACTGATATATTTATTGGGCATAAATATTTTACGTCGAAAACGAAGTGTTTCAACCTTCTTTCCTCCGGGCGCATTGACAGTTTCCACCTCCAAGTCCATTGTCAATGTAATAGTAGATTCGGCAAATCGCTGCAATCTTGAACTCACAACGCTTGTTTCTTCTTTATAAAAATTCTTCAATGAAATATTTCGCTGATTATTGTTACGAAATATTCCTTTTTTCGGAAGTACAAGAGTTCCCTTCAATGGAATTTTATAGTTAAAAAGAATACCGTCAATGGCATTTGCAGTAATTGATGTATTGGTTGGGTTACCAAAATCATCGTATTTGGTAAGATCTATTCTTAAAAAATTATATGTGTGATCAAAGTTGATAAATCTAGATAAGCTGATTTCTTTCATGATTTCACGCATAACATTATTGCCGTATTGACGAACTTCATTCAGCACAGTGTCATCCTGGTAATGGAATAAAATTGTCCGCATGCTTAATCCTAATCCAAGAATTAATATTCCTGAAACAACGATTGTTGTAACCATTTCAATGATCATCAATCCTGGTTGCCATTTCGATATGTTTAAGCGTTTCATTGTGGAAACTCCAGCATGACCATTTCAATATCAGCTCGCTTGACAACTTTTGTTCTGGGTGTGGAAAAATCCTCCCACTCAATCCATGCGTGGAGTAGATAACGATCTATATAACTTATAGAATCAGTAAAAACTGGCGTAATATTTTCATAAAATATTTTAGCAGGAATTTTGACATCATTTTGTTCATCGCCAAAAAGGTACACAGTCTCTCCCATGAAGTCTCCTGATTTTTCAGATAGAGTCATATTTCCATCCGCAATGCGGCCTTTCATGTGTTCAACATAACCGATGAGCTCATCCACGGCTCTTTCTTTAATAGCTATCGAACGCAAGACACCACGAGCATGGGTAGCACTTAACACCATTCCATACGCTGCTACGCTGATAATCACTACACCGATCATGACTTCAATAAAGGAAAATCCGGATTGGAAACGGTGTTTCATCAGAGAACATCCGATCCAAAAAGTTTTGGATTATTCGCAATTTGTGCCGCAATTGAGCGATCTATTTTGCCTTGAGTAACCAATCGCTGCAAATCCTGATCTAATGTTTGCATACCTTCCACTCCGCCGGATTGCATAACAGATTCAATCTGATATATGCGATCTTCACGAATTAAATTGCGAATTGCAGTCGTTGCCATCATGACTTCACAGGCAGGAGTTCTGCCCTTACCATCTTTGGTTGGAATAAGTTTTTGAGCAATGACAGCTTCAAGACTTTCGGACATCATGGAGCGAATTTGGCCTTTTTGGCTTGATGGGAAAATATCGATAATACGATCTACAGCTTTAACTGCACTGGATGTATGCAATGTCGATAAAACTAAATGGCCTGTTTCTGCAGCTGTTAGAGCCAGGGAAATCGTTTCCAAATCCCGCATTTCACCCACAAGGATTACATCGGGATCTTCACGGAGAGCCGCACGAAGAGCATTACCAAAACTATGTGTTGTTGCTCCCAATTCCCGCTGGTTGATAAGACTTTGATTGGAATGATGAAAATACTCTACAGGATCTTCAACTGTTATAATATGGCATTGACGATTTTGATTAATGTGATCAACCATGGCAGCCAATGTGGTACTTTTACCCGATCCGGTAGGACCTGTAAGTAAAATTAATCCACGATTTTTCATAGCCAATGTCGCCATAATGGGCGGAATACCCAATTCATCAAAGTTCTTGGGAACTTCAGGAATAGCTCTGAATACACATGAAATACCACGAATTTGCTCGAAAAAATTCACACGGAAACGGCCTTTACCATCGATACGATAAGAGAAGTCAATTTCCTTATCTTTTCGAAAAATACCGATTTGATCTTCGTTCATAACCTGAGGCATAACACTACCAATCTGTTCTTCAGTAGTCGCATCCATATTTAGGGGTTTCATGGTGCCATTTATGCGCACCATGGGAATTGAACCTGTGCTTATGTGCAAATCGGATGCCCCGCTATCCAGGGCATAAATCAGCATTTCGTCAATTTTCATAGATTAATCAGCTTCTTCTTTTGTTCCGTAACCCAAAAATCTGCCACGATCTCGATCATACACAACCCGTCTTCCGGCGCCACCTTTCATTTCTTCAGTACTTTCAGCGGCAATTTGTCCTCCTTCATCGCTAAAGGAAAGTGTAAATGTCCATTTCAGTTTAGTCGAACGTTCCACTTCCAATTGTCCTCGGCGTTCCATTTCTTCAATATCACTGGGCCATTCACCATAGGTCTGATAATACATTTTAGCTGCGTTATCGATATTACCGATTACTGATTTAGCTTCAGCAGCATAGGCACTTTTGACATATTCAAAATACGTCGGCAAAGCAATGGCCGCTAAAATGGCCACTATCACAATTACAACCATGATTTCGATCATGGTAAAACCCTTTTGTTTACGATTTTTTATTAACTTCATTGAGTTATTCTCCACTCTCATTATTATTAATAATCTTTCTATTTTTATCCTTGGTTAAAACAGGAAATCCAATTATAAAATGATACAGCTTTCCCATAGTCAATTAAATAACGTCTACTCGATAGGATTTACTTACACAAAATAGATGATTTAATTTGTGTTCTTTTCAAGGGAAAAATGTTCATTTCTTATCTTAATCTAAATAGAATAATGTGTTTAACTTTGAAATCTATATTTGAATAATAAATCAAGGATTAATCAATGAATGTCGCCATTCTAAAAGAAACTCTCCCTGGTGAAAACCGTGTTGCTGCCATACCAGCCACAGTCAAAGAAATGGTAAAAAACGGTATGAAGGTTCTCGTTGAATCCGGAGCTGGAGAAAATTCTCATATTTCAAATGATGAGTATAAAAATACCGGAGCAGAGATTGTTTCAGATCGGGCAAATTTATTAACCAATACAGATCTTATTTTAAAAGTTGCTCCGGCTGAATTGGACGAAATTGACATGATGAAAGATGGAACTGTATACGTGTCATTTTTCCAAACAACAATTCAGACCGAACATGTTAAAAAATTAGTGAATAAAAATATATCCGCATTTTCCATGCATCTCATTCCACGTACAACATTGGCTCAAAGTATGGATGCATTGAGTTCCCAAAGCAATATTGCCGGTTATAAAGCCGTTTTACTCGGTGCAGCGCACTTGAGTGTATACATGCCCCTTCTTATGACAGCCGCCGGCACTATTCCTCCGGCAAAAGTACTTATTTTAGGTGCAGGGGTTGCCGGACTGCAAGCCATCGCCACAGCGAAACGACTCGGTGCCCAAGTGGAAGCATTTGATGTCCGGCCTGTGGTTAAAGAACAAGTGGAAAGCTTAGGTGCAAAATTTGTAGAAGTTGAATCTGACGAAGAAGACGGCGTTGGCGAAGGGGGATATGCAAAAGAAACATCAGAAGATTATAAACAGCGTCAACAACAGCTCATTAAAGAACATATTGCAAAATCCGATATGGTCATAACAACAGCATTAATTCCCGGAAGACCGGCTCCTGTGTTAATTCCTGATGAAATGGTACAAGGAATGAAACATGGGTCTGTTATTATGGATCTTGCTGCAGAAAATGGTGGAAATTGTGAATTGACAACTCCGGATGAAGTCACAATTTCCCACGGAGTAATAATCGATGGATCATTAAATCTGCCTGCAACGATGCCTACCCACGCATCTCAACTTTATGCAAAAAATATCATTACGTTTGTGAAGCATCTTTGCCCTGAAGGTGAAATTAAAATGGACTTGGAAGATGAAATTATTTCCGGAGCTCTCTTTGCTCATAGAGGCGAAATCACTCACGAACCCACTAAAGAAGCATTAAACAAATCATAAGGATATAATCCAATGGATATGATTAATATTTTTACCGTTTTCATTCTGGCAATATTTGTCGGTTTTGAAATTATTACCAAAGTCCCTCCCACTCTTCACACTCCGTTAATGTCCGGTTCAAATGCCATTTCCGGCATAGCTATTGTGGGTGCGATTATCGCCACAAAAGTGGGTGGTGAATTGGGAACCTGGCTTGGACTCATAGCTGTCATTTTTGCTACGGTCAATGTTGTGGGCGGATTTATGGTCACTGACCGAATGCTCAAAATGTTTAAGCGGAAATAGGGGCTGATAATGGAATACACAAATATCGCATACGTTCTCGCAGCTATTCTATTCATCCTGGGTATAAAGCGTTTAAGTTCACCGAAAACAGCCCGGAGCGGCAATACAATTGCATCTGTGGGGATGCTCATCGCCATTGTTGCCACCCTTGTTTCTTACGATCTATTGGATTTTCAAACCATTGCTATTGGTATGATTATCGGAGCGATTATTGGCGCCTTTTTTGCTATCAAAGTAGAAATGACACAAATGCCTCAAATGGTTGCCATTTTCAATGGGTTTGGCGGCGGAGCTTCCGCATTGGTGGCAGCTGCGGAATATTTCAATCCTGCCAATCCTTCCACATTCAATTCATCCACGATTGCCATCAGTGTATTTGTAGGTACTTTAACATTTACCGGAAGCTTCATCGCTTTCGGAAAACTTCAAGGGTTTATTAGCGGACAACCTATTGTCTTCCCCGGTCAAAAAATATTGAATGGGCTTATTGCCATGTCTATTATTTTTCTGGGAGTTTATACCGTATCCATGGGAGCAGAAGCTGACCCGTATTTTTACGGTTTAGTCGCCCTTGCTGCTTTAATTGGAATTACTTTAACCATTCCCATCGGTGGCGCGGATATGCCTGTTGTTATATCACTGCTTAATTCCTATTCAGGTGTTGCCGCAGCTGCCACCGGTTTTGTGCTTATGAATAACGGTTTGATTATTTCCGGTGCATTGGTTGGTGCTTCCGGATTGATTCTAACCAATATTATGTGCAAGGGAATGAACAGATCTTTAGCAAATGTGATATTTGGTGCGGTTGGATTAACACAGGAAACATCTGGCGAAAGTGGTAAACAAATCCAGGTTAAAAGTGCTTCTACTGAAGAAGCAGCCATGATTCTGGAAGCAGCAGAAAAAATTATCGTTGTACCCGGCTATGGACTTGCTGTTGCCCAGGCACAACATGCTATTCGTGAAGTTGCTGACTTTTTAGAAAACATGGGCAAAAAAGTCTTATATGCAATACATCCCGTTGCCGGCCGTATGCCCGGACATATGAATGTTCTTTTGGCCGAAGCAAACGTACCATATGAACAATTACTTGATTTAGACCAGGTCAACCCTGAATTTGAAGATTGCGATGTGGCCATTGTTTTAGGTGCAAATGATGTGGTAAACCCTGCCGCGCGACATGACACCGGAAGTCCCATTTACGGCATGCCCATATTGGATGTTGACAAGTCAAAAACTGTTCTTGTTAACAAACGTACCATGAACCCCGGGTTTGCCGGAATACAAAATGAGTTATTCGGTTTTGATAATACACTCATGGTCTTTGGCGATGCCAAAGCGATGCTGACGGATCTTCATAAAGATCTTAAAGAACTGTAAATTCTATAAGTGATTTTTAAAGTCTTTTGCATATTAAAACATAAATTGTAAAACAATTTTACTCATCACTGCGTAGTATTTTTTATAACTTCTATTATAGAAAATGATTAAGCACATCTTTTTATTAATATTTTTAGGAGCACATCTTATGTCTGGGGAAAATGAAACAATAGTCCTTGGTGCTGGCTGTTTTTGGTGCGTAGAAGCTGTATTTGAGCGCATTGACGGAGTGACGGAAGTAGAAGCAGGGTATTCCAACGGTCACACTGAAAACCCTACCTATGAAGAGGTATGCAACGGAAATACCGGCTACGCCGAAGTTGCCAAGATTACTTTTGAACCCCAGCGTATAAAATTAAGTGAAATCCTGGATACGTTCTGGCTGGCGCATGATCCAACCACGCTAAATCGCCAGGGAGCGGATATTGGAACTCAATACCGATCAGGGATCTATTTTATTTCTGAAGAACAAAAATCCATTGCTGAATCATCATTGCACCTTGCCCAAGAATCATTCAACGGAAAGATCGTTACAGAAATACTTCCCCTGGAAAAATATACAGTAGCAGAAGATTATCATCAGGATTACTACAACAATAATACAAATGTACCGTTCTGTACATTTGTAATTACACCAAAATTAAAAAAGCTGAAACTGGAATAAGGAAAATATAGTTAAAGTTATACTTTATATATTTGATATATAAATCTATTATTATTTAATTTATAATGATTATTATTCTAGTTAAAATAATAATCAATCATTATCCCGAAATGAGCTGGATCGCCAAAACTGATATATTTTCTATCCGGATATTCGTGGTCTTGGAGATCTTCGTTCCAAATAGGCTCCAACCCAAAATAAAATCCCCTTGTTGCATAACGGGTATCTAAAATATTCCTCCCCCATAATTTTATTTTAAAGGGTCCAAATCCATATCCAATATGTCCATTGAGCAATTGATACGGATCAGATATTTCATCGTGGCTGTCTGAAAAATAGAATTTATCCTTACCCGTCAACTCTAATTTTCCAAAAAACCCTTTATCATTTTCATAATCCACGGTAAAACTGAAAGAATATTTTGGAGCATGGGCTGCTTCCCTTCCCCCTAATGTTGACACCACTCCAGAGTCAGATTCAAACGTAAAGGCATCCACGCGTGTGTTCAATAAACCTAAAGATCCTGAAAAAGATAGATATGAATTCAATTTATAGACCCCATCCAGTTCCAGTCCACTTAATGAACCGGTAGTTGCATTTGCTGTATAAAAAATAAAACTATTGGGGTCTCCCTCCTGCTGCTGACTGGAAATGGACACTTGTTGATCCAATCGGTTGGCTATGAATGCTGAAAGATGGAATGAATATTTCTTCGTAAATCTTCGCAGACCAATTTCATAATTGATCATATATTCAGGATCAAATCGACGGTTTTCTTCTGATAACAACGGATGCTGGTTCACTCCACTTGCTTTATATCCCCTGGAAATACTTCCAAATACATTCATTTGGTCATCAATCAAATATTGCAAAGCTAGTTTACCGCCAAATAGTTCATGGTCAATATCAAATGAGACTGTATCCAATGGTGCCAAATCATACATATACCAGTCGAAATAGCTGGCAGTTCCAACATAACTGATTTCATTGCTTTCTTTGCGTACATTAGTTAAAATTTTCAATCTATTGGTTATGTGTTTATCTATTTGTCCATAAATGGCCGATACATTGAAAGAAAAAGTACTTTTAGCCAATGCTGCATCCCCGCCATATAGCCATCCCACTGCATTATCAGTCTCTTCCAGGGATTTTGTATAATATCCAACAACTACATCTCCATAATTCATTCTGCCTTCTATTGTTTGGTTGGATCTTGTGCGGGCAGTGCTATCGAAAAATTCATATTTCCAATAAGTAACATTGGGATCAAAATAATACGGTTCCTGCAGCCAGTAATCATCGTTGCCCCAATCGCCGTCATAAGAATGAATCAAATCTGTATTAGAGTTTGAAAGTATAAATGCAGCGTTCATTTTCCCTTTTGTATAATTTGCTCTAAAAGAATATGCATTTGTTTCCTGACTGTCTTCTCCTTGTTGATTTGTATACGTAATAAGATCTGTATTATTATCAGGTGCCCAGGCGTCATACTTATTATCAAGAACAGCTCTGAATGCGGTCAATATAGTTTGAAAATTTTCATTCGGTTGAAAAAGAAGTTTTTCACGAATATAATTCTCTTTTCGTCCATTCGTATTGGTTTTGTCCAAAAATGTGTTTGTTCGAAAACCGTCACTAGTATCATCTCCCCAAGCCACTCTTAATGCCAACATTTTACCCAAAGGGATATTTAACATAAAATTATTTCGAATCAAATTATCAGTACCATTTGAATATTTAAAACTACTTTGAAAACGATGAGTTGGATTAGCCGAACTTAAGCTTATTAGACCCGCTAAAGCATTGGGGCCATACATGGCTGATTGAGGTCCTTTAAATACTTCCACTTGCTCCAAATCATAGAGCAGCCCAGCCATACCCAATCCGCTCAAATCAATATCATCTATCACAAATCCAACAGAAAAATTGGGTGGTCCTTCAGCAAAATAATGACTGCGCTCACCAATACCGCGAATCTGAAAATACCGTGGACGGCTAGTTCCTCCTGCTGCATTCAAATTTGGAATAGTTTCCATGATATCCTGGAAATGATTTCCGTCCGTTCTTCGAATCTTTTCCTTATCAAATACGGTTACACTTGATGTTGAACGCTGTAGAGCTTCTTGTCTCAACCCACCCTGAACAATAATTTCGTTACTCTTTATTACAAGAGGTTTTAATTCGATAATCATTTCCATTTCTGCGAAAATCATAATTTTAGAGTATCCTATATGGGAGATGGTTAATTGCTCTCCAACTGGTACATCCAAAAAAAATCGGCCATTTTCGTCTGTTGCAGTACCATTCTCTTTGCTTGTTATATTTACGCTTGCTAATGGTTGTGTTGTTTCAGCATCAATTACTATACCGCTAACTTGCGGGTGAAGCAATGCAGATGCGAAAAGTAAAATTAGTGTGTGTTTCATAATCCTTCCTACGCTGGTATTACCCAGATCAGGTTCACGGGTGTTTTCTCAGCAATTCCATCAAGTCGGAAAAGCACCCCAATCGATGATTGAATTTACAAACAAACTATTAAAAATGATTAATTGATTGTCGATCAGGTTCAATCAATCATTCAATCACACTCCTTGCTGAGCACATCCTTTTAATTCTATTTTCGCCAACAACAAATGATAGGATTCTAATGACTAACCACAAACCTCTTCCAGAAATAACGATTAAAGCACTTTTATTAGGTGTCGTCCTTTCCATGATACTCGCCGGAGCCAACGCATATTTGGGTTTATTCGCCGGTATGACTGTGTCCGCCTCCATCCCTGCTGCAGTCATATCCATGGGGATTCTTTCCTTATTTAAAAAATCAAATATTTTAGAAAACAATATTGTTCAAACAGCCGCTTCTGCCGGCGAATCGCTTGCAGCAGGTGTGATTTTTACTATTCCAGCACTTGTATTACTGGGGTATTGGGAAACATTCAATTATATGGAAGTTGCAAAAATTGCCGCAATAGGCGGCGTGATTGGTGTCTTATTTACCATTCCATTACGAAGAGCATTAATTGTGGTCGCAAAACTCAAATATCCGGAAGGTATTGCAACAGCGGAAGTTCTTCGAGCCGGAGAAGATGCTCGGCAAGGCAATGAAACAGATGCAGCCGGTGGATTAAAAACAATCGGTATTGCCGGTTTGATCGGTGGAGGAATGAAAGTGTGTCAGCAGGGATTTGCCATGTGGCATGCAGAAGTTGCCGGTGCGGCAGCCTTTGGACGATCTATTTTCGGAATTGGGACAGATCTCTCCCCCGCTCTTATTTCTGTAGGATATATCGTCGGCAGGAATATTGGTATTCTGGTTGTGGCAGGTGGATTGATTTCATGGGCTGTGGCGATTCCCATTTATACAGCAATTAATGGATTTGAAGGCGATGCCATGGATGCTGCATGGAATATTTGGAATGCGAAAATTCGTTATTTGGGTGTAGGCGCTATGGTTGTAGGCGGTGTCTGGTCATTGATTAAATTATTTAAACCATTGGTCGTTGGTATTAAAGCAAGTCTTGATGCAGTAAAACATCGTCAGTCCGGGGCGGATGTACCAAAGGAAGAACAGGATATTCCCATCAATTATGTGGGCTATGCTTTGATTGCATTACTCGTACCTGTTTTCTTTTTATATCTGGGAATCATTGAATCAGTCGGGATTGCAGCTCTTTTGGCAGTTATCATGACGATATTCGGTTTCTTATTCTCTGCCGTGGCAGCGTATATGGCCGGTGTAGTAGGCTCTTCAAATAATCCCATTTCCGGAGTAACCATTGCTACAATATTATTTTCATCTTTGTTATTGTTAGCCTTATTAGGTACCGGTTCAGAAGTTGGTGCTGCGGGAGCAATTATGGTAGGTGCGGTTGTCTGCTGTGCTGCTGCCATCGGCGGTGACAATATGCAGGATTTGAAAACAGGACACATTGTGGGTGCAACTCCCTGGAAACAGCAAGTTATGCAGGTTGTGGGAACTGTCAGCGCGGCTGTGGTGCTGGGACTGGTTTTGGACATACTCCATACTGCCTATACAATCGGTTCTCCGACACTTTCCGCACCCCAGGCGACACTGATGAAATCAGTGGCCGATGGCGTCTTTACGGGCAACTTACCTTGGGATTTCGTTTATATGGGTGCTCTCATCGCCGTTATAATCATTCTTATCGATATAAGGCAGGAAAAGCGCGGTTCCGACTTTCGTGTCCCCGTGTTGGCTGTGGCTGTAGGAATATATCTACCCATAACATTAACCGTACCCATTTTCATCGGCGGTATGATTAATCATCTGGGCAAAATAGCGGGTGCATCAAAAACCGCCGAAAAGAAAGGTCTGCTTTTGGCCTCCGGTCTTATTACCGGTGAAGCACTCATGGGCATCCTTGTGGCTGTTCCCATTTTCCTTTCAGGGAATAAAAACTGGTGGCCGAATTTTCATGGTTTTGAATTTCTTGGACCTATTGCTTTTCTTGCTGTGATTTACTGGCTCTACACATCTGTTTCTAAAAAATGAGAATAACTCACGCTTTACTTAAGCGACTCCCGAAAGTAGAACTCCATTGCCATTTGGACGGAAGTCTGCGGGTTGAAACCGTATTTGACCTGGCTCAAAAAGATAACATTAAGCTTCCGGGTTCAAATATTGATGACCTTCGAAAAGCATTAGTCATTGGTAACAAACGAGGATCTCTGGAAGAGTACCTTTCCCGGTTTGATATTACATTAAGCGTCATGCAGACTCCGGAAAGTTTGGAACGCTGCGCCTACGAATTAATAGAGGATGTTGCAAAAGAAAATGTCCGCTACATTGAAATTCGCTACTCCCCTATTCTCCATACACAAAAGGACATGACTGCTGAAGATTCGATTCTTTCAGTTCGCGCAGGTTTACGTAAAGCAAAAAAAGATTTTGGTGTAAAGTCGGGAATTATTGTGTGCGGTATTCGAAATATTTCTGCTGAAATTTCTTTAAAATTAGCAGACATAACCGTACGTTATAAAAACAGAGGTGTTGTTGGGTTTGATCTTGCAGGAGCTGAAGAAAATTTTCCGGCAAAAGAACACCGCGAAGCGTTTTATCTCATCCACAACAACAATGTCAATGCCACTATTCACGCCGGGGAAGCCTTTGGGCCGGCATCTATCCACCAGGCAATCCATTATTGCGGGGCCCACCGCATCGGCCATGGAACGCGGCTGAAAGAAGATAAGGTACTCATGCAGTTTATAAATGATCGTCGTATTCCATTGGAAATTTGCCTGACGTCAAACTGGCAAACTCGAAGCATTCGCTCTTTAAAATATCATCCAATCAAATATTATTATGATCAAGGAATTCGCGTTACACTAAATACGGATAATCGCCTCATGTCCGGAACAACACTCACAGATGAATTTCAATTGGCTAGAAGATTATTTGGCTTTGGATTGTATGATTTTCGAGAATTCACCATCATTGCAATGAAAAGCGCCTTCATGCATTATGATGAACGAAAAATAATGATAAAAAATATTGCAGAAGAATTGGAATCAGAATTCGGAATCATGCCCGAATATGTACAACAGAATTAATTTTCTTTTTTTCTCATTTTAGTTTTTACTTTATCCACCCATTTGCGCAAAGGCGGAAACACACTACTCAATAATAACAAACCCGGAATGCCAAACATCCAGCCCTGAAAAATGGGAACAAGACCGCCAATTAGCCCTATTATAACCAATACGACTCCCACAATAATCTTAATTGTTTTCTTTACAGTTTTTTTTATCATTTAATTTCTGATTACAGCAATTTTAGAAAAAGAAGATGCTCCATTCTTATCATACACTGCAACGAGATATACACCTGTAAACACCCAATCACCTGCTTCATCCCGGCCATCCCAAAACGCCTGGTAACCTTCCACATCAGCACGTGATTCTATCGTTTTCAATACCTTGCCGGTCAGGGTCATTATCATACAAGAGGATCCATCCATTAAACCATCTATCGTAAGGGGTGTAACAGTTGGAACACAAAATGGACTGGGGAAAATGTCCACACTAGAATAAGACGTATTCTCCTTAGCAAAAGGAATTTTCAATACACTGATTCCTTTGTCCGTAGCAATATACGCCAAACCTGTTTCATCAAATGCCACTGAATTAATATTATTGGATAACAGGTAACTATTTTCTGAAGTAAGCCCGTTGATATCCGGCCAATATGATGCAGATGATGTTAATACATAGACGCCTTGCGTTGGTGAAGCAACCCAAATATTATCTCGGGGATCAATCCGCAGTTTAGATCCTAAACTGAAGGAAATATTGGGAAAATAAGTAAAGCCATAAAACGCCACAGGATTTGAATTTGAATATTGGAGTGTCAATCCATTCAAACCTTTCGGTGTTAATACATACAAAACATCATTACTATTTACTCCCAATGACCAGACAGAATTGGTAGATGCATCTGAAATGGCATTTACGTTGGTCCATTCTGTTTCATCGGGATTAGTAGGATCTCCGGTATAATCCAGCATGGCTATTCCGCCATTACTAGCTCCACCCACATTATGATTATCTTCAAACGAACCGATCCATATTCGGCCCCATGAATCTAAATCAATAGTATTGGGCGTCAAGCTCAATGCTCCTCCAGAACCGGTAACATTATATGCCCCCCAAGTATTATCCGGAGTAAGAACTTTTAATGGTTCAAAATTCGTTGTGGCGTAGGTATCGGCAATCCAAAGATTGCCGTATGGATCTTTTTCAATATCCTTTACAATCAAGTATTGATCGTAAAAATAATCAAGATGATTTGTATCTATCAGTGTAAAATTTTCAGGCTTATCTACATCAATCACAACGATGCCGCCACCATGAACCCGAGGTTCAGGATATGTACCACGAATTCCGCAATAGAGCAGCCCATCCAGCCCTTCTTCTATATCGGTAATGTAATTTCCAAAATGAACCGGAATCGTATCTGCTACGAATCGTGAATAATCCTTATTATTAGAAATGATAAGATCATCACCATTAATCCCTACAATGTTCCGCCAACCGTTTGCTTCTTTAATCATTAGACCAAACTTTGAACCTGCCACAAGTCGGCCATCAGAGAGTACATGAAGAGCAGAAACATTATTCATCAACAAACTGTTCGGTTTCTGACGAATAAACGTTCGACTATTTTCATCTAAAAACAACAAGCCCGTTGTCGTTCCCGCAACTTTCGTTCCATCAGCTAAATTAAAGATTCTTTTAAACCTTTCACCGGGACGCTCTGACCATGATATAGCTGTTGAACTCATTTTGAGGAAATTTTTGACAAGAAGACCCCAGATTATTCCCTCTTCATCCTTTATTATATCTACCAATTCATAAGAATCATGATAATGGTCCCACACTAAAGATGACGAACCTGTCTGGGTATTGAATTCATAAATATCATTTTCCATGAGCAATAATATATCGCTACCGTTTTGCTTAAAAATAGATATTAATCCTGTTAATTCATCATTTTGCTGCCAATTTGCAGGATCTTTTAAATTTGACTTCCAGTTTCCGGAAAACATACCCTGATCAGTTCCCACGTAGAGCATTTCACCGCTCAATACTAAACCCGAAATTTCATTCAATGTTACAGGCCAATTATTGTATACATCTTTATAAAAAAACTTTTCTCCGTCAAAACGAAACTCCATGATTCCCCAATCCTGGTTTTGCTGAAATGCAGCAAATACAATGGTATCAGCTATGGCAAAATCCACAATAAATGTGAGATTATAATCAAAGGATTCCAAAACTGAAAACTGTTCATCCAAAATTTGTATAAACCCATCCGGAGAAGCACCCCCGATCCAATATTGATTATATGTATCAATTTTGACAATTGATACATCAGTACCATTCAAACCGTGTATTTTTGTAAATGTTTCAAACTCATCCTGAACACGGTCGTATACCAGTAAACCACCATTGGTGGCACTTACTAATAAGGAATCGACTTCTACCATATCAGCAATTTCCAATGGCGATGTATAGGCATCCCAATCACCAACATGAACTTGACTAAATAGAACGTGAATTAGAAATAATGAATAAAATTTTCTCATGGTATTTGGAATGGTACCGGAATAAAACATAGAAAAAAGATCATCAAGCAGGCATAGCCTATATACATATTCTCTTTGGAGAGAGGTGTTTTTATATCATGAATTGGTGGATGTTTCGTGGAGCGCATGAGTGCGAGAATCAGTACACCCCAAATGAGCCAGTTCAATGATAAAAAACTCAATGGTAATAATGTCAGGAACGCTGCTTTTGCTACCGTTTTATGTTTTTCCCCCAACATGGCATAGGCAATATGACCACCGTCCAATTGACTGATGGGGAGCAGATTCAGCATGGTTACCAACAAGCCTATCCAACCGGCGAAAGCCACTGGATGGAGCAGTATGTCCATATTCTCCGGTAAACCGGGATGAATAACAAATGTCAGTAATTTCATCAATATAGAATCGCCTAGAATAATACCCACTTGTTCACTATCCACTGTAACGACAGATGAAATCATTAAGCCAATGATCAATGCCGGCACTGCAATTATAAATCCCGCTATGGGTCCGGCAGCACCAATTTGCAGAAGTGCGTCCCGTCGATAAATGGGCGACTTGATTTTAATAAATGCACCAAATGTTCCAATAAGAAAAAGAAAGGGCGGCGCCGGAATAAAGTACGGCAACGTGGCGTCTACATTATGCTTCATGGCGTAATAATAATGACCGAATTCATGGCAGCCCAAAATTAACAGCAGTGTAAACGAAAAAGGAATCCCTTTCGTTATTTCCATGGGGTTGGAAAAAATATTCGCTCCTTCCATCATGGAGCCGGCAATAAGCGTAGTTAATACAGTGGCTAAAAATAATCCAAGGTGGAGCTTTGGAATTTTAGGGATGCGTAAAATAACATTTGCTTCCCCACTGCCGGTTATAGTTATGACTTCATTTTCCGAGGAGATTAAATAATCAAATGGTTCTTTATTGAGTATGCGTTGGACATCTCCAATATCTGAACCGGACAACAAGCGGCCGATAGCGATCCATGAACCATTGGATTGGCCAATCTGCTTTAACAGAAAATTACCATCCAGTTTGGCAAGAGTTTGCCGAAATTGTGCTTCATTCATAATTAGTTCATTCTACACATGTTTATTTAAAAGGTTGCACGACTTTTTCTTTCTTGTTTCCGAAACCTTCACGAAGTTTACGCATGAAAAAGCTGTCATTCTTCTTCTTACTCACCGGAATTATGTTTTCCCAACCGATTAAGATCGATGTTCGCCCTCGAATCGTCGATGACAAAACCGTTAGCATTGTGGTTCAAATTGACAATAAATCCAGACGATCCATTAATCATCTTGAAGGGTTTATTAATGTTGTTACGGATGATGGTAATGTTCTTAAAGAAAAACGACTCATTATCATCGGTCCAAACGATCCGGCCCTTCAGAATGAAATGACAGTTTCCCGATCAATAACGCTAAACTTAATTGATCCCTTCCCTGCTTATAAATTCAATGTGAGTAAAATTACGTTTTCCGGTGATTATCGAGTGTATACATTTCATCCGGAGATTGGGTTTTATAGAGTGGATTAGAAATAAGAATTGGGAATAAAAACCTGGAATTCTTTATTCTGTATCTTAATCCAATTTAATCCTACTGTTTTTCAGAATGTTTGTTATACTTCCCTTCCAGTAATTCCGCCGGGCTGTGCTTATCCATTCGTATGTGCAGATCATTGATCCAAAACTTGGTCTGCTGCACATAGGCATCGATTATCTTTAACGGAATACGTTCTCCATACATATTGGTAATAATCATTGCGGATGGAACCGGTACATAAACCATCAAGGGATCTGCATAAAAATTATTCAGCGAGCGTACTAATTCCTTTGGATTCAAATAATCGATCGTTTCAGCATAAATACTGTCTGCTAATCCCTGTTCCACTGACCAGGTTTTTAAATAGAAAAACAAACGCCCGTCCAAAACACCACTTACATATGCAGCTTTAATTCGATATTCCATATCCAAGTTGCCGTTTGCCA
Source organism: Fidelibacterota bacterium UBA6531 (assembly GCA_002436185.1). Taxonomy (GTDB): domain Bacteria; phylum Fidelibacterota; class Marinisomatia; order Marinisomatales; family TCS55; genus UBA2126. Next base: position 69,738 of record DJKX01000032.1, read on the forward strand.
GTTGATTAACACGTTTCCAATCACCCCCATCCCAGAATAAGCGATTTTGCTGTTGACTGAAGGCTTCCTTTGGAAGCAGGATAAGGATTAGGATGAGGATAAGAAATTTGGGAAATACGTTTTTCTTCATCTTTTAATTCCTACAAGATCAAACATAAATGCGTATTCTAATGCCACTTCCCGGTATCTACGGAAACGGCCGGATTTTCCACCATGACCCGCTTCCATGTTTACGTGCATGAGTAATATATTATCATCTGTTTTCATATCACGTAGTTTAGCCACCCATTTCTGCGGTTCCCAATACTGCACCTGTGAATCAAAATATCCCGTTGTTACGAGCATATTGGGATAATCTTTGGCTTCTACGTTATCATACGGAGAATACGTCATCATGTAATCATATTCTTTCTTTATCCTAGGATCGCCCCACTCATCCCACTCATTGGAGGTTAATGGAATAGTACCATCCAGCATAGTGTTGATCACATCCACAAAAGGTACTGCTGCCACTACTCCTTTAAACAGTTCCGGTGCCAAATTAACAATAGCACCCATAAGTAATCCTCCAGCACTGCCGCCCATGGCAAAAAGATGATTTGCACTCGTGTAGTTTTCCTGGATTAAATATTTAGCGCAGTCTATAAAATCTGTAAACGTGTTCATCTTATTGAACATTTTTCCATCTTCATACCAGGGACGTCCATAAGTCTGACTGCCACGGATATGGGCAATTGCAAAAGCAAAACCCCTATCAAGCAAACTCAATCGAGTTGAACTAAATGAAGGATCCATGGTTGATCCGTATGAGCCATAAGCATACTGTAACACATTTCCTTTACTGTTTTTCTTAAAACCTTTTTTATATATAATCGAGATGGGGATCATTTTACCATCTTTTGCAGGAGCAAAAAGCCGTTCTGTGACATAATCATCAGGATTGTGGCCACCCACCACTTCAGTCTGTTTTAAAAGCGTTGACTCCCGTGTATCCATGTTATAATCCAAAGTAGAATACGGCGTCTTCATGGATGAAAAACCATAGCGCAATATATTAGTGTCGAAACTGGGATTTGTTGTAGCATAAGCAGAATAAATAGCTTCACCAAAATCTATATAATGTTCTTTTCCTGAACGCTGATCTATAACGCGTAATTGTCGCAGACCATCTTTCCGTTCGCTGATGATCATATGATTCGTGAAGACTTCTATGTTGCTTAACAAAACATCTTCACGGTGTGCTATCACTTCCGTCCAGTTTTCCTTGGCTGTAGCATTATCCGGTGTTTGCATCAAACGAAAGTTGGTCGCATCCCAATTAGTAACAATATAAAATTTGTCTTTGTAATGCTCGATAGAATATTCATGTATCTCTTCACGAGGTGAAAAAGAACGAAATTCACCTTCAGGATTGTTTGCTTCCAGGATGTGATATTCATTGACCAATGTGTGGCCATTATATATGATCATATATTTATCTGATTTGGACCGATACACACCTATGTAAAATGTGTTGTCTTTTTCAGTATAGACCCGCACATCTTTGGATTGAGGAGTACCTAGTTTATGTCTATCAATATGTTCACTCAATAATGTAACCTCATTCTTTACTGTATAAAAGAATGTTTGGCTGTCCATGGCCCAGGACGTTCCACCTTCTGTGCCTTTTATCTCATCTTCTAATATTTCCCCAGTTTGCAAATCTTTTACCATTATTGTATAGATACGCCTGCTCAAGGTATCCACACTGAAAGCGAGATATTTGTTATCCGGGCTAACAGAGAGCCCTCTTAAAGAATAATAATCATGACCTTGTGCCCATTCATTCACATCGATCATAATTTCTTCAGCATTATCTAAAGATTCTTTTTTACGGCAGTGAATCGGATATTCTTTATCCTTTTCATATCGTGTATAATACCAAAACCCATTATCTAAATATGGAACAGATTCATCATCTTTTTTTATGCGCCCAACAATTTCATCAAATAATTTTTCTTGAAATTTATCAGTGTGTTTGAGCTTGACTTCTTTATAAGCATTTTCTACTTTCAGATTTTCCAGCACTTTTTGCGTTTGAGCATCAGGATCCTTGGTCAACTTTTGTTCGTCTGTTAGACGCATCCAATGGTAATTATCAATGCGATCATTACCGTGAATAGTTGTCTTATGTGGAATTTTTTCTGCAACTGGAAGTATTAACATTTCATCTTTTTCCTGTTTTTCTATCAACTGTTTATTTATAACGATCATTGCAATTGCGATTATTAAAAAGAGTACTAATAATGAATTTCGATTCATTTCTGTTCCTTTCTTTTAATAATATAGAATGGGCTATAAGCTAATAAAAAATGAGCTAAAGCCACAACTTCACCAGTGAGAATATACCATGGCCAAGGGCCCATATAATCTAAAAGAGTGGGAATACGTTCGCCGATATGATTCACCGGTTTGCTGCAGATCCAAAAATAATTCGCGTCCATTAAAACATTGACAATAGCAGCGACGCCAAGAAAAACGTTCAATGCTATAAATGATTTAATTAAGCTTTTGAATGTCGGGCGGACCTCGTACACAATTGTTGCATAAACTAAGGCAAGTATCAGTCCTTGGTGACCCAACCAGAATCGGAAGTATTGAAAATGAGGAAATCCCGCTGCTATATCCGGTGTAATGGATGCTTGAATCATTCCGGAGAAACCCCAGAAAAAGAGTATTTCATAAACAAAATAACTACGCCAAACCATAAGCAATGGCATCATTAAATTGGCGAAGCGGCATAAATGGATCGGCAAATGCTGTTTAATATCAAATGTACCGGCAATACCTTCCAATCCTATCCACGTAATATAATTCCCAAAGACCAGCCAGCCAATCAACATGCCAATTTTATATTGCATATCTTTATTCAGATATCGTTTAGCATATAATGGAAGTATTATAATAACAACTAGAGCACCTACTATAGCAAAAATGTGTTCCGAGCCAAACATATCAAAAGGCTCATACGTATTTAGGTATCTATAAACTACTTCCCGCATAGGGTGGAGAATTTAATTTAAGATGATGATGAAAATGATATAGAATTCAATCAGGATCCTGGGACTCTTTATTGGCTGCTTTCTGAATTTGATCACTGCCAACCCATGCAAAACCCAGGGCTAAAACCCAAATATGACTAAATGGTTCAGAAACAATTTTTAACTGATATCCCCAATAAAATGCGATACCTGAACCGATGAGCAAACCAATGCCAATAATTAATCTTACCCGCCAATTAAGATTTAACATTTTTATCCAAAATTATAGTGTTTTCGTACCGCTGTACTTACTTTCCAAGTACAACTTAGTCCTTCAGGAAAAACCACATAATCTCCCGGTTTAATTGTGACTGTTTCTTCTTCAGTAGTCACTTCAATTTCACCTTCCAAAATATAACATGTCTCTTTATCGCTATAAGACCACGGAAATTCAGAAATACCACATTCCCAAATAGGCCAATTAAAAACACCTTGAGCAGTCAATTCTTCTTTGCGAGGCTGTGTTATAGAAATTTTATCAATTTTTGCTAGCATGAAAATAAAAGAATGATGCTACATCTCCCCTGCGCCAATTGAACTGTGATCATTATCCAGCCAATCTCCAATAAAACTGTGAGCTGATCGAAGATCTTCGAGGGAAGCAACCATAATAACCATATCTTGTTCTTTCCCCTTTAAGTCGTGTACATAATCCGGTAATACGCCTTCTATTTTAAATCCTAAATTGGTGTAGATATCCATTAAATCTTTCTGTGGTCTCATGAACTTTGTGACGATTTTTTCTATGTGTTTATTTTGGGCTATATCATACAAATCTTTTGCTAAAGCATATTGTACACCTTTGCCCGAATGGCTTGGATCAATGACAAACCGTAAAAGTGCTGTACCACTTTTCCAAGAATCTGAATCTATTTCCAAAGATGCATCACCAACTATTTGTTTTTCAAACAATGCAATTCGCCGGATAATTTTACCCGATTCAGATTGTTCTGCTCTTACTTTTAAATGTTTTTTATTCGTTACATCACTGCGAAAATACTTTCTCTTTGATTCAGGAATAGCCTTAAAAAATTTATGAGATAACGAAACATCTTTCAGGGTTAAATCTCGTATAATTATTTTTTTGTTATTATTTAATTTATATGTCTTTTTTTTCATTAAATAACTCCTGCCAGTTCTTGGAGTAAATGCCAGTTTACGAGTCTTTCATCTTGTGTAGATTGAATTATCTCATCCGGATTTCCTTCCGTGTCAAAATGTTTTGAGAATCGGCCTTCTGTTTTTGCAAAGTAAGTAAAATCAATTTGTTCTTTCGTTTTTGGGTTCACAAACCAGTCTTTATTTTTAGCTGGATTTCCCTGAAGAGATAGCCGCTCTGCAAATTTCTCTCCTTGTGTTGGATCATAAATAAAAATAGGAAAAGCCCTGGAGTCTGCAGCCAATTTCGCTTGGTGCATAGCCAAATCATCCGCAACGCCGTGTTCCGGTTGGCATGTGGTATAAACATTAATTACAGAAGGCCCGGGATATTCATTAGCAGCCATGATTGATTTATAAAAATGATTTGTATGGGCTGCGGTTGTTTGGGCTACAAATGTATCCGGGTGCAACATACATAGATTTGCAATTTCTTTTCGTTTTTCTGTTTTTCCGCCAATAGCCTTCCCAACTATAGACATTTTAGCATCCTGTCCTGTGAAGGTGGCAGTGGATGTTTGTCCTCCCGTATTTGAATACACCTGAGTATCTAAAATCAAAACATTGATATCCATGCCTGATGCTAGCAAGCGTGATAAGGATTGAAATCCGATATCCACCATAGCACCATCACCACCAATGGTCCAGAGTTTTTTATCCTGCCAACCCATTTGGTTCCAGCGAGCCCGAATGCCCATAGCATCTGCAGATACATTTTCAAAAAGGGAACTTGTCCAGGGAACTAAAAATGGATTATAGGGATACGTTGATCCATACACAGTGTTACACCCTGTTGCTGCAACGAGTCCAATACTTTCTTTACCATAGACAAATCCTGTGGCTGCCAACATCATTCTCAACGCACTGCCTTCTCCGCAACCCATACAGGAACCGGCACCACCGGTATAAAGCATGGAATCACTGGCGAGCATCATATCTACCAGTACTCTTTCATTTATATAATCTGAAGGTGTTTCGCCCAAAGATGTAAAAAAATCAAATGCTTTTTGGTATGTAGGAAGTGTATCGTCCACTTTTGTAATCATTGTTAATGCATCATGTTCACCACAGGCATCCACACATTCAGCACATCCTTTACACTTTGTAGGATCAATAAATATTCCAAACTTGGCCGGTTCCTTACCTTGCTTTTCAGAAACCTTAGAAAATTTATTTGTATCCGCCCATTGGTCAGAAATCCACTCTTTAATTTCACCGGATTCCAACGTACCAATCGTTTCTTCTAATTTCGATTCGGGAATAGCTTTCCCGAGAATCGCAGTGTCCGGACATTGGGTCACGCATTCCATACATGCCACACAATTTTCTGATGTATACTCGGGTATATCAGGGGCAATATAACTAAAATCACGAAGAGCAGCCGTACCTGCAGGGATTAAACTTCTTGCAGTTGTATCATCAGCTGGAAGTCCTTCTTCAGCAGTACCATTATTATATGCCCCCACGATTCTATCGTTAAAATCCCCAACATCTAAAATTTCAAATGCATTTTTTTTGTTTAATTCAGAAACAAGTGAACTCATGTCGATACTTCCTCTGCTACTTCCTGTTTAATTTCAAAGACTTCATTAAAACCGCGCTTAACAGCATTTAAATTATCTTGTACAACCTGTTCACCCCGTTTTCCAAAATACTTTCTTAATGATTTTTCTACACCTTGCATTAACTCATCTTCACTAATGCCTGAACGTTCTAAAAATGGAGTTGCTTTCAGAAAGATTCCCAACAAAACAATGCCTTGCATCCTTTGGATTAAGTCAGCCTTGGAAGAAACTTCTCGGGCTATTTTTACTGTATCGAGGGCCATGACTTTTATCTTTTTCTCATGGATAATTTTCTGTGCCCACTTTGGAAAATCACACCATATTTCACTGGATTCAACTTTGGGCGTTTGGACAAACAACATGCCGCCATGCTGAAGTCCTTTTAGTGGATTAGCCAAGTTAAACGCATTTACATCATTCAGTGGTACAAATTCAACAAATTCAAGTTCGTTATGCGTTTTTACCCTATCCGGACTTACGGTTAAATAATACGTGGTGGGTAATCCTTTTTTCTCCGATCCGTATTTTGGATATGCTTGTACATACATATCAAAAAGATCTGCAACAATAGTTGCAATAATTTTATTGGTTGTAACTGATCCATAACCACCTACAGAATGACCACGCATAGAAAATGTACCCTCTGATCGTATATCTGTCGATTCCCCGGTATCTAATGCCAAATCATGATTAATTCCAATTGCAAAATATTTTTTATCATTTTTAAGCATATTTTCCACAACAGCCATAATATCATCTGGACGAATATCTCTTGAACCTAATCCTGCTGAACCTGAAAATATTTTTGGTATTTTAATGTGTCCATTTTCATCCGGATTTAGATTATCTGCGAATGACGATTTTATTTCCATTGTTAAGGGATTACTTTCTGCTAAAGGATTATCCATTCTTTCCAAAACAGAAATGGCTTTTACATTTTTTAATGCTTCAACAATTTGTTTTCCCGGAAATGGTCTGAAGGAAGTCACATGAACAATGCCAACTTTTATTCCTTTTTCATTTCTTAAATAGTTTACGGCTGCTTCCGCAGTTTCAACCATAGAACCCATTCCTACAATTGCAAATTCGGCATCGTCCATTTTATATTTTGATATGAGTCCATATTGGCGTCCGGTAAGTTTATAAAACTCGTCCATATTTTTTAAAAGAGTTTCTTCTATTTTATCTGTGTAAACCCTTTGAGCAATTTTCCCTTTCATATATGAATCCGTATTTTGAACAACACCAGACATGATCGGGTGATACGGATCCATCATGTTTATCAGTTTATCTTGGGGTTTGCCAACAAATTCATTCATCATTTCAGGTTCATGTAAACAAACATTTTCAATTGTATGTGTTGTCAAAAACCCATCCATAATATTTAAAAAAGGTGTGTGAGTATCTTCGGCAGTTTTCCGGGAGATTAAAGCCAAATCACCTACTTCCTGGGCATTACGAGCGAAAAGCATTCCCCAACCACAATCTGTAACCGCCATCACATCATCGTGACCAGCATGAACATTCAATGAGTGTGAGGTTAAAGCACGAGCGCCAATATGAAATACAACAGGAAGTCTCTTCCCGGAAATGGTGTATAAGACTTCTTTCATCAAAACCAAACCCTGTCCTGAAGTAAAATTGGTAACTCGACCACCGGCAAGAGAAAACCCCTCGCACGCAGAGGCAGCACTATGCTCTGATTCCGATTCAATGAACGCCATGTTTTCTCCCCAGATGTTTGTTCCGCCGTTTGCAATGACAGCCTGGTAACCAGACCCCATGGTCGTTGATGATGTAATTGGATATGCGCATGCACCTTGAGTAATGTGGGTTTCAACCCATACTACGATTGCAGCACCGTCTGCAGTTGATTTTATACCTGAGAATTTTGACATTTTATCGAGATATAAATTAAGAATAAAACTAACTTATTAAACTCTATATTTTTCATATATACTGGTATCGTAACTTTTATAAACGATATCCGATTTTAGCGGGAACGCGTGAGAATCGAACTCACCGGATTTATTGTGTAAATCCCGTCGGTTTTGAAGACCGCGGAGGGCACCAGCCGCCCAATCATTCCCAGAACTTTTTGACAAATCTTTTTAATTTGTGCAATAGGTTTTACAAAGAGTTCTCTCAATTATTTGGGTCTTTTCAAGACCCTATAATTTACTCCATACTGTGCTTTAATCACTCTTCCCACTTTATCCGCATTTTGTTCTGATTCAAATCTAACCACCCGCACAGCATGCAAACGTTTTTTATTCGACATAACTTCAACTATCTCAACAGGATAGCCTGTTCCCCTTATCATATTTTTCAACCGCTTGGCATTATCATATTTTCCGAAAGCACCTAATTGAACAACCCATGGCTGGGGTATATTTTTTCCTGTTGTTGCTTGTGTTTTGTCTGTTTCCCTGCTGGTCAACTTTTGCAGTTTTACATGGGGTTTTATTAAATCAAAACCATAATGATCTACTTGCAGTTGAGAATTGAGTGCTTTTATTTTATTTACATAATATGCAGCACTATCAATTTCGCCTGTTGCATTAAAACTGGACACCAGTAAATCCACTGATCGCTGTAAATGATTAGTATTTTTATACTTTAGAGGAATTTTTTTCAACTGTTGGCTTGCTTGGCTATACAATCCCCGGGCGTACATATATTCACCAATTTTCATTTCTGCGTCATCCGTATACTCATTGTCTGGAAATTTTTCAATGAATTGTCTGAATTGAATTATGGATGAATCACCTTTACCATTCATCAATGCCTGCATAAATGGGATAGCCGGTTCATAAGGATATTTGGATTTTAGCTCTGGAATCTGATCCTTGACTTCCTGAGTCCGCCCTTCTTCAATTAATTGGAAATAAATATCAAAGGTTTGTGCAGAAAGAAATGTTAGAATAAAAATTGGAAAAAATTTCCACAGCTTCAATGTGAATCGCTTTCCTCTTTACCCGATACAAGTTCGATAATTTTATCGATTTGTTGAGATAATTCATGGGGTGGAACTGTCGTTATACTCAATTTTAATCTCATCAGGTGAGCTTGCACAGATGTATTAAATTTTTCCATGGCAGAATCCACTAAATCCAATGCTTGTTGGCGTTCACCTTTTTCCTCCAAAACATTGGCCATATGAGACAGCGCATCAATATTACCCGGGTTCTTATCCAGCATGCGTTTATAAAAATTTTCCACTTCACTATACCTGCCTAAATCATAAAGTGCAGTTTCAATTTTCGAAAAGATATTTCCTGCATTTTTCGGTTCCAACAAAGCAAATTGTTCCCAATGATTGATTGCGTTGATCAAATCCCTGTCATCTGCATAATAATCTCCCAACCGGCGGTGGGTTTGGCCATAATTGGGATCAATTTCCAATGCTTTGTCAAAACATTTTTTTGCACCGGCTCGATCATCTTTACTAATCTTATCTAATCCTTCATACACTTGAAATTGTGCCAGTTTTCCCGCATTCTTTTGCTGAGTTATTTTTTGAATATTTTTAGCCAATTTGGCCGCACTGACCCAATCTCGCTCTCGTTCTGCAATTTCCAACAGAAACTCCAATGCCCAAGTATTCCTTTTTTCCAACTTGAGAATAAATTCAGCCTCCTGTTTTGATTTGATCAAATTATTTACACTTAAATAGTCCAATGCCAGCGAACGATGAATATCAATTTTAAGTTTATCATCCAAATTCGGTCGAACGGTTAATGATTGGTGAATTTTAATGGCTTGGTGTGGATTGCCTTCCCCTCTTAATATTTCTCCCATTTGTAAATATGCATCTATATGATTGGTATCATTCTTTACAACTTCACGGAGGAGTTTTATAGCAGTTTTGGAATCGCCACGGACAATGGCATTCAACGCATCGGTGTAGAGTGATTCGAAACGACGGGGTTTTTTAGGCCGGTAATATACAGCGGCAGCTATTCCGGCAGCTATCATAACGGTGATAGCAATTAAAAGCAGTGTATTCAATGCTACTCGTCTCCGTCATCCAGATCGTAGATCCCTTCATCAATCGCCACATTTCGCAGATCATTTAATTCATCAGACAACCTGCGGTTTTTGGTACGCAATGAACGTAACTCTGATTTTCCAGAAAGTATATTGGCTACCGCTACACCGTAACCAATCAAAATCCCTAAAGCAAGTGCCCCAACCATAACAAATGCGATACTTACTTCTTCGTATTGAGCAAAAATCAAATTGACATTAACTAAATCCGTATTCTGCAGCAAGAATAACAGAACAAGGATCATAGCAACTAAAGTAACAAATATTTTTACAAGTTTCATAGTGCGTGCGCTTCTTCTTTGTGTATCAAATCTCCATGTAAACTAACGCCTTTTGCCGCTGTAATCAATACCTGAACGAAGTCTTTTATTTTGGCATTTCCTTTTTCGAAAATCACCCATTTATTTGAATCTGTTCGTCCAGCCCAATGTGTTGGAGATTTTTTGCTTTCCTTTTCAACCAAGACTGTTTCTACATTTCCAACATTTTCTCTGTTTCTTTCTAATGTATGTTGCTTCTGTAATTCAATAATGCATTGTAAACGATCTTTCTTAATTTTTTCAGAAATATGCTCACTGAATTCAGATGCTTTTGTACCAGGGCGTAATGAATATTTAAATGTAAATGCAGAATCAAATTTCACTTTTTTCATTACATCGAGAGTTTCTTTAAACTCGTCATCTGTTTCACCGGGGAATCCCACTATGATGTCTGTACTGATTCCCACATTAGGAAGTATGTCACGAATATAATCAACCAGGCCAATAAAATGTTCTTTTGTATATGTTCGATTCATTCGCTGAAGGATGCGATTATTACCGGCTTGCAGTGGTAAATGGATATAATTGCAAATACTGTCATGAGCAGACATCACATCTAAAAGTTCTGAATTAATATCTTGCGGATGGGGTGATGTATAGCGAATTCGTTTCACACCTTTTACATCTGCCACAGCTTCCAGTAATTCGGCAAAACCTTCGTTTTCATGCTTATACGAATTTACATTTTGGCCAAGAAGAGTCATTTCAACAAACCCATCTGCGACAGCTTGCTCCGTTTCTGCAACAATGCTGGTAATACTTCTACTCCGTTCTCGGCCGCGAGTGAAAGGGACTATACAAAATGTGCAAAACTTATCGCAACCACGCATGATGGAAATCCAGGCATTGATTCCTTCGTTCCGACTGGGAAAAAGATCGCCGTACACTTCATAACGGGAGAGTTTTGTATCTACAATACTCTTTTGGTGAACAATTTTGCGATTCAGGATTTCTGGCAATTTTCGATAGGAATCCGGACCGAGAACGATATCCACATAAGGCCTACTTTCCAAAATATCATCTTTCAAATTTTGAGCCATACAACCCAATACTCCGATAATCATTTCAGGCTTATGCTTTTTAATAAGATTATATCTACCTAACTGTGAATGTACTTTTTCTTCAGCGTGTTCACGAATGGCGCACGTATTTACAAAAACTACATCAGCGTTATTAATATCATCGGCAGATTTAAATCCTTCTTTTTGGAGTAATCCCTCTACCAATTCAGAATCGGCTATATTCATTTGACAGCCGAATGTTTCGATAAAGTAGGATTTATGCATGTGTAGAAAAAACTGAAGTTTGAGAATAAATCAGCTTACTGCAGATAACCACTGAAAAAGTAATCCAGGGGATTCTGTGGTGTGCCATAATGATGGACTTCATAATGTAAGTGTGGTGCTGTGGAACGACCAGTGTTTCCGGATCTACCAATAATATCTCCTCGTTTCACCTTTTGACCTTTTTCTACATTATAACTAGAAAGGTGACCAAAAAGTGTTGTATATCCATAACCATGATCGATCTTAATGACTTTACCATAACCCCCTCGATAACGGGCTTCTTTAATTGTACCATTAGCCGGAGCTAATACAATATTTCCTGAATTTACAGTTATGTCCTGGCCATAATGAAAACGAACTTTGCCGTTTAAGGGATCTTTGCGGTATCCAAAATTGGAATTCAAGTAACCACCTTCTATGGGTCTTATAGATGGAATGGCGTGCATCATGTCTACATCTTCTGTGACTTTTCTATAAATATCGCTGTAACTGGATAATTCAAGTTTTACTTTCCTTGATAAACTTTGGACATCCATCTCTAATGATTTGATGCGGTCCGTTAGACCATCGTCAATACGAGTATTTTCTGCCAGGCGTACACCTCCAATACCTAACTTGCGGATATCTTTATCGATTTGGGGTAAATCAGCGTACGTACGCAATGCTTTATCTTTTTCTTCAATAGATTTCACATTATCTATCATAGCAGTAAGTTCATCTTGGAGGTTTTCCAAGGTTAAAGATAACATCGAATAATTTTGCTTAACCTTGGCAATTTTTGATTTATAAAGTATATCTGTTAATGAGTCTGCGCTAACAAAGAAAATGGCGGCTAAACCAACGATGGCCATGGCTGAAAATGTGAATAATCGCCGACGTGACAAATTGCTTTGTCGGACACCATGGTCATCTTGCGAAATAATTATATAGTGTTTTTGAATTGTTTTTTTGCGGCCAAACATGGCTAATCGTATTTTATTAATATCTGGATTTTAAGATTTTGTACCTATATAAACCAAATGCTAACCTATGTATAATTTTAACAATTGCGATTTAGTGGATTTCCGCAAGCGCTGCAAAGCTCGTTCTTTGATTTGCCGCACTCGTTCGCTGGAAAGGTTCAGTATTTTACCAATTTGCTCCAATGTTTTAGGATCATCTTCCCCCAATCCATAATATTCAGTCAAAACTTGTTTTTCTCGTTCTTTTAATTTCTTCACAAGGTTGCTGATCTCTTTTTTCAGTGAATCCTGCATTAACTGCATTTCAGGACGCGGATCACTCGAGATCAAATATTCAATCAGGGGGCGATCCGCTTCACTACTGTCCTCTAGTGATACAGGACCGGAATATGCCTGTACGAGGTCTTCAATCCATTTAATGGTTGTATCGGAAATTTCTGCCAATTCTTCCGTCGTTGGCTCCCGTTCAAATTCCTGTTCGAGTTTCAATGATTCGCGGTATAATTTCCCCATAGATTCCGTAACGTGGGATGGTAGCCGTACTACACGGCCTGTTTTCTGGATGGCGGTACGGATGCGCTGTGTAATCCACCAAACAGCATAAGAAATAAATTTAAATCCCCGCGATTCATCAAATGTATTTACAGCTCTGATAAGCCCCAGGTTGCCTTCATTTATCAGGTCTTCAAAAGGCACACCCTGTCCCTGGAATTTCTTAGCCATGGCAACGACAAATCGCAAATTATGGGTAACCAGTTTTTGAAAAGCATCTGTATCCCCGGCTTTGGCTTTTTGTGCTAGAACAACTTCTTCCTGCGGAGAAAGTGGTTCAAGTTTTTTTATTTCTTTTAAATAAAGATCAAGAGCTTTGCGCCCTTGGGGAGGCGTTGGTTTTGTCAAGACGGAGGATTATCCGGATCAGGCACTTCTCCTTGAGTTGCCTCATCTTCCTCTACAGTCTCTTCTTTGATGCTTTCAGCTTCTACGTTCTGTTCTGCGGAAGTAATATCACTTTCCTGAAGACCAAACTCATCTTTTACTTTTTGAATTTCAGCTTCTTTTTCGGTGATTTTATCCTGGAAATCTTCTATTTTTTGGAGGGAGTTATAAAATTCCTTATTACCGGTAAAGTTAACCATATTCTCTTCCTTGGCGTGGTAAGCAACTAGTCTGCCAAGATTTTCATACGTTTTGGCTAAATCTCTCTGTAGTTGGTGAATTTCAATTTTGATCTTGCTGATTTTAGTCAGTTCTTCCGTTTTGGCTACAGCAATTTTGCTAACCTCCTCTGCTTTTTCTACAGCAACGGAGCTCCAGTCTTTCATGTTTTTTTTCAGGTCATCCCAAAGATTATTCATTTATTTCCTCGCATTCCAAAAACGAATTTAGAAGTCTATGAAGCGCTATGCAATCAAATGCTTTTCTTAATTACACTATTAACAGCATAAAAAATGCCCGCCCCAACAATCAAAGCATTTAATTCCAGCATTACATTGTTATCCCTTATACCAATGTAGAGCCCTGATAGAATAATGATCATGGCAAATAATTGAATACTTCTAAGCAGGGCGAACTTCATACCGCTCTCTAAATCTTATCCAACGCAGAATCTTCTTAAAGTTCCATTTATATGCCTGTGTCAATAATTCAAGTGGTTCATCCGCAGTTGCAAACGAATCAGCCATCATTGCCAATTGATTAGTATTGAGTTTTTCATAAATAAAACGGTTTATAAATGATAAATTTCTTTTCCAATTCAAATCCCTCATGATTGTTTTAGTTAATTTAATTTCACCTGTTATCTGGTAAGCAGCAGCCAATCCAGAACGCATGGCCATTCGCATTCCAAATCCAAATAAATAATCCTGAAATCCTCCTGCTTCTCCAATTCGAAATGGTCTTTTAAAAGTCCTCATATTGTTAATTGAAAAACTTCCCCTGCTACCAAACATATTCTCTTTCGGTATCGAAATCTCTTTAGAATTAAAATAATCTATCGAATTTTGTAAAGGATCCATATTCTCATTTTTTACTTTTTTATACGCCGTTGCCAACGTGGCTTGGCCATCCATTATTATTAAATATGCATACCCTTTTGGTGCGAACTTTTTCCCCAATAATAAATGAACCTGGTTCTTTAATGTCGTTTTAAAATTAACTCCTTTAATATATGCAGCTACTTTTGATGGCCCAGTGCTGTCAATATCGAAATTATCAGGTGCCGGAGTGTCAAATTTGAAATCAACTCCTGCATTTTTGCATTGTTCATAAAAGTGTTGATCTAGACTATCCTGTTCACTTCCACGCTTTACCATGTAAAAAAACGGTTGGGGTGATTTCACCAAAGATGATGCTCTATTTTCCAAATGAACTGTGAATTGATGAATCGGAATAGCAGGTAAATTTTTGAAATTTAATCCATGTGAAGTAAAAAAATCCTCCATTGAACTGTTGAAAATCCAATTATCCAATCCTTCATAATCCCCGTGGCGGCTCCCTCCTGCCGTGGATTGTTTTTCAAATACAACAACATTATATCCGGCTTTTTTAATATTAATTGCTGCCGACATACCCGCAATACCGGCACCTGCTATTTTGATTATTTTACTTTTTGAGTTTGATGAAAAAGAATGCAAGATTAGCAATTAATTTGCTGTATGGAAATAATTTCCTGCATGTCCGCTAGTTCAGTCAGTATTTTTTCCGGTACTTCATTATCTACACGAATGACAGCAAATGCTTCTCCATCTACAGCATCACGGCTTAATATATATGCTCCAATATTAATTTGAGATGAGCCCAAAGCAGTACCCACTTTTCCAACCACACCGGGAACATCCTTATTGTGGACAAAAAGTAACGTACCTCGGGGAGTGATATCCATTTCATAGCCAAGGATTTTTACTAAACGGAGTCTCTTATTTTCAAATATGCTCCCATTAATTTGATTACTACCATTTTCACCGGTAACTTGTGTACGAATAAGGTTTTCATAAGAACCACAATTCGATGAATAACTGTATTCAATTTTTATGCCTAAATCTAATGCGAGACTTTCAGCATTTACATAATTGACGCGATCAGGAATGCGCGAGGATAAAAGGCCTTTCAAAAATGCCAACATAGCCGGTTTAGTTTCCTCCATGGATCCGGCACATTCAATATGAACCTTTTGGATAACACCCGTTTCTAACTGGCTTTGAAGTTTGCCCATGGCTTCTGATAAGTCCAAGTTGGGCTGTATCTCTTTCAATTTTGCCAGATCAGAAATGGGCATATTAATTGCATTTGCTAATTTTTCGTGGAGTAAATAATCTCGAACCTGTTCACAGACTGCCAAACTCACACCCTCTTTCGCTTCCGCTGTTGAGGCTCCTAAATGGGGAGTCATCACAATGTTTTTCGCTTTTACCAATGGATTGTTCTCCCCAATGGGTTCCGATGTAAACACATCGATGGCAGCGCCGGCAATTTTATCTTCATTCAACGCCTTTGCCAAATCAGCTTCATTAATAATTCCACCTCGAGCCACATTAATGATTCGAGCCGAATCTTTCATCCGGCAAAGGCGATCAAAATCAAATAAGTCCTTTGTGGAATCAATGAAGGGGACATGGAGCGTGATATAATCCGATTCAGATGTAAGTGTGTCGAGATCAACAACGCGTACTTCTTCTTCATCAAACATGTCTTGACTGACGTATGGATCGAAGCCCAGAATATTCATATTGAATGATCGGCTGCGCTGGATGACTTCCCTGCCGATTTTTCCTAATCCAACAACACCCAGAGTTTTATTGCGTAATTCCGTACCCACCAATGCATTACGGTTCCACTGACCTTTTATGATACCACCATGACCCAACGGAATATTTCGAGACAAAGCCAGCATCATGGCTACTGTATGCTCTGCAGCGGAAATCGTATTTACATCCGGAGTATTCATGACTACGATACCTTTTCGTGTTGCGGCGGTAATGTCAATATTATCTGTGCCAACACCTGCTCGGCCAATCACCTGCAAATTATCAGCACTGTTAATCATATTTGCCGTTGCCTGTGTGCCGCTGCGGACAACCCAGCCATGGACATCTTTACATGCGTCCGCTTTTTCATCATCCGATGCATCCGGAAGATAAACTACGTCGAAATCGGCCTCTTTTAGGATAGCCATTCCTGCTTTGGTAATAGGATCAGATACGAGAACTTTCATTGTTTATTAGCTTTGTTGTGAACGAATCAGGTTAAGGGCTGAACCGGCTCTAAACCAGTCGATCTGAGTTTGATTAAATGTGTGATTACATACAATTTTATCCGTCGAACCATGTTCATGTGTTAGATTTAACGTTAAGGATTTTCCTGGCGAAAACTGATCCAAATCGACAAAATCAATTGTATCATTTTCTTGAATTTTATCATAGTCTGCTTTATGAGCAAATGTGAGAGCAAGCATGCCTTGTTTCTTTAAATTGGTTTCGTGGATTCTGGCAAATGATCTTACCAACACTGCTCGGACACCTAAATGACGTGGCTCCATGGCTGCGTGTTCACGAGACGAACCTTCTCCATAATTTTCATCCCCCACAACGAGAGTAGAAACACCGGCTGCTTTGTAAGCTCTTTGCACATCGGGAACGGATGCATAGTCTGCTGTTAATTGATTCTTTACACTATTTGTTTTATCAGTAAAATAATTAACAGCGCCGGTTAGCATATTGTTGGAAATATTGTCCAGATGACCGCGAAATCGCAACCAGGGTCCGGCCATGGAAATATGATCCGTCGTACATTTCCCTTTCGCTTTGATCAACAATTTCATACCTGTAATATTATCACCATTCCATGGTTCAAACGGTGATAATAATTCCAATCGTTCAGAATCCGGATTGATATGAATTTCAATTCCCATTGCATTTTCAGCTGGTTGCTGATAGCCAAGGTCTTCAACAGTAAATCCATTTTTAGGAAGATCATCCCCCACAGGAGGATCCAATTTCACTTCATCCCCATTTTCATTTATCAATGAATCATTTATTGGATTGAACGTGAGATCGCCGGAAATAGCCAAAGCAGTAACCAATTCTGGGGAACCTACAAAGGCATGTGTATTCGGATTCCCATCTGCTCGTTTTGCAAAATTGCGATTAAAAGAATGAACAATGGTATTTTTTTCTTCTTTTTCAGTACCGGCTCTGGCCCATTGACCAATACACGGTCCGCAGGCATTTGCAAACACATGAGCACCCAAATCTTTAAATGTTTCAATAAATCCATCTCGTTCAATTGTATAGCGAACCAGTTCTGATCCCGGTGTAACGGTGAAATCAGCTTTTGTTTTTAGCCCTTTATCTACAGCCTGTTTTGCAATAGATGCTGATCGTGAAATATCTTCATATGATGAGTTTGTGCATGAACCAATTAATCCAACTTTTACATCCGTTGGCCAGTCATTTTCTTTTGCAGCATTGGCCATTGCAGAAATCGGCGTTGCTTTATCCGGCGTGAAAGGACCATTCAAATGAGGCTCCAATTTTGACAGATTAATTTCAATTACTTGATCATAATATTCATCCGGATTTTCTAAAACAGCTTCATCAGCCCGGAGGTGTTCGGCCACTTCATCTGCCAATTTTGCCACATCTTCACGTCCGGTGGCCGATAAATATTTTGCCATTTGTTCACTGTAAGCAAAGATAGATGTGGTGGCGCCGATTTCTGCGCCCATATTGCAAATGGTGCCCTTACCCGTACAGGACAAATTATCCGCTCCCGGGCCGAAATATTCGACGATGGCGCCCGTGCCGCCTTTCACTGTCAAGATACCGGCTACTTTTAAAATAACATCCTTCGCAGAAGTCCAGCCGCTCAATTCACCGGTGAGTTTGATGCCGATAAATTTGGGAAATTTCAATTCCCACGGCATTCCGGCCATGACGTCCACAGCATCTGCACCGCCCACGCCGATGGCAATCATTCCCAGTCCGCCAGCATTCACTGTATGACTATCAGTACCGATCATCATACCACCGGGAAATGCATAGTTTTCCAAAACAACTTGATGGATAATGCCCGCGCCCGGTTTCCAAAAACCAATGCCGTATTTATTGGAAACAGCTTCTAAAAAATCATATACTTCACCATTAATATCCTTGGCAATTGACAAATCCTGATCGGCACTCACTTTTGCTTGTATTAAGTGATCACAATGAACTGTGGATGGAACAGCTGTTTGTTCTTTCCCGGCCATCATAAACTGCAATAATGCCATCTGGGCAGTTGCATCCTGCATGGCTACGCGGTCCGGTGCAAAATCGACGTAGGATTTACCACGCTCAAATTTTTCAAGTTTGTCGTTAAATAGATGAGAATAGAGGATTTTTTCTGATAACGTTAATTGACGGCCGACAATTTCTCGGGCAGTACTCACTCGATCAGCTAAAGAACCATAAACACTTTTAATCATTTCCAGGTCAAACACACGATTTTCCTACTTTATATAATTGAATTGGAACAGAATTTGATCTTTCACGTACGAATTCTGTGTATAAACTTACACATTTCATCAATCATTATTCAATTTCAATACACAACAAACTCAGTAAATTTAGCCATGAAATCCGGCCGTCAATTTATCATATACATTTTATGCTTATCATTTTTAGCAGCGGGTACCGATTGGCGAACCCTCAATTCTACAACAGATCAATTATCCATTGAAGTTATTTTTGATTTAAAGCCCGGCGAAAAACCGGAACCGCTTACTCTTTTGATAGGACTGCCATCAGAAGAATTGCCCAGCTTAAACATTCGATCATACAATAAACGAAAAGTAGGATTCAATGTTGATTCTGATGATGCAGGTGTTAAGTGGATTAACCAGCAAAAAGTACGCCAACTTGAAACGGCCACACTTGAAATCAATCCACTGACAACTAACAATTATTATTATCAAAATTTTATTATTGACATCTCCTTCAATAAATATCAAACGAAAACAATCCGGGCATCTAAAAATGCTCATTCATTTTTACATCAGCGTATTTTGAATTGGGATATTGCCCAAAATTGGTTTCAACCCCAAAAAAGAAAACTGAAACGGAGTTCAGAACTTCCGGATGGAACATGGATAAAATTTAAGATAGCCGACGACCAAATGACCTCCATCAGCGGTGCCGATATAATTAATTTAAGTAGTTCATTTCAGCAAAGTGATCCTCGGAGTTTTATGCTATTTACAGCATCGACATTGGGTAGGGATCGCAGTTCGACTATCATTAATACACTCACGTATAAACCCATGATAGATAATCTTGTGGAGACAGCATTCGAATTTTCAGGTGAGGACGATGGATTGTTGGATGTAAATGATAAACTAGTCTTTTATGGACGAGGTGCAAGCGGATTTAATTTAGATGTGGATGACGTGAGTCATCATCAAAATATTTATTTTACAGAAAATACATATTGGTTGCTCATTCCGGATGATTCTTCCTTGCGGGGAAAACGAGTAACGACATTAAATCCACCACCGTCAACTAGTCTTACGTTAGATTATGCAACTTCGTATGTTCACGTTGAGAATGATGTTATAAACCCATTTGAAAGCGGTATCGCTTGGACAGGTCCGCCTTTTGGCAAGGGAGCCAGTTATACACTTGTTTATACGTTAAACGATGTTAAATCGTCTGTGGATTCACATTTCAATATCGCTGTGCGAGGAAGCTCGACGGATATCGATTTCATCGCTAATCCTCGACATATCATTGACATATATCTTAATTCACGAAATGTGTTAAGGGAAAATTTTAATTTTACAGGATTGAGTAAGCAGACCAAGTCATTCACCGTTAGCGGTTCTGAATTAACAGATGGTGTCAATCTCATCTATCTTGATAACACATCTTCCTCCAACAGTTATTCCCTACCGCATTTTGATCATGCAACAGTAGATTATGGTCGAATTCTAAACATGGATAACAGTCCTTTTGAATTTTATGCTCCCATCCACAGCAATACAGTTTCTTTTACTTTTTCAGGATCTTCAGTACCGATTGTTTGGGATATTACTGAAATTATTCATCCTAAAAATATAATTGTTGAACCGTCCAATGATGATTATTTAATCGCGGTTGATCTACCCGTTGATACACTATCGAGATTTATTGTTTTTGATGAAAGTGATATCAATATAATCACAGAATTGGAACTGATGAGTAATACCAATTTTGCTTCGTTACGAAATCAAGATCAAGGTGTAGATCATCTTATCATTGGGCCAATCGAATTTAGCAGCCCTGCTCAACCGTTAAATGATCATCGCAGCAGTTCCCGTTATATACCACTTGAGGATATTTATAATGAATTCTCCGGCGGAAATGCAGATCCCACAGCTATACGATCTTTTTTGCAATGGACACAGGAAGAATGGACAGCCCCACAACCCTATTGTGTATTGCTCCTGGGCGATACGGATTATGATTACAGAAATATTACCGGTGAATCCGAAAGCCAAGTTCCTACAATCATTTCCGGCACCTATTCAAATCGAGCTGTGGACGATCGATTGGCAGCAATAAACGGACGTATCCCTGATTTGGCATTGGGCCGCTTTCCTGCGAAATCAGCTAGCGAAGTTGAAGATTTTGTAACAAAGCTTATTGAGCACGAAACGAATCCGATTACCGGTTATTGGCGGCAACGCGTTACACTTGTTGCCGATGACGGCGCCCGGCCGGAAGATGGCAGTTCCGGTGGATCCATTTCAACCGGAAAAAGCCATACCCAAAATTCTGAAATTGTTGCTGATTGGATTTCACCGCGTGTAGAGGTCAATAAGCTGTACATGCTGGAGTTTCCAGAAGTGAACGATCCTTCGTCCTATGGCGTTATAAAACCGGATGCAACAGATGCGCTAATGGAAACTATCAGCGAAGGTACAGCCATCATCAATTATATAGGTCACGGATCCGCTCATCAATGGGCCCAAGAGAAACTGCTGGTGCAGGATCGAGGTGATATAAACAGAATTACAACTGAAATGAAATTACCTCTTTGGGTCGTCGGTACATGTTCTTGGGGACACTTTGATTACTTAGATTCTGAATCATTTTCAGAAGAACTCATCCGCCAACCCCTGGACGGCGCCGCAGGAATCATTACTACCAGCCGAGCCATAGGTGTATCGTCTAATGCGCTCTATATTACAAAAATATTTAAAGCGATTTTTCCGGATCATGAAGTGACCGATGAACCGGTTGGAATTGTTCTGCAGTCTGTAAAGGACGGAAACAGCAGTGGTGAATTATTTCATTTATTTGGTGATCCGGCCATGCCCATACCCATTCCAAACATGACCGTTAATATAACAGATATTAATCCTGACACATTAAAATCCCTGGATACTGCACGAGTGTACGGTGATCAAGCAATTTCTACAATAGCAAGCGGAATCGGCATTATCCGATTGGTAGATGCGGAACGTGAAATCACTCGGCAGTATAACATAAATTCAACCACACAGGAAATTTCATACACACTACCCGGACCTATTTTATTCAAAGGTCAATTTTCAATCACCGGGAATGATTTCAGTGCCCGTATGCGTATTCCAAAAGATATTTCATATTCTTCTACCCCGGCACAATGCAATGTATATGTGCAACTGGAAACAGAACCACCTGTAGAAGCGTTGGGAATATTAGATAATATATACCTGACCAGTGGAACACCTGTCCAAGACACGCAAGGCCCCATAATAGCGTTTGAAACTGAAACGGGAAAATTATTGCGCAACAACGATCATTTAATAAGTGATGAAGGTGTAAATGTCCGCCTTTCAGATCCATTGGGGATTAATGTAACCGGAGAAGTTGGCCATGAAATTATGATTACAGATTTGAATGATGATTCAAAAAATAATCTGTCCAATCGGTTTATTTATGACGAAAACAGTATAACGACTGGTGTATTATCTATTCCTTTTGATGAAAACGAAGAATCCCTTTCCCTGCACATCAAAGCTTGGGATAATGCCAATAACCCTGCAGAAAAAGAAATCACGTTTCAAATACTGTCAGATCAGACATTCCGAGTTTTGAATATATTGAATTTTCCAAATCCCTACGCTACAACGACACAATTCGCTTTTGAACTTACATCATCTGCAACTGTCTCTATAAATGTCTATACATTGGGAGGGCGTCGTGTGGTATCCATTCCTGAAGAAGATTTTTCCAGCGGATATAATTATATTAATTGGGATGGCCGGAATGCCTATGGTGAACGATTAGCCAATGGCGTATATTTATATAAATTAAAAGCGGATGACGGTGAACAAACTGTTTCCATTATTAAAAAACTGGCTAAGTTTCAATAACAAAGGTATTTAGTATGAGTGTAACACAACTGGATCATTTGAACTTAAGTGTTAGTAATTTCAAAGAAACGGTAGAGTGGTATCAAAAGGTATTTGGTTTTATTCTCGTTGAAAAGGGAATTCAAGACGATAAACCTTGGGGAATTATTCAAAAAGAAAGTGCATTACTTTGTATATACGAACAGCAGGATTTGGTTTTATTGGATCGGTTTGAATCAGCGGAGAAATCTATTCATTATTTAGCACATTTTGGACTGCGGATTGATAATCAACAAGAATGGGAAGAAACAATTAAAAGAGAAAAAATTGACGTTATGTATGATGGACCAATACGATGGCCAAAATCCATAGCTTGGTATATCAAAGATCCAACCGGTTGGGAAATTGAAGTGGTATTGTGGGATAATGATAAAATTCAATTTGAGAAATAATTTGCCTCTATTTTCAATCATATTGGCTTCAGCGTCACCCAGAAGGAAGCAACTATTAGACATGATCGATATCGATTTTGAAGTGATTCCAAGCGACGTTCATGAAGATTTTAATATTGACCTTAATCATGAAGATTTTGTTCAGCATTATGCCCGGGAAAAATCGTTGGATATTGCTGAAAAATATCCGGATCATTTAGTCATTGGTGCAGATACGATCGTGGTTCTGGATTCTAAAATTCTGGGAAAGCCTAAAGATGAAGCAGATAGCTCTAATATGCTGCAGTCACTTTCAGGCCGAACTCATACCGTCTATACTGGCATTTCATTAAATCATATAAATGAGAAAATCAGTGACACATTTTTTGAACAGACACAGGTGTCATTTAACGAATTATCTGATTCTGTTATATCCTATTATATTGACACTTATAAACCTTTAGATAAAGCAGGAAGTTATGGAATTCAGGATTGGTTTGCCATAAACGTAAATCGAATAGACGGATGTTTTTATAATGTAATGGGATTCCCTCTCGCAGCATTTTTCAGTCACTATAAAAAATATGACAATTCTATTGTTAGGGTATCATAGAGTCGTTTAATTTTCTTATCTACTTATTTGAATCATGAGTGAATTTTACACAGAATTAAAAGAACTTAGGGAATCCCAGAACATTGATTTGGAAGAGATTCAATCTCGTACCAAAATCAATATTGAATATCTCCTTGCCATAGAAAACGGCCAGTTTGAAGTTTTACCCCTTCCATACGTCCGTCTTTTTATGAGGGCTTATGTGTCTGAAATCGGTGGTGATACCGATGAAGCACTGCACCAACTTGATATTTTCCAAGGACGCAAAGCAGGAAAACGATCTTTCAAAAAGACAGAAAAGATTGAGCCCAAACCTACAAAGACAGAACCGATTTCAAAAGCACCGACCCAATCACGCCCTCCTACTAAAATACGTCAGGATTTGATTAAAGGCGGAGTTTTACTAATTGTCTTCCTGTTTGCGATATTCATCATTAAAAAAATAAATAAAGAAGGAAGCTCGGCTACAATTGAAAATGGAGAAATTATTCTCGTTGAAAATCCGGATGTTATCACAAACGATCAACTGATCAATGACTTTGTAGAAGCCGTTTCTCAAACAGTTGCCATGGCTGTCGAACCTCCTCTAAAACTGAAAATGGTTACCACAGAAAGAATCTGGTACAGTCTGACGGCTGACACATCTTCAACGCAAACAGATATACTTACTGCCGGAGAAGAAAAAAGCTTATCTTTTGAAAACCAAATTTATATTCGCCTGAACCAGACAACTGGCATTTCACTATACATTAATGGACTCGAAGTAAAAGAGCTAGGGCAGTACAATCACCCTGCTGAGATACAGTTCTTTGCCGAACCATCCACTATAACAGTAAAACACTACCTCCCCCAAAGATAGTTAAGGGATTACTTTAAATCCCGATTCACTTCAACCGTTGGTTGAAGCATTTTGTCGTCAATAAACACGCAATTATTTTACTTATGTTAAGAAAATAAGTTGACAAAAGTGGGTAGAAAGGAATATATTGTGGGTAATTGTGGGTAAACAATTAACCAACTTGTGGGTATGACTATAAACCAAGATACATTTACGGGAGAATTTTCCTACACTATTGATACCAAAGGCCGTGTCAATATTCCAGCGAAATTTCGCCAAAGCCTTGCACCTGAAAATGATCAAACATTCGTGATCACTCGGGGTATGGATCCGTGTATCTGGGTTTACCCTCTCACAGCCTGGCAAATAATTGAAGACGATCTGAAAGATCTTTCAGCTATTTCGGGTATTAACAGGTCTTTTATTCGCAATACAGTTCGCTACGCTTCAACAGTAACATTTGATAAACAAGGACGTATCATCCTTTCGTCTAACTTGCTGAAACATGCAAAATTGAAAAAAAATGCATTTATAATCGGGATGGTAAACAAAATTGAAATTTGGGAGCCAAGCGAATTGGCGAAAGTAGATAAACAAAATTTAGAAATGGACTCTTCAAAATATGATGCACTGGCAGATAGAATTATACTCTAATGACATCGAATATCTTGCAGGATACATCACACACTCACATTCCTGTAATGGTGAACGAAGTTTTGGATTTGCTGATCACAGATCAGCAGGGAATTTATCTCGACGGGACATTAGGTCTCGGCGGGCACGCCACATACATCCTAAATGCTCTCTCAGATTCAGCGAGGCTTTTAGGAATTGATCGCGATGAGAAGGCACTGGCAATCTGTAAAGAACGACTGTCTGGCAGCGGTGCCTTCTCTTGCCACCACCTCTCTTACGACATTTTCCCTCAATTACTTAATCAAAAAGGTATCACAGCAGTGAATGGGATACTGTTGGATCTTGGTCTTTCCTCTCATCAATTGGATTCACATCGTGGATTCAGCTTCCGAAATACCGGCATTCTTGATATGCGCTTTGATTCTGCTACCGGCCAAACAGCCGCACAACTCATTCATCAAGCATCAGCGGATGACTTGGCGGATATATTCTATAAATTTGGTGAGGAAAGACTTTCCCGGCGCATCGCAAAGTCTGTAAAAGACATGACTTCAATGGAATCAATTGAAGATTTAAAAGAAGCAGTTAGAAGAAGCACACCGCCAAAAAATCGTCAAAAAACATTGGCACGCATTTTTCAATCATTGCGCATTGCTGTAAATGGCGAATTGGATCGCTTACAACATTTCTTGGATTCATTTATTGAATTTTTGTCTCCAGAGGGACGTATCGTAATTATCAGTTATCATTCCCTGGAAGACCGCATGGTTAAGCAAAGCTTCAAAGCATTAAAAAAAGGAAATTTGTTATCAGTATTAACAAAGAAACCCCTTCCACCTACCAAAGAAGAACAAACAGAAAACAGCCGATCTCGTAGTGCAAAATTGCGAGCCGGAGAAAGGATATAATGGCCAAACGACGTAAAAACAAACGTATAAACAGACATAAGGAATTTCTACAAACTTTGTCCTTTTTCCTTGTGACAGTTTTTTCCATAGGTGGTCTTATCGTCTACCTATGGGTTTATACAGAAATTGACGAAACCATCATGGCAATTGAAATTCAAAAGTCTACATTTTCTGAATTAAACAATTCTGTAAAGGAATTAAAGAGTGAAATTTCACGTTTAAATCGCGTTGATCGCATTACGGCAGTTGCCCGGAAAGAATTGGGTATGGTTGTTGCGAAACCGGAACCTATTATTATTCACGTGGATCCAGTATTAGTTGAGAATTCGTTTGACTAAAACCTATTTAAAATTTCGATCCAGAGTTATAATTACATCTGGGCTCATTGTCTTTTGCTGGGTTGGCTTATCTGTGCGACTATTTCAAATTCAAATAATTGATGGTGAAGAACTACGCATAAAAGGGCAAAACCAGAGCATGGTTCAAAAGCCATTAAAAGCAATCCGCGGAAATATTTATGATCGCAACAATGTGTCATTCACACGCAATATTATTCATTATTCTTTCGGTATCCATCCAACGCAAATAAAGGATAAAGAAGAATTTGCAGAACAAATAAGTGAATATTTGCATGGGGATAAAGATATATACTTGAAGAAACTGAATTCTTCGAAGAGTTTTGAATATTTAGAGCGAAACATGATGAGGTCACATTGTGAAAAATTGCTCATCAATAAACCGGAGGGTTTAATCGTCGAACGTAACTCTCGCCGTTATTATCCCCATGGAAATATTGCCTCGCAAGCGTTGGGCTTTGTGGATCTCGATGATAAAGGTATTTCCGGTATAGAGCAAAAATATAACAGCTATCTTTCCGGCACAGCTGGCTGGGTTATACGTCAAATAAGCGGACGTGGAAAAACAATTTTCAAAACCAATCTGCCTCAACAGGCTCCCATAGACGGTGCGAATATCCAAATGACTATCGACCTTGAATATCAAGCCATCCTGCAAGAAGAACTTGCAGCACAACTTGATAAAACCGATGCGTTATCTGCTATGGGGCTTATTCTGAACCCGCAAACGGGTGAGATACTTGCTATGTCTTCTGTACCTGATTTTGATCCTAATTATCCCGGTCGCGGTGAAATCGGTTGGCAGCGAAATAAAGTAATTACGGATCAATTCGAGCCGGGGTCCACGTATAAAATTGTTCCTATTCTCGCTGCGGTGGATAAAAACACTGTTTCCTTGTGGCAGGAATTTAATTGTGAAAATGGCAGTTACGTTTTTGCAGGGCGCACAATTAAAGATTGGGAAGATTTTGGATTGCTGACCATGCCTCAAATAATGGAAAACTCCAGCAATGTGGGTGTCATCAAAATTGCTGAAACTTTGGGCAAAAATAATCTTTATCGTTATAGTAGGGATCTTGGCTTTGGAATGCATACAAACATAAATATTGCAGGAGAGCACCCCGGCACATTAAGACACATATCAGATTGGAGCGAAATTTCTCTGGCTGAAATTTCGTTGGGACATGAAGTGGGAGTCACGGCCATACAGTTGGGTATGGCGTATGCTACCATTGCTAACGGAGGATATCTTCTTAAACCCAGACTGATAAAACAAATTGTGTCACCTTCAGGCGAAATTGTTTATTCAGAACAACCTGAAGTTATTCGTAAAGTAGCTTCAAAGGACGTAATGGACATCATGACGGATATGCTTTGCCGGGTAGTGGAAACGGGTACGGGTACCAAAGCGGCCATCAAAGGCTGGACTGTAGCAGGCAAAACCGGGACGGCTCAAAAATTCATCGACGGTCAGTATTCAAAAAAGAAATTTATTTCCAACTTCGTCGGGTTTTTTCCGGCGGACGATCCCCAACTTGTTGGGGTAATCATATTAGATGAACCAAAAATTGGATACCACTGGGGCGGTTATGGTGCTGCTCCTGTCTTCCACAAGGTGATTGAACGGATCATTAATATGGATGATTCCATTCGCCTTCTCAAACCACAGACTATCGAAAAAGACCATATGTTGGTCCAAGAGCGTCTGCCCCTCTCACATACCTCGGATAACACCGTGGCTAAACCAGTGGTTTTATCCAATGCCATGTCAATTGTCCCTGTCGTTCAAAAAGCAAACGGAGATACATACCTTCCGGATGTTCGCGGGATGAGTTTACGCAAAGCTCGTACAGTATTAAGACAAATTGGAATGAGGACTAATTTTAAAGGGTCCGGAAAAGTCATCTGGCAAAGCCCAAAACCGGGAACTATTGTCACCCATGGATCTATATGCACTATAGGTTTAAAATGAAGCCAACTCTTAACAATCTCGTCAAAGGATTCATCGCTGCAAATGGGGATATTCCGTCAACGCCCATAAAAAACATCCAACTTCATTCAGGCAATGTGCAGCCCGGTGATCTATATATTGCTATCCACGGAACAGCATCCGATGGCCATGATTATATACCGGAAGCTTTGGAAAATGGCGCTTCAGCCATCATAACAAATGGGCGTGATGTGGGTTCGCTTCCAGTCCCACAGGTAAAAGTATCAAATCCTCGTAAAGCTGCATCATTTGTTGCTGCTGAATATTACAGGCATCCGTCAAAAGAATTACACATTGTTGGCATTACCGGAACGAATGGTAAAACCAGCACAGCAACACTCATTGCATCCATATTAAATGAAGCAGGATGTAAAACAGCACAATTGGGGACATTAGGTGTTTTTGCTGAAAATCATGAACAAGGTAAAACGCTGACAACAATGGATGCTATCAATTTGCAGAAACTACTGCGGGACCTTGCTGATGACGATTTTTCTCACGTGGTCATGGAAGTGTCATCTCATGCTATTCACCAATATCGCGTTGCGGATGTGGAATTTGATACAACTGTTTTTACCAATTTGACGCCGGAACATTTGGACTATCACGGCACAATGGAAGATTATTATCACGCCAAAGCAAAATTATTCAAATCTCTCCCCTTGTCTGCCACTGCCATCATAAATACCCATGATGAATACGGTCAGAGATTGATCGATGAGAGCACAGCGCCCGTTATAAAAACGTCTGTTACGAATAATAGTGATGTTCATTTCAAAGACGTTTATTCCTCTTTGCGGGGGATTACAGGAACAATTGCAGCAGGCGAACATGAGGTTGAAATTAATTCCGAGCTCATAGGTGATTTTAATAAAGAAAATATACTGTCCGCTGTTGGTGCGGCACTCGCCATGGGAATTCCCATCGGAACAATAGCCGTGGGAATCAATTCCTGCAAAGTTGTTTCAGGACGCATGGAAGCAATTATGTCACCTAATGGCGTACCCATTGTTGTGGATTATGCCCATACACCGGATGCGTATGAAAAAGTGTTAAATACGATTTATCACCTTGTACCGGAAAATGGCCGGCTGATCACTGTTTTCGGTTGCGGCGGCAACCGTGATGCAGCTAATCGTCCCATCATGAGCCGGTTAGTAGAACAATATTCGGATTATTTTTACATAACACCTGATAACCCTCGTTATGAAAAACAGGATGACATAGTCGAAGAGATCATCACCGGTTTATCCACAGATCATTATGAAGTGTTTGCAGATCGGGGAGATGCACTGGAAAAGGCATTAAATGAATTACAAGACAAGGATGTGCTGGTTGTTTTGGGCAAAGGCCGTGAAACATACCAGGAAATTGAAGGTGTTCGGCAGCCCTATTCTGACATAGCAATCATTGAGGAGTTTTGTGCGCATAACGCTATCTGAACCTGAAAATTTCAGTACTCTAATAACTCAACTTATAGGCAAAGAGCCCACATCCCCCATTACCGGCATTGCGACAGATAGCCGCGAGTGCATTACGGGTGATTTATACGTTGCCTTAAAAGGTGAACAAGTTGATGGGCATCAGTTTATTCAACAAGCCAAAGATAATGGCGCCGTGGCAAGTATTGTAGACCACGAAGCATCCGTTTCCAATAGGATTGATTTTTTTGTTGTAGAAGATGTCTTAAAAATCATGGGCGACTTGGCACGTGAATGGCGGCGACAATATGATATCCCCGTGATTGGAATTACCGGTTCAAACGGTAAAACGACCACGAAAGAATTATTAAAACATATTTTGTCAGCTTCGGAAAACGTCCACGCCACATCAGGGAATTTTAATACGTCCATTGGATTACCCTTAACACTTTTACAACTGGCACCTCACCACACAGTTTCCATAATTGAAATGGGCGCCAATCAGCCGGGAGATATTGAATATTTGTGTGATATCACTGAACCCACTCATGGTTTGATTACAAATATAGCTCCTGCCCATCTAGAAGGATTTGGATCAATAGAAGTAGTAGCCAAAACGAAAGGTGCACTATTTGATGCATTAGAAAAAGGAACAGCTTTCGTCAATATGGCGGATGAACATATTCGAGAACTCAAAACAAAAGGTGAAGTCATTACATACGGACTAACACCTGAATGTGATTTTCCTGCGGACATTCACCATGAGGAGGATGGAACAATGTCCTTAACAATTGATGCTGAAGAAATTGTTACTGGTTCTCATAACTTGTCTTTTGTAAAAAACGTCATTGCTTCATCCGCAATCGCAATTCATTTGGGGATTGATTGGGATATTTTCCGTAAACAAATAAAAACATTCCAATCGCCAAAAGGCCGCTGTGAGGTAAAACAGTTAAATGATTTAACCATCATTGATGATACCTATAATGCGAACCTGACGTCTACCCTCGCCGCAATCGATTACTTGAAGGCTTTTAGTGGTAACGGTCGTCGAGTATTGGTATTTGGTGATATGTTTGAACTTGGAGAAGGATCTATGAATCACCACCGCCAAGTGGGAAAACATTGCATTATAAAAGAATTAGATGCTGTCTTTTCAACGGGGACAGAAACATCAGCTACTGACAGTGTGTTGAATGATTCGATGCATCATCAGCATTTTGATTCAAAACAAGATTTATTGACATCACTGCAAGATTGGTTAAAAGCAGGTGATAAACTTTTGGTTAAGGGATCCCGTGGAATGGCTATGGAAACGATTATAGAAGGATTGTCGAAAAACTGATGCTGTATCACTTTCTTTATTCTTTCCGCGATGTATTCTCTCCGTTTAATGTTTTTCAATATATCACATTCCGTGCTGCCGCTGCTGCAATTCTAGCATTACTTTTTACCTTTGCCATTGGACCTAGGATTATTCGCACGCTCCATAAATATCAAATTGGTGAAGAAATTCGCCATGATGGCCCTGAAAGCCACAAGAAAAAACGCGGCACACCCACTATGGGTGGGCTCATGATCATTGGTTCAGTCCTCTTCCCTACCCTGCTTTTAACTGATCTGACAAATGTGTATATACAAATAGTGGTCGTCGCCCTTATCTGGATGGGCATTATCGGGTTCCTGGATGATTACCTGAAAGTGGTTAAGAAAGTTAAAAAAGGACTGGTGGCCCGCTATAAACTCATTGGCCAAATATTATTAGGCGTCGTGATCAGTATTTGGATTTTCAATAATCCTGTTTTTGCAGAATTTAAAAGTGTAACCAGTGTTCCTTTTTTCAAAAACCTGGAATTGGATTTTGGTTATTTATATCCCCTGGCCATCATTTTGGTGATCACAGGGACGTCCAATGCAGTAAACCTAACAGATGGGCTGGATGGATTAGCGGCCGGATTATTGGCGATTTGTTTTACAGCATTTGCTGCCATTGCCTATATGAGTGGTCGTATAGATTTTTCTAGTTACTTAAATATACTCTATCTTCCTGGCGCCGGTGAACTGACCATTTTTACTGCCGCCATTACGGGAGCTTGCATTGGGTATCTTTGGTTCAATGCGTCTCCTGCTGAAGTATTTATGGGAGATGTTGGTTCTCTTTCAACGGGTGCAGCATTGGGTACAATTGCTGTATTGCTTAAAAAAGAATTATTGTTATTCATAATTGGCGGTGTCTTTGTCTGGGAAGCTGTATCAGTGATGCTCCAAGTCACGTATTTTCGTATGACCAAAAAGAAATACGACGAAGGAAAACGCCTCTTCAAGATGGCACCCATTCATCATCATTTTGAATTAAAAGGCTGGCCGGAATCCAGGGTGGTTGTTCGTTTTTGGATTATCGGTTTATTACTGGCATTATTTTCACTCACTACATTCAAAATACGTTAATGGAAATTTCCAACAAAGACAGCATTGATTTGAAAGGTAAGCGTGTTTCCGTTATCGGTTTAGCACGTAGTGGCGTTGCTGCGGCTAAACTGGCCCAAGAGTTAGGTGCACATGTTTTTGTAAGCGACCAATCGGATTCCAATGACGTAAAACAGGCATTAGATAAATTACAAGATTTCGGGATTAAGGGTGAACTAAACGGACATTCTGAATCCATTTACAATGCGGATCTATGGGTTATTTCACCGGGAGTTCCCAAAGATGCTGAAATAATTCAACATGCTCAAGCTAAAAATATTCCTGTCATCAGTGAAATCGAATTTGCCAGCTGGTTTACCATGGCCCCTATTGTAGCAGTAACCGGTTCTAATGGTAAAACAACCACTGTTCATATGCTGAATGAAATGTGTCAATCCGATAATATTGAGCCTATTCTTTCAGGAAATGTAGGAAACCCTTTTTCGGATTGTGTTCGTCATGATTTATCCAAACCAAATCCTAAACGAGTTCATGTATTAGAAATTTCCAGTTTCCAGATGGAATTCATTCAGCATTTCAAACCATACATATCAATATTTCTGAATCTTTCCCCTGACCATTTAAATCGCTACAAGGATATGGATGACTATGTGTCAGCTAAAATGAATATGTGGTCTAATCAAACTCAAGACGATTTTTTGGTATTCAATGGAGACGATGATGTATTGGCAAAGCGTATTGTTCCGGCCAATGCTAAAAAGATTGCCTTTAGTTTGAAATTGGATACAAACGTTTTATTTAAATTAAATGCAACCAAGATTTATGATCAAGAGCACGCCACTCTTATCATCCTGGATGACATCGCATTGCCCGGTAAGCACAATCTCTCTAACTACCTCGGAGCAGCTACTGCCGCAACACTGCTGGGCATTGCGTCATCCAAAATTGCAGATGTGATGAAATCATTTTGCGGAGTCCCACATCGGCTTGAACACGTTGAAAATATCAATGGTGTTATATACATAAATGATTCAAAGGCAACGAATGTTGATGCAGTAAAGGTTGCCTTGGATAGTTTCAATAGCCCTATCCTGCTCATCTTGGGTGGTCGGGATAAAGGCGGAGATTTTCTTTCACTATACCCACATACCCACAATGTGAAAGAAGTGCTCACCATTGGTGAGTCAGAAGAAGCGATCGCAACGGTTTTAGGGGATGCGGTGAGACTGCGTTCATGCGGAAGTCTTAAGTCTGCCGTTGAGGTCGCTCATTCGAATGCACAAACCGGGGACGTTGTTTTATTGTCTCCGGGTTGTGCAAGTTTTGATCAATTCGACAATTTCGAACATCGGGGCGATGTCTTTCGGAGTTTGGTTAAAGGATTAAAGGAATTCGTGTGAGTTACCTGAATATTATTGTAAAAAAATATGACAAATATTTACTGGGTGCGATTGTGTTACTTTGCGTTTTCGGCACGGTCATGCTTTTCAGCGCCAGTTCCATTCGCTCGCTGGAAATCACCAGTAGTCGTACAGATACACTCTATTTACAAGCTCACTTGAAAAGACTGATTGTTGGTATATTTTTTATGTTTTTTTTCATGATGTTTGATTATCGAAAACTCAAAGAATGGTCATTACATATTTTAGGTGGAGCAGTTGGATTATTAATCTTGACATTAATCATGAATGTGTTCCAAGGAACATCCGGACCGTCACGGTGGATGTATATTGGTCCATTCTCAATTCAAACCAGTGACATTTCCCGTGTGGCACTAATCATTTTTCTGGCTGCATTTATACATGAAAAACGGGATCATATAAAAGATTTTTACAACGGTTATTTGATTTGCATCATGGCAATCGGTTCCATTGCGGCACTCATAGCCATGCAGCCGGATTTGAGCACAACTGCTATGATTCTGATTATATCCTTTGTTATGCTTTTTCTCGGCGGCGCCAAACTAATGCACATGATGGCCACTGCCGGTTTATCCATGACGTTTCTTGCAATTATTATTATGAATTGGGATTATATGCGTATCAGGATAGATTCATTTGTAAACCCTGAAACAGTGAGTGCTGAAAATCTGCATCAGATCAAGCAGTCCATGATCAGCCTAGCTAATGGCGGTTTTTTTGGATTAGGTCTGGGCAACAGTTTTGGGAAGAATCACTTCCTCCCCACTCCTCACACAGATTTCATTTATGCAATTGTGGGAGAAGAAACAGGCCTAATTGGAACATTATTTGTTCTAACATTATTCATGTTCATTTTCCAACGAGGAATTCATATAGCCAAGGAAAGTCCGGATATATTCGGAGTTATGCTGGCTTTGGGTATTTCCTGCAGTTTTATTTTATACGCCTTCATTAATGCTGCCGTGGTAACAAACCTTGTTCCAACAACAGGATTAGCCATGCCCCTAATTAGTTATGGTGGTTCAGGAGTTGTGGTCCATTTAGCGTGCCTGGGTATCTTATTAAATATCAGTCAATCCAAACGATCAGTGGGCAGTGATTCTAATTGGAGGAAACGCATTTATGGCTAAAACATTCATCATGGCCGGAGGCGGAACGGGTGGACATTTATTTCCCGCATTGGCTATCGGCGCTGAATTGAAAAAACGATCAGATGCCAACATTCATTATGTTGGATCAAAGTTTGGTATTGAAGCGGAAAAATTACCCACAATGAATGTTGAACATACTTTGCTTCCAATTCGAGGTTTACAACGATCACTTTCTTTACAATCCTTGGGACGCAATGCATTACTCCCTGGCAGGCTCATTTCTTCAAAAATGAAAACCAATAAACTGTTTAAAGATTTAAATCCGGATGCAGTAATCGCAACAGGTGGATATGCCTCTGCACTGCCCCTTCATTCAGCTGAAAAGATGAATATCCCCTATTTCATTCAGGAACAGAATTCGTTTCCTGGGATCACAACACGGCATTTTGCGGAAAATGCAGAAATGGTTTTTACAGCATTTGTGGAAGTCGATGACTTGATTAAAAAAAAAACTGTTTTCTCGCAGGCAACCCCGTCCGTTGGGACATTTCTAATGGGGATCGTATGACAGCTGCGCAATTATTCGACTTAAATGCGGATAAAAAAACGCTATTTATATTTGGCGGAAGCCAGGGGTCTGAAGCATTAAACAAGTGTACAAAGGGCATGATCAACTATTTAAATGACATCCAACTATTATGGCAAACAGGGAAAAGCAATATTGATAAATATGAACAATTCGAAACTGATTCTGTACGGGTTGTACCTTTTATTGATGATATGAAATCTGCTTACGCATTATCTGATTTATCCTTTTCTCGTGCAGGTGCATTGACAATTGCAGAATTAACATCATGTGGTTTACCGTCAATTCTAGTGCCCCTACCCTCCGCTGCTGCAGATCATCAAACACATAACGGTCAATCAATGGTGGATGCTGGTGCGGCTGAATTAATCCCTGAAGCAGAATTAGATTCAAAAAAGACATCTGAAAAAATAGTTTCACTAATGAATGATGAAAATGCTCTCAACAAAATGACTTCAAAGTCTAAACAATTAGGCAAACCAAATGCGGTAAACGTAATTGTTGACCAAATAATGGAAAAGGTAATCGCCTGATGTTTCGCAAAGTAAAGAAAGTTCATTTCGTAGGCATTGGCGGAATTGGTATGAGTGGTATAGCTGAATTGCTGCTTAACCTCGGCTTTGATGTGAGCGGGTCCGATATTATGGAATCTCCCATTGTGGAAAAACTGATCCGACTAGGTGCAGACGTACACATGGGCCATAATGCTATTAATCTGACGGATGCTGATGTGCTGGTTTATTCCAGTGCTGTGCAAAAAGAAAACCCTGAGATCCAGGCAGCTTATGAAAAAAATATACCCGTCATCCGTAGAGCGGAAATGTTGGGAGAATTAATTGCTGTAAAGGAAACGAGTATTGGTGTTGGCGGTACTCACGGAAAAACAACAACCTCTTCCATGATTGGCACCATTTTATCCGAATGTCATTTAGATCCCACACTGGTTGTAGGCGGATTGGTTAAAACAATTGATTCAAATGCTAAACTTGGTAGCGGAAATATAATTGTGGTGGAAGCGGATGAATTCGACCGGAGTTTTCTGGCTCTGCGTCCAACCATAAGCATCATTACAAACATTGAACTTGAACACACCGATTGTTATGAAAACTTGAAAGATCTTCAGCAGGCATTCATTCAATTTGCCAACGCTGCTCCTTTTTACGGCGCCGTCATTGCCTGCGCCGATTCCCCGGCCCTCATGGACATTGTTCCGGAAATTAAACGTCCGATAATCACTTATGGTCTGTGTACCGATGCAGAAATCAGGGCAACAAATATTTGTTACAATGAATCCCAAACTGTATATACACTGTGGGAAAATGACCATGAAAACGGAACCATTAAGCTCAATATTCCCGGTGAGCACAATGTGGTGAATTCACTTGCGGCTATTGCCTTGGGTATGGAAATGGGATTGAAAATCGATGTCATCGCCAAAGGATTGCAATCGTATCACGGCGTGCGCAGGCGTTTTGAGATTAAAGGTATTTCCAATGATATTATGGTGGTGGATGATTATGCGCACCACCCAACTGAAGTCACGGCAACACTGCAGGCTGCCAAGGATGGCTGGGATCGCAGAATTGTTTCTGTTTTTCAACCTCACCTATATTCGCGCACTCAGGAATTTTATAAAGAGTTTGCCAACGCATTTAAAGCAAGTGATGTACTCATTGTTACAGATGTATATCCGGCGAGAGAAAAACCCATCGCCGGTGTGAGTGGCGCTATGGTGTCTAACTCTGCCCGTAAGGCCGGACATAAACATGTGCATTACGTTCCAAATCTGGATGATATTGCTGTTCATTTAGATAATATTGTGCAACCGGGTGACATGGTTTTAACCATCGGTGCCGGAACAATATGGAGATATTCAGAATCATATTTTGAACATTTAAAAACCTTGGAGGCTGCTGCTTAAGGTGGATCCTATGGCTGAATTGAAAGCAACAGTTAAAGGCAAGTTCCTGGAGAGTGAACCCATGTCAAAACATACCTCTTACGGCATTGGCGGACCAGCTTGGGCATATATAACACCAAAAGACAAACATGATCTTGGCAACCTATTGCGCTTTGCAACAGAATCGGATATTCCCGTTTATTTTGTCGGTTCCGGTTCGAACTTGTTAGTTGCTGATGAAGGCATTGATGGTATAGTCATTACCCTTGGGAAATCATTTACCCATTTAGATATTTCAAATAACCATGTCTATGCCGAAACAGGTGTTATGCTTGGGCGGATGGTAAAAGAGTGTATTAAACGGAATTTAAGCGGACTGGAGAGTATGATCGGCGTTCCTGGCACATTGGGTGGTGCATTGATTATGAATGCGGGAGCCTTTGGCGGAGAAATTTCCAATTACCTCCAAAAAGTTGAGGTTATGACACTTACCGGAGATTTAAAAAATTATTCTGTGGATGAAATCGATTTCAGCTATCGCCATTCTTCATTCAATGAAGATGAAATAATCATTAGCGCTGATTTCGAAATGCAGGAAACTACCTCGGCGGTGATACAGGAAAAACGTAGTCTAGCCAGTCAAGGGAGAAAAAAGAATCAGCCATTGCGATTTCGCTCTGCCGGCAGTGTATTCAAAAACCCAAAACCGGATCTTGCTGCCGGATACTTGATCGATCAAGCAGGGCTTAAAGGAACACGTAGCGGAGATGCTGAAATTTCTGAAAAGCACGCTAATTTTTTTATTAATCATGGCTCTGCCACCGCAAATGATATTGCAACATTGATTCGCATCGCACGGAAGGAAGTAAAAGAAAAATTTGATATTATACTGGAATTGGAAATCAAAACACTTGGGTTTGATAAGGATGTTTTTACACCATGAGTAAGCGTAAGAAAAAACAGCAGATAAATCTACGTGTAATCATTGGCGCTTCCTTTTCCACGCTGGTACTTACATTAACACTACTTGCTTTTAATTGGTCAAACTATACTGGCTTGAATCACTTGGAAAATATTGAAATTAAAGGTGCCTTCATCATCCCTGCTGATGAATACAGGGAATCCCTCTCCCCTGTGTTAGGAACGACCATAAATGATATTAAGACGAGGAACATGAGTTTGTTATTGGAAAGTCACCCCTTTGTTCACGCTGCGCGGATCAGTAAAAGTTTTCCCAACAAAATTATTGTTGAAATTATGGAAAGACACCCTGTTGCATTACTGAATATGGACCCCCTTCTATATATCGATAGAGAAGGTGTTGTGCTGCCGGAACTAGGGAATGTTGGTGAAAAAATTATACCGATCATGTCAGGTTTCAATACTGCCCGGGAACTCTATCCGATTGGTCATCAAACTGTATCGCAAAAAGTATCAGAATCCATTGATCTTATTGATTACATTATTGAGCATTTTCCAGGTATGTATGAAAATCTTTCAGAGGTTACGTTAAACAGCAATGATGAATTTGTATTGATTTTAGCTAATTATCCTACAAAAGTAATCCTGGGAAATGATCATATGGAAGAAAAAATCCAAATCCTGAATTCATTTGAGCAATCATTACCTGAAGACAAAGGATTATACAATTTCTCTTCTTTAGATTTACGCTATAATCACCAAGTTATTGTAAAGGTGAGGGTATGAAGGGGATTAATATGAATTCGTCTCAAACGATCAGAGTTGGGTTAGATATTGGTTCTTCGTTTATTACCTGTGCTGTTGCTGAAAAATCCAACGAATCGGATGAAATAAAACTGCTGGGAATTGGCCGTTTTCCCTCTGCCGGATTAAAAAATGGTTCTGTCATCCATCGAGACAAACTGATGGATGCCATTGAAGCTGCAGTAAAAGATGCAGAATTAATGTCAGGTCATAAAGTAGATAGAGCAGTCGTCAGTATTTCCGGTGAAAATATCCGCAGTATCAATACCCAAGGTGCCATCGCCATTCAAAAAAACCAGCATTCATCCTTACCTGTGGAAAATGAAATTACCGAACATGATGTTTTTCGCGTTATGGAAATGGCCAGGGCTCTTTCTCTTCCTTCGGACAGAGATATAATGCACGTCTTGCCCCAGGAATATGTCATTGATACCATGGATAATATAAAAGATCCGGTTGGAATGTCCGGGCGCCGACTGGAAGCAAAAGTTCATTTGATTACAGTTCCCAGTTCGGCGGCAAAAAACCTGGTGAATTGCACCGAGGAATTGGGAATTCAGGTGGATGGATTAGTATTTCAGGGTTTGGCATCATGTCTCATGACATTGGATAGTGATGAAAAAGAATTGGGTGTTGCTTTGGTCAATATTGGCGGAAATACAACGGAAGTTGTAGTCTATCATAATGATGGAATTCGCCACTCTGCCGTTATGGGAGTTGGTTCTAACAGCATTACGAATGACATTGCTGTCATGCTGCAGATTGGTATTGGAGAGGCGGAAGAAATCAAGAAAAAATATGCATCGGCAAAAGCATCCATGTCCTCCACTGAACTGGAATTTGACTTACCGGTAAAAAATGGCGGGCTTGCCAGACAAGTATCTGAACATGAACTTTCTCGTTATGTAGAAGCCCGCGCCCAAGAAATTTTGCAATGGATTGCCAGAGAAATTCATCGGGCAGATATCCGCGAAAAGTTAACCTTTGGCGTCGTACTCACCGGCGGTGGTGCGCAACTACGTAATTTGGTTCCGCTAGCTGAAGAAATTTTAAATATGCGAGTTCGTCTCGGAATATCAAAAAATATTAGCGGAGCTGTTGATGTTGCCTCCAACCCTGAGCACACGTCCGTCATCGGATTATTGCACTGGATTGACGTTAAAAAAGAATTGGCGCCGGCAGCGAGGCCCATTAAACCCACTTTCGTGCGAGCCGTTAGTTGGCTGAAGAGCTGGATAAAAGGATTTTATTAAGAATGAAAGACACATACCTAACCACCAAACCAGAGGAGTAACCCTATGTTATTTGAATTCGACAGCATAGCAGAACAGAAAGCGAAATTGAAAGTCATCGGCGTTGGCGGCGCCGGCGGAAATGCCGTGAACCGCATGATCCAGGCCGGGATGCAAGGCGTTGATTTCATCGTTGTAAATACGGATGCCCAAGACCTGGAAAACAATGCCGCAAAGCATAAAATCCAGATTGGTAAAAATCTAACCAAAGGCCTTGGCGCCGGTGCAAAAGCCGATGTTGGCCGGGAAGCCGTCGAAGCCGATCGGGAAGTAATCACAGAAATACTTGGCGGGGCTGATATGGTTTTCATCACCGGAGGAATGGGTGGTGGAACAGGAACAGGAGCGGCGGCGAGTATAGCCCAAATGGCTCGTGAACTTGAAATCCTAACCGTGGGAATCGTTACTCTCCCCTTCAATTTTGAAGGTCCCAAACGCATGAATCGCGGACTGAGCGGTCTATCTGATTTGCGGAAAGCCTGCGATACGGTTATTTCTATTCCCAACCAGAAACTCATGTCCATTGTTGATAACAATACAACCGTTGTGGAAGCGTTTAAACTGGCTGATTCCATCCTGCATCAAGCAGCAAAAGGCATTTCCGATTTAATCAATGTCCATGGATTGATTAACCTGGATTTTGCTGATGTGGAAACCATTATGAAAAATATGGGTGAAGCCATCATGGGAACAGGTGTTGCCGGTGGTGAAGAACGTGCTGTTCTGGCATCCCAGCAAGCCATTTCCAGTCCATTACTAGATAGCGCGTCCATCAGTGGTGCTCAAGGTGTATTAGTAAACATCACAGGCGGTCCTGATTTGACGCTCATGGAAGTGGATGAAGCAACGTCCATCATCTTTGAAGAAGCCGGTAACGAAGCTAATATCATTTTTGGTGCCGTCATCGATCCTAGAATGTCTGATGAAATACGGGTAACCGTCATTGCCACGGGATTCAACCATAAAGCACCTAAAGAAGTGGAAAAAGAAGATAAAGAAGTCATTATCAGGCCAAAGCAAAAACAGGCTC
Organism: Fidelibacterota bacterium UBA6531; assembly: GCA_002436185.1. GTDB lineage: Bacteria > Fidelibacterota > Marinisomatia > Marinisomatales > TCS55 > UBA2126. The sequence goes on from DJKX01000032.1 coordinate 111,178, forward strand.
GAATTTTGGCTGAACAGGAAAATGTGCCATTATTTAACCAAAAGATGACGAATGAACAAGAAAGCACACAACCGGAATTAACACAACCAACTGCGTCAAAATTCCATTTTGATGATACAAATCCGGTTATCTATGGAAATGATCTGGACGTACCGGCATTCATTCGCCGCCAACAGGAGTAGTTTATAATAATTATCCTCTGGTTTTTATCACCACCCAACGAGCCCCCTCCTCATATGAGGAGGGGATTTAGGGGAGGTGGTGAAACAAATTTGTGTTTGGATTGATCTAATCAAGGAGAACAGGTAAAAAAAGAAAACCCTCAGCTAAAAGCACGAGGGTTTTTCTTTTTAGGGAGGGTAATGAAGTCTTTTATACTTTTAAACCGCGAGTCCGCATTTCCTTTACAACTTTCGTAATCCCCTTCTTATCAATCAGGCGCATACCCTGAGTTGATACATTCAGGGTTACATATCGTTTTTCATCTGGAAGCCAAAAACGTTTTTTCTGGAGATTAATATTAAAACGGCGCCGAGATTTATTGTGAGCATGGCTCACATTATTTCCATACATGGGTCTTTTTCCGGTTACGTCACACATTCTACTCATAATATATTTTTCCTATAGGTCTTAAAATTTGCCGGCGAATTTAATGCAACATTTCTTTCTTACAAATTACTATCTTCAATTTCACAGAATGGATTAAGGTGTATGTAAATTCACATATCATATGCAGATAGGTAATCTTAAAATTGACACCCCCATCCTTTTGGCTCCCATGGCAGGGGTGACGGATTACTCATTTCGTATTTTGTGTAAAGAAATGGGAGCAGGAGTAGTGTATTCTGAATTTGTTTCGGCTCATGGTATTATTCGAAAAAATGAAAAAACGCTTGATATGATTCGTTTTACAGAAATGGAGCGCCCTATCGGCATCCAGATATTTGGGGATTCGCCGGAGGTCATGGCCAAAGCTGCCCGGGTAGTGGCTGACAAATTCCAACCGGATATTATCGATATTAATTATGGCTGTCCTGTTCCCAAGATTACCAAAAAAGGCGCAGGATCTGCAGCGCTTAAAGATCTATGCCTTATGGATGATATTACCACTGCAGTTGTTGAATCTGTCCCTGATCTACCCGTTACAGTAAAAATGCGAGCCGGGTGGGATATGTCAAATATTGTAGCTATTGAAGCAGGACCCCGACTGGAAAAAGTCGGAGTAAAAGCTATCGCCCTCCACCCTCGAACCACCAAGCAAAGTTATAGAGGTAGTGCGAATTGGAACTTAATCAAAGAATTAATACAAACTGTGTCCATTCCTGTTATTGGTAATGGTGATATTAAAAAACCGGAAGATGTTGTTCGCATGTTTGATGAAACGGGCTGTGATGCTGTTATGGTGGCGCGTGCTGCTTTGGGAAATCCCTGGTTCTTTAAGCAAGCAACTGCATTATTACTTGGCGCTTCCCTCCCGCCCATACCAAACACTCACGAGCGGATTGACATGTGTAAACGCCATTTGGAGCTTTTGCTGGAATCTCGAGGTGAACATATTGGCACTAATCTTATGCGCAAGCAATTTGGGTGGTATATAAAAAACTTCCCAGGGGCCTCTTCATTACGTCAATCGTTGGTGCTAGCAAAAGATAAGGAGGCAATGGAAAAGCTATTAGGTGAAGTGAACAAAAATCATAAGTGATTTTTTGAAAGTAAGTATTATATACTATATCGAATCTTTCATATACCTTTAATTCCACAACTCCCTTTCTTGATTCACTCTTCGTAAGCTGTTATATTCCCGAGCTGTTTTTTAACCCAAAATTCAAAAAAAATACGATTAAATAATGACGAACCAATTTACAATACCAAAACCGGTGAATGAGCCTATCAAGGTCTATGGCCCCGGCTCACCGGAAAAAGCCAGCTTACAGGCCAAAGCGGATGAATTGAGTTCAAAGGTCATCGATATTCCATTGGTCATTGGCGGAGAAGAGGTCCGCACTGGCAATACGGCTCAATGCGTTATGCCCCACGACCACGGCCACATCTTGGCCAATTTTCACCAGGCTGGTGAAAAAGAAGTGGAAATGGCCATTAACGCTTCCCAGGAAGCCTGGCAGTCCTGGTCAAAGAAACCCTTGGAAGAACGAGCAGAGATCTATGTCAAAATTGCCAATTTACTGGCCGGACCCTGGCGGGACACCATCAACGCTGCCACTATGCTGAACATGAGTAAGAATGTTTTTCAGGCGGAGATCGATGCGGCCTGCGAGCTGATCGACTTTTTGCGCTTTAACCCCTGGTACGCCCAGGAACTGGCATCCCACCAGCCCATGTATTCCCCGGAGCCCACCAAGAATTCGGTGGAACTTCGTCCCTTGGAAGGCTTCGTATTTGCCGTGTCACCTTTTAACTTTACGTCCATAGGCGGCAACCTGCCCTCTGCTCCAGCATTGATGGGCAACGTGGCCCTGTGGAAGCCAGCATCCAGCGCGGTCTACCCGGCCCATTTCATTATGCAGTTATTCAAGGAAGCCGGTTTGCCCGATGGCGTGATCAATTTCATCCCCGGCCGCGGCTCCCAGGTGGGTCCTAACGTCATGAACAGTCCGTTACTGGCCGGCGTACACTTTACCGGTTCAACGGCGGTATTTCAGGGTATGTGGAAGCATATTGGTGAAAATATTCAGAATTATAAGACCTATCCCCGTATCGTGGGTGAGACCGGCGGAAAGGACTTTTGCTTGGCCCACGAATCCGTGAACAAGGATGCACTTGTCACTGCTATGGTTCGAGGGGCATTTGAGTATCAGGGTCAGAAATGCTCGGCCATGTCGCGAGCCTATATCCCCACCACCATCTGGGATGATGTGAAAGAAAAATACTTGGCTGAAGTGGATTCTATCAAAATGGGTGATCCAAAAGATTTTACCAATTTCATGAATGCGGTCATTGATAGGTCCGCTTTTGAATCCATAAGTGAATTCATCGATTTTGCTAAAAATGCTGATGATGCCGAGATCCTCACCGGTGGCGGTTACGATGATTCTAAAGGATTTTTTATTGAGCCCACTACTATTTTAACTGATAATCCCAAATTTCGTACCATGTGCGAGGAGATCTTTGGGCCGGTTTTAACCATCTACTTATACGACCCCGATAATTGGAAAGAAACGTTGAAACTGGTGGACTCTACATCCGATTATGCCTTGACCGGATGCGTCATGAGTGAGGATAAAGATGCTGTAGAGGAAGCCAAGATTGCCCTGACATATTCGGCCGGTAATTTCTACATCAACGACAAACCCACTGGTGCTGTGGTTGGCCAGCAGCCATTTGGTGGCAGTCGCGCTTCAGGCACCAACGATAAGGCCGGCTCCATGTTCAACCTCGTACGCTGGGTATCCCAGCGAACCATCAAAGAGAACTTTGACCCACCCACGGATTATCGTTATCCTTTTATGGACGAAGATTAATGATCAAGCTCCTAAGCAGAATCCTTTCTTTTAAACAGTATTTTGGTTTTACCTAAATCCTGCATTTTTTGCACGATTTTTCAATACTGTTAAACTATTTATAAGGATGAATTAATGAAACCGATTAAAACAATTATTATGGGCGCCGCCGGGCGCGACTTTCACAACTTTAACGTTGTCTACCGGCACAATGATAATTACGTAGTAGTAGCTTTTACAGCCACCCAGATCCCTGACATTGAAGGTCGCAATTACCCACCGGAACTGGCCGGGGAATTATATCCTGACGGTATTCCCATTTACGACGAAAGTGAACTGGAAAGACTTATTCAAGAGCATCATGTGCAGGAAGTGGTTTTTTCCTATTCAGACATTTCCTACGATTATGTAATGCATAAGGCAGCCCGAGTACTAGCTCTAGGGGCCCATTTTAAATTACTGGGTGGCGCGCAGACCATGATCCGCTCTACCAAGCCGGTGGTATCGGTATGTGCGGTACGTACCGGTTGCGGTAAAAGCCAGACTACCCGTAAAGTAGCACAAGTACTCAAAGCAGCAGGTAAACAGGTTGCCGCTATTCGGCATCCCATGCCCTACGGTGATTTGGCCAAACAGGGCGTACAGCGCTTTGCCACACTGGCCGACTTGGAAACACATAAATGTACCATTGAAGAAATGGAAGAATATGAACCCCATATTAATCAAGGAACGATTGTGTTTGCCGGTGTTGATTATGAAGCCATCGTTCGGGAAGCCGAAAAAGAAGCTGATGTTATTCTTTGGGATGGCGGCAATAATGATATGCCTTTTTATAAACCGGACCTGGCCATTGTTGTGACCGATCCGCATCGACCCGGACATGAATTAGCATATTATCCCGGAGAAACAAACTTGATGATGGCCGATGCAGTGGTCATTAACAAAGTGGACACGGCCGATCCCCAGGGCGTGGAAACAGTACGCAATAATATTAAAACGGTTAATCCCGAGGCGGCCATCATTGCATGTGCATCCCCGATCACTGTTGAAAATTCTGAACTGATTGCCGGGAAAAAGGTACTGGTGGTTGAGGATGGACCGACATTGACCCACGGTGAAATGAAAATCGGTGCCGGGATGGTTGCCGCTGAAAAATTTAATGCCGCTGAAACGGTTGACCCTCGTCCTTTCCTAGTAGGTAAGCTGCAAGAAACATTTGCTCATTACCCAAAAATCGGCACCCTGCTGCCGGCCATGGGCTACGGTGACGAACAGGTCAAGGACCTAGAAGAGACCATCAATAATACAGCATGTGACGTAGTGATCATTGGTACGCCTATTGATTTGCGACGCATCACTGATATAAAACATCCCTCTGTGCGGGTCACGTACGATTTGGAAGAGATCAGTACACCTACAGTGGCGGATGTACTACAGCCCCTCTTAAAATGAAAAAAACAGCCATCATTGCATTGGGCGGTAATGCCTTGTCTCAAAAAGGCCAGGCCGGGACTATCTATGAGCAGTTCGCAAATACACGTCAATCCCTTGAAGAGATCATGGAATTTGTAAAACAAGATTATAATCTGTGTTTGACTCACGGCAATGGACCTCAAGTAGGTGATGAATTGTTGCGTATGGATCTGACTTACGACGTGGTACCTCCCTTACCTTTGGGTGTCTGTGTAGCCGGAACCCAGGGAACCATTGGTTATATGATCCAACAGTCGTTTCAAAATGCACTGCGCGCAGGAAAAGTCGACCGGGAAGTGGTAACCCTTGTGACACAAGTGATGGTAAATACAGATGATCCTTCTATTGCTAATCCCGCAAAATATGTGGGTAAACGATATTCCGAATCAGAAGCACAAATCATGGCGGAACAATTTAGCTGGACAGTCAAAGAACAAGAAAAAGGCCAGTGGCGGCGGGTAGTTCCCTCCCCCGATCCTGATTTTGTGATGCACGGGATATCTATTCGAACCCTTGTTGAAGCGGGAACAGTCGTACTTGCAGCTGGTGGTGGTGGCATACCTGTTTATAATAATGAAGATCATAAACTGGATGGACTAGATGCGGTCATTGATAAAGACCTAACAGCAGCAAAGCTTGGTAGAGTGATCCGGGCCCAGGAATATTATATCATCACAGATGTGGAACAGGTCTACTTAAATTATGGAGAGACAGACCAGGAGCCGATCCATATTATGACCAATGAAGAAGCAAATCAATACCAGGAAGAAGGACATTTTCAAAAAGGGAGCATGTGGCCCAAGATCCGCTCTGCTATCTACTTTTTGAAACATCATGGCGAAAAAGCTATCATAACAAATATTCAAAACGTCCGCAAGGCTATCAACGGCGAAGCGGGCACAACCATAGTAAATGCGTAAAAATAAAGATTGAAAATGATTATAAATGAGTAAGATTAATTAATAATGGAAATTGAATGAAAATTCACGAATACCAAGCGAAAGAGCTCTTTCGTCAAAACAATGTGAGTGTACCGGAAGGAACGGTGGCTTTTTCTTTGGAAGAAGCCTTGACTGCCTATGATCGCTTAAATGTTAAAACAGTCGTTGTAAAAGCACAGATTCATGCCGGCGGACGCGGTAAAGGCGGCGGTGTCAAGCTGGCCCATTCACGTAATGAGGTTAAAACTCACGCCGAAGAAATCCTTGGAATGAACCTGGTGACCCACCAGACAGGTCCGGGTGGAAAAGAGGTGCAGCGTTTGCTCATCGAATCCGGTGTGGACATTGCTCGAGAATGCTATGCGGGAATCGTTTTGGACAGAGCTGAAAAACAATTTGTTTTCATGGTATCCACCGAAGGTGGCGTTGAGATTGAAAAAGTAGCTGCTGAAACACCTGAAAAAATCATCAAGGAATGGATTGACCCGGAAAAAGGTCTTACTGAAGACCAAGCTCGTAATCTTGCTATTGCCCTGGAAATGACCGGTACTCAAATCGATTCAGCAGTTGAGATATTTTTAGCTGTATGGAAAGTATTTATTGAACACGATTGCTCTCTATTGGAAATAAATCCTCTTGTCGTCACAGGTGATGATAACGTTATGGCTTTGGATGCAAAAATGAACTTCGATGATAATGGTTTGTTCCGGCATAAAGAACTTCTGGATTATAAAGATGAAAGTGAGGAAGATGCAGCTGAACTGGAAGCAAGCAAATATCAACTAAATTATATCAAATTAGACGGAAATGTTGGATGTATGGTCAATGGCGCCGGCTTGGCTATGGGAACCATGGATATCATAAAATTATATGGCGGTGAGCCGGCTAATTTTCTGGATGTGGGCGGTGTTGCAAATGCAGAAACAGTTGCGAATGGATTTAGAATTATTCTTTCTGATCCGAATGTTAAATCAATTTTGATCAATATTTTTGGCGGCATTGTCCGCTGTGATCGTGTTGCCCAAGGCGTTATTGATGCCATGGATACAGTAAATGTTTCTATTCCAGTTGTTGTAAGATTGGAAGGAACCAATGCAAAACAAGCAGCTAAATTATTGAAAAATTCGTCATTAGAATTTCTTGTTGCAACCAGTTTAGCTGATGCAGCTGAAAAAGCTGTTTCAGCTGTGACGGGAGGTGGATTATGAGTGTTTTAGTTGGAAATAACACACGATTAATCATCCAAGGCATTACCGGAACTGAAGGATCATTTCACGGTAGCCAGATTAAAGAATATGGTACTAATCTTGTGGGAGGCGTGACGCCAAGAAAAGGCGGTCAGGAAGTATTGGGCGTTCCGGTATTTAATTCTGTTCAAGAAGCCAAAGCTGAAACAGATTGTAATACGTCTGTAATTTTTGTTCCTCCTGCTTTTGCTGCTGGTGCAGTTATCGAAGCGGTTGAAGCAGGATTAGAGCTCGTTATCTGTATTACAGAGGGTATCCCTGCAGCAGATATGGTAAAAGTAAACCATAAGATCAAAGATCTGCCTACCCGACTCGTAGGGCCTAATTGCCCCGGAGTTATTTCACCCGGAAAAGCCAAAGTGGGAATTATGCCCGGTTTTATTCATGAACCTGGAACCATTGGTGTGGTTTCCCGTTCTGGAACATTAACTTACGAAGCTGTTCATCAATTGGTAGCAGCAGGATTAGGCCAATCCACATCGGTTGGTATCGGCGGCGATCCCATCATCGGAACTACCTTCATTGATATGCTTTCCCTTTTTGCAGATGATGATGAAACCGAAGGTATCGTCATGATCGGTGAAATTGGCGGCACAGCGGAAGAAGAAGCCGCCCAGTGGGTCATAGAAAATAATTTACAAAAACCTGTCGTGGCATTTATCGCCGGACAAACGGCTCCTCCGGGACGACGCATGGGTCATGCCGGAGCCATCATTGCTGGTGGAAAAGGAACTGCAGCTGAAAAAGTGACATCACTTGAAACAGCAGGGATCCATGTCGTAAAAAGTCCGGCAGATATTGGTAAAGCAATGGCAGAAGCAACAAATACTAAATAATATTCAAGGAGATTTGAGTGAGCAATAAAACATTAGCAATCATAAAACCTGATGCGGTCGGAAATGGCTTTACAGGTAAAATAATGGACAGAATTATTGAAGCAGGATTTAAGGTCCAAGCAGCGCAGTTAATGCATTTGAGCCGAGAACAAGCTGAAGGATTTTATGCAGTCCACAAGGAAAGACCTTTTTATAATGATTTGGTGGATTTCATGACTTCGGGTCCCTGTATGCCCATGGCATTAGAAAAAGATGATGCTGTCAATGCTTTTCGGTCTTTGATTGGTGCAACAAACCCAGAAGAAGCTGTTGATGGCTCTATTCGTAAAGATTTTGCAGAGAGCATACAAAACAATGCAGTGCATGGTTCAGACTCAAATGAGAATGCTCAAAAAGAAATTGCATATTTCTTTACTTCCAATGAAATTCTAGAATACTGACAAGGAGACAATTCCTGTTTAACTCAAGAATATATCACTTTAACGTTTTGGCGCTCTTTTCTATTTTGCTCATCACAGCATGTGGCAAAGAAGGGTTAACCGGCAAAACAGGCGAAGCTATTTCACTAAATGCAGAAATTGCGGAAGACAGCGATGATTTGGATTTTATCTGGAATATTGTTGAACAGCCCGATGCTTCAATGCTGGGAATAGATAATATTGGCTATAATGATCAGCATTCCACTGTATCATTTATTCCTGACGCTCCCGGTGAGTATACATTGGAAGTAAAAGTCGTCCAATACGGCGATGAACTGTCGGTGCAATCATTTACAATTGCTGTTGAGCAAGGTGATGCAGTTCCGGTTAATACAGTCGAACAGGCTGAACCTGATTGGTATGAAGATGAAAAAGATAGGCAATGGTTCGAGGAAAAAACAGCTCCCGAAGATACCATCGCTGAAGTACCGGAAATAACTGAAGTTGCGCCTGCAATAGAAGATATGGAAGAAATAACCGAAGAAGTTGAAGTAGAAACACCTCCACCTGCACTACCAAAACCCAAACCAATTCAACGGGGTTTACAGATTCCAAAAAATGAGGGCAGGTTTACAATCCAGGTTGTTTCTAAAAAATTATTAGCTGATGCTGAAATTATAGCAGCAGAATTGATAGACAATGGGTTTGATGCGTATATCCAGAAAGCCTATTTCAAGGAAACAGACGAAGTCTGGTTTCGAGTTCGTGTGGGAAGTTACGATAGCCGTCCAACGGCGCTAACAGTTGCACAATCTATTTCAGAATCACGCGGAGCATCTACATGGGTAGATTATGTCCGCTATGAAGAATAAAGAAGGAGAAAACCATGGATCCAATGAAATTACATTTTGACATTCGAGATATTTTTCGCGCTCCAAGATTAGCCTTAAGCGGAAAAAAGATTCTTGTATTTGTACAAGCTCTATTAGTTGGCTATGCTGACTACCTTATTTTAACCTATATTTCTTTTGCCTTGGCCGGTTATGCATTTTCTGAAACATGGAGCCAATACGGACTTTATCCATGTTTATATGGCAATCCCGGTCCCTGGTATGCATACCTAATATATTGGATCGGTTCTATATTACTGCTGTTGGCAATTCATTTTGGTTGCACTGCTGTTTCTAGAATTACGTTTAAACAACTGAAAGGGGACGAATTCTATTCATCGGGTGATGCGTGGAAATACGTCAGGAAACACTGGCATCCGGTTGTATTTACATCCGTATCCTTTGCGTTTATTTTGATCTTTTTCTTCGGCCTGGCAGCTGTCTTTGCGTTATTGGGCAAAATCCCTTATGTAGGCGAATTCTTATTTGTTATTCCATATTTGTTATACTTCTTCGGAGCAATTTTTACCATTTATACAGCTATTGTTTTTGGAATTTCATTCCTCTACACACCAGCTATTATAGCCGCTTATGAAGAAGACACCATGGGAACAGTTTTCAATTCTTACTCCATTACCTGGTCGCAGCCCTGGCGTATTGTACTTTATCATCATGTACTTATACCCATTGGAGCTTTTGCAGGATTTCTATTTGTAAAATTCTGGATTGCAGGATATCATTTAATAAATAGCTTTTTTGGATGTGATTGGTTCATGGGCACAAAACTGGCTAATATTGTTGCATATGCAACAAATATTGTTTGCCCATCAAGCATTTGTAGTAGCTTAACAGCTTGTTTTTCTAGTTGTACCAGCGCTTGCTGTTCCAATCTATCCGGTTGTGTTTTATCACCCAGTGCTGATTTGGCTTCAATTTCCGGTTCTGAAACAGCTGCTGGTATATTATTAGCTGTATTTCTTTTCCTGCTTATGTTATCTTCAATAGCATATGTTCTCTCAATCTGTTCCGTCGGAGAAACACTCATGTTTATCATTTTCAAGAAGAATTCTGATGATGATAATATTTTGGAACGGAAAGACGAAGATGATCTTGAAGAAGAGGATGAAGACACTGAAGAAAATGATAATTCAACAAATGCGGGCGATGATACGACTTCAAGTGAAGAAAATTCAACTGAATAAGACAATTTAAAACAAGAATTAACCTTATGAACAATCCTCGAATAGAGGTATTTTCCCGCGCTAAAAAATGAAGATATTTCGTACCGATTTACACGTCGGTTTGAATAACAAGCTATTTGAAATTTCCAGTTCTTCCTTGGGACTAGATAACGTCTCCTTTGCCGAGGATAAAATAACGTGCACAATTCATTCTGAACATGCACCAAACGGGTATTACATAAAAGGATTTATGACTGTTTCAATAAGTGAATCCTGTGATCGATGTTTGATCGATTTTAACTCAAAACAGACTATTGAGTTTTCGATTTTGTTAACTAGTGATGTTAAACTCATTAATAATGATGAACATGATGTTATCTTTTTTACTGACCAGGATGATGCAGTAGATTTCAATCCAGTTCTTGCAGAATATGTTTTATTGGATCGGCCTTTAAAAAAACTGTGCACGGATGATTGCAAAGGACTATGTACTTCATGCGGATGCAACAAGAATGAAATGGATTGTGATTGTACGCAGGATACACAATCGTCTAACTGGGAAGTTTTGAAAAATATAAATTGATTTAAAAATGGAAAATTTGGAGTAAATATGGCATTACCTAAAACACGTCTATCTAAAGCACGAGGCAGAAAACGCCGCACACATTATAAAGCAGGCCATGTGCAAACAGCTAACTGCCCACAATGCAGTCAAGCAAAATTGCCGCACCGTGCTTGTCCCAATTGCGGATATTACCGCGGTCGACCTGTTGTTTCAGCAACGGAGTAATATTCCTTTATGAAAATAGCATTAGATGCTATGGGTGGAGATTTTGCACCCGAGGCAGCGGTACATGGTGCTCTCGATGCATTAAATATTGACAATGCGCTGGAATTGTACCTTGTGGGAAATGAAGATTTAATAAAAAATTTCCTTCCCTCACCTCAACCAAATCACATTCACTTGATACCAACTACCCAGGTTGTAACCATGCATGATAGAGGATCAAGGGTGTTGAAAGAGAAACCTGATTCATCATTGGTGAAAGGTGTCGAATTATTAAAAGACGGCATTGTAGATGCCTTTGTTAGTGCCGGACATACAGGTGCGGTTCTTTCGTCGGCTATATTAACATTGGGTAGGATTGAAGGTGCCAAACGGCCTGCACTGGGTGCGTATATTCCCACGGACAAAGGGGGTAAAATTTTATGCGATGTTGGTGCAAACCCCGATGCAAAACCCAACCATTTAATGCAATTTGCTATTATGGCATCACTGTATTTGGATCACGTGGAAAAAATCAAAAACCCCAAGATCGGATTGATTAACATTGGTACTGAACCGGGCAAAGGCAGTGAGTTATACCGTCAAGCATACGATTTATTAAAACAGGAATTCCCATCTTTTATTGGAAACGTTGAAAGCAGAAATATTTTAACATCAGAAGCAGATGTACTCATTTGTGACGGATTCGTTGGCAATACACTCATCAAATTCGCTGAAGGCTGGATCAGTTTGTTCAGTGATATGGTGAAAAATAAGATTGATGAAAAACTGACGTATAAAATGGGAGCTAAAATACTTTATCCTGTTCTAAAATCCATAAACAGCCAATATGATTATGAAGAACACGGCGGTTCTCCCCTTTTGGGTGTTAATGGAGTATGTATAATTGCCCATGGCAGTTCAAATGCCAAGGCTATCAAAAACTCTATATCATTGGCTAAAAAATGTGTGGATGAAAAACTAATCACAGATATTCAAATTGGATTGACAGATCATTTGGAAAATAATTCCCATTGAAAGCTAAAATTACAGCCACAGCCCGTTATTTACCAAAACGCACATTATCCAATCAAGATTTAGAAAAAATGGTGGATACTTCGGATGAATGGATCCGATCTCGAACAGGTATTGAAAAAAGGCACCTTGTGGCAGAAGGTGAAGCCACATCCGATATGGGAAAGAAAATAGCTGATCAGCTTTTAGCTAGTTCCGGTAAATCAGCTGAAGAAATTGATTTAATTTTAGTCGCCACCAGTACTCCTGATTATCTTGTCGTTTCGACGGCTGCAATGGTTCAGGATAAAATCAACGCTGTAAATGCCTGGGGATTTGATATTGTTGCAGCGTGTACAGGTTTTATTTATGCCATGGAAACCGGGGCTAAAATGATTGAATCAGGTAAATATAAAAATGTTATTGTTATAGGAGCTGATACCATGAGCTCCATCATTAATTATGCCGATCGAAACACCTGCATTATTTTTGGTGATGGTGGCGGCGGTGTTCTTTTAGAACCGAGTGATAATGATATTGGTGTGTTAGATTCTATTTTGTATACAGATGGAAGCGGTAGTAAATATTTAAACGTTCCTGCAGGAGGAAGCGTTCAACCGGCATCCAAAGATACGATCGATAAAAAGATGCACTATGTTATCCAAGATGGTAAAACTGTTTTCAAATTTGCTGTAAAAAATATGGCTGATGTCAGTAAAGAGATTATAGATAAAAATGGACTAAAGGGTGACGATATAAGTTTATTCATACCTCACCAAGCAAATAAGCGAATTATTGATGCAACTGCAAAGCGTTGCGGATTGCATGAAGATCAAGTATTTGTCAATATAAACCGATACGGAAATACAACAGCAGGAACTATTCCAATCGCAATAGATGAAGCTGTGGAAATGAGCCGGTTGGCCAAAGACGATCTTTTATTATTAGCTGCCTTTGGTGGTGGATTTACATGGGGTAGTATGTTAATCCGCTGGGGGAATGTTTAATGGGATTAGCTTTTCTTTGCCCGGGACAAGGATCACAAAAAGTAGGGATGGGCCAAGATCTGTTTGAGAATTCGAACCTGGCAAAATCTCATTTTGAAACAGCAAATGAAATTCTAGGCGTAGATATTCAGGATATTATGTTCAATGGTCCAGACGAAACACTTAAACAAACGCAATACACACAGCCTGCTTTGTATATTGTGTCAGTCATCATCGGTTCATTACTTACAGACAAAGGATTAAAACCCACCAGTGCTGCAGGACATAGTTTAGGCGAATATTCAGCTTACACTCTTGCAGGAGCATTTGATTTTGAGACAGGACTTAAATTGGTGAAAGTCAGAGCAAACAGTATGCAAAAATCAGGTGAAGACCAACCCGGTACAATGGCAGCCATCATTGGACTGGAAGATGATGAAGTACAAAATGTTACTGATAAAATATCTGGAATAGTCGTCGCTGCAAATTTTAATTCCCCGGGTCAAGTTGTTATTTCTGGTGAAATAGATGCTGTAAATTCAGCCATGACTGCAGCCAAGGAAAACGGTGCAAGGATGGTAATACCTTTGAACGTGAGCGGGGCTTTTCACTCACCCTTGATGACAAGTGCTAGGGAACAACTTGCAGAAATGATAAATTCAATTGAAATTAGGGATTCTATGATTCCTGTTTATAGCAATGTTTCTGCTGATCCGATCATACAGACTAATGATATAAAGCATGCAATGATCTCGCAGCTGGAAAACCCAGTTTTATGGAGTCAAACTATTTTAAATATGACACAAAATGGAATTGATCATTTTATGGAAGTAGGTACGGGTCGTGTACTACAAGGATTATGCAAGCGGATAAATCGTTCATTGACAACCAGCGGCGTAGAAAACTGGGAACAAATAGGAAATGCTTGATCTGAAAAGTAAAGTTGCATTGGTCACAGGTGCTTCCCGAGGTATTGGTAAATCTATTGCCACAGTTTTAGCGAATGCAGGTGCTCATGTGGTGTGCGTAAGCCGTAATGAAAGTGATGTTCAAGCAGTGGCAGATTCTCTCCCAAGTGCATCTGCAGCAGCCTGTGATGTGTCCTCATCCGAAGAGTTTACAAATCTGATTAATTTAGTTGTAAAAGAACATGGTCAAATAGATATTCTAGTCAACAATGCTGGAATTACAAGGGATGGACTTATCATGCGCATGAAAGATGACGACTGGAATATGGTACTGGATATAAATTTGAAAGGTGCGTTTAACGGCATCAAAGCTGTTACTCGAACTATGATGAAGCAGAAATCGGGTAGAATTATAAATATTTCGTCAGTCGTGGGTTTAACCGGTAATGCCGGACAAGCCAATTATGCAGCATCCAAAGCAGGTTTGATAGGTCTAACAAAATCAACCGCTAAAGAATTATCCTCTCGAGGGATAACGGTCAATTGCATCGCACCGGGCTACATTGCTACGGACATGACTGCTGAATTAAGCGATGCTGTAAAAGAGGATTTGAAAAATCAAATACCGCTGGGATGGATAGGAAATCCGGAGGACATTGCACATATGGCATTATTTCTCGCATCGGATAAGGCCGGTTATATAACCGGACAAACCATCGCCGTTGATGGCGGTATTGTCATGACTTAATAAAGGAGAAACACATGTCAACAACACTGGATAAAGTAAAAGAAGTCGTCATGGATAAACTTGGCGTGGAAGAAGGTAAAATTACAGAAGATGCCCATTTCATGGATGATCTTGGTGCCGACTCTCTCGATACAGTTGAACTTATCATGCAGCTCGAAGAAGAGTTCGGTATCGAAATTCCTGACGAAGACGCTGAAAACATCACGACAGTCGGAAAAGCTGTAGGGTATATCGACAGTAAATCATAAAATATGTCTAAACGTCGAGTCGTCATTACCGGGTTGGGAGCTTTGGCTCCCAACGGCAATTCCGTTGCCGATTTCTGGTCCGGAATTATAGCCGGGAAAAGTGGAATACAGAATGTTTCATATTTTGACACAGAAAATTTCAATGTCAAAATTGCTGGTGAATTATCTGATTTCAATCCGGAAGATCATTTTGATAGAAAAGAACTCCGGAAGCTTGATCCCTTTTCCATTTATGGACTGGTAACATCAACAGAAGCGATTATCGATTCCGGATTGGATTTGGAATCCATTGATCTAGATCGAGCCGGAGTAATCATTGGTAGTGGCGTGGGCGGCATTCAAACGCTGGAAGATCAGCATAAAGTATTACAAGAAAAAGGATCCCGAAGAATATCTCCATTTTTTGTACCTAAAATGATTGCAAATATTGCTGCGGGACAAATTGCTATTAAATTTGGATTTCGTGGACCTAATTATACTGTTGTTTCTGCTTGTTCATCCGGATCCGACGCTATCGGCCAGGCTTTTCGTAAAATTCAATATGGCGAAACAGATGTAATGATTACTGGCGGTAGTGAAGCATCGGTCACACCTATGACCATCGCCGGATTTGGAAATATGAAAGCTCTTTCAGCTTCTCATAATGATGAACCTGAAAAAGCCAGTAGACCTTTTGATAAAAACAGAGATGGTTTTGTCCTTGGTGAGGGTGCCGGAATGATCGTACTTGAATCCTTGGATCACGCCCAAGCTCGCGGTGCTAATATTCTAGCAGAAATGTCAGGTTATGGCGCTACAGATGATGCGTTTCATATAACCCAACCAGCTGAAGGTGGCGCAGGCGCGGTAAAAGCTATAATAAATGCTCTTGCAGATGCCGGTGCCCAACCTGATGAAATAAATTATATCAATGCTCACGGTACATCTACACCTTTCAATGACAAATCTGAATCAGCAGCAATTCGTACTGTTTTTGGTGCTCATGCTGATTCATTGAAAGTGAGTTCTACTAAATCAATGACAGGACATCTTTTAGGCGCAAGTGGTGCTATTGCTGCCGTTGCCTGTATTAAAGCACTACAGGATAACAAAGTCCCTCCCACGATTAATTATACAACCCTAGACCCGGAATGCGATTTGGATTATGTACCGAATAAATCACAAGATTTGGAATGCAATATTGTTATGATGAACGCCTTTGGGTTTGGCGGTCACAATGCTGTATTAGTGCTTCGAGCATGGGACGATTAGTATTGCGGTGTTAAAGTCGCTAAAACAACTATTTTTTAAAAATTCTTCCACATATACCCCACTTGAAAAACAAATAGACTATACGTTTAGAGATTATACATATCTCTACCAGGCATTTACCCACCGTTCAAAAAGCGCAAACCCAAAATACAATTACGAGCGTCTTGAATTTCTTGGCGATGCGGTTATTGACATCATCGTCAGTGAAGAATTGATGAAGGAATTTCCCGAGGGAGATGAAGGATTACTAACTCAAAAACGATCTGCTCTCGTGCAGCGTTCATTTTTAGCATCCATGGGTTCATTGTTGAATCTTCTGGATAATTTTAATGTTGAATCCACAGTAAATTTGAATAATGATAAAGTAGCCGTTAAACAATTAGCTAACTTATACGAATCCTTAATAGGTGCTATTTACTTGGACGGTGGTATGAAACCGGCTAAAAACCTCATTATGGAAACAGTCTGGCAGCACAGGCTAGAAGCATGGAAAACAGTGAATTACAAAGGGTTGCTCATTGAATACTGTCATGCAAAAAATTTTGATAATCCTAAATTTCTTATTTCAGATGTATCTGGTCCGGATCATCAGAAATTATTCGAGGTTCATGTTAAAATTGGAGATGAGATATATCCTTCTGGAATTGGGATGGAAAAAAAGTCCGCTGAACAGTCAGCAGCGCAAAATGCCTTGGATATTCTCCAAGATTAAGCTTTTATATCATTAATTTGATCACGAATCTCTGCAGCTCGCTCATATTCTTCCCCCTCAATTGCTTCCTGCAGTTTCTTTTCCAGGGAATTCAAAGACGGTGCCCAGTCCGCTGATTCAAGCCCTTCCTCCTCTTCTTTGCCAATATCGGGCATCATGGCTGCTTCAGTCATAACATTATCAGAAACCAGAATGGGGGATTGGAGGCGCAGGGCCACTGCCAAGGCATCACTGGGTCGAGCATCTATTGATCGATCACCAATACCATCACCTTCAATTTCTAGTCGAGCATAAAATACACCTTCTTTTAATGAGGTTATTTTGACCGTTTTTAAGCTACTGTCGATCCCTTTTATAATATTTCCAATTAAGTCGTGAGTTAAAGGTCGAGGTGTTTCCATATACTCCAATGCTAAAGCAATAGATTGTGCTTCGAATGCTCCTACGATAACAGGAAGTCGTCGTTCACCATCAATTTCCTTAAGGATTACAGCATAACTCCGACTGGGAGGATGGAATGAAATTTTATGTACTTTAACAGCAATCATATGTGGAAAACCCTTGGGATAATATAGACTTCGAAATCAGCCAAGATCAATACCTTTATTTTACTTTTAAGACAACTCTGCTTTTAATTGCATGATCGGTTCGACCGGTGATGGGTCTGTCCCATGAAAAATAGCGCACCAGTAACTTACCCAATCGCCGAAATGGATCATATGAAGCAGGCGAATTCTTTCTGATGATCCCTCTACTGAAACAATGTATTGATTCTTATTCTTTACTTCTATAATTCGCTTTGTGATTTCTTGTCTAAATTTTACTCGATCATTATCATTAGAGTCGGTGAGCCAAAGTACACTTATATGTTTGAATAGATCAGCATTATTTTCCCATCCAACTATTTCATTGTGATTCATTTCCGGCAATTCATTGTGGTAAGCCAGCATATCTGCATTTTCACAGAACTGTCCTTTCAATCGCAGGGCGGCAACAGATGTAGTTGCTGATGCACCGTAAATAATGGGTAGTGTTTTATAGATTGATTTAGCTAATGTATATGTTGGGTTGTCTGCATTTTCTGCTGCGTAATAATCGCGTTGAATGCGAAGTAATTCAATTGTTTTCGACATATCTTCAAAAATAGAATCACTGATCAATCCTTGTCCTTTGAGTAAATACAGCATGGGAACAACAGAAAATGCCAACGCGGCTCGCGGCTGCAGCCCGGACGTTGTTATAATGACATCGTAATTATCGGCAGTAAGATTTTCAGTGAGTGTACCACCAGTGGAAATTCCACAAAGGTGTGCTCCTTTTCCTTTAGCGTCTTCATAAGCAGACAATGTTTCTTCTGTATTACCGGAATAAGACGAACAGATTACCAGTGTTTTCTCATTTACCCAATTGGGTAAAGTATAATTGCGATTAACAAAGATAGGTACTTTTAATTCATCTGACAATAAAGCTTGGCAAACATCACCCCCGATGGCAGAACCGCCCATACCGGCCACTACAATGTTTTGAATATTATTAAACATATTTTTAGGAGTAAAAGCATTTCCTATTTCCATCGTCTGGACTAAATGATCAGAAAAATCATAAATAGCTTTTTTCATGTTTTGTGTATCGATTGAATGTGTATCCATTAATGTGTCCTATTTAAAACAAAATCTGTGAATTGATCCATTGTTATTTTATGATCACCTTCAAATATAGTCAGGGAATCTTTTGCTTTATCGATATACCCCTGACTTATTTCTCGTGCTCGTACTTCAACTCCCGTTTCAATGTAAAATGAACGCATTCGTTCCCGCTTTGTGGAAATATCCGCATCACTTCTTGATATTTCATTCCAGCCATCGTGTTTTCTGGCCAGGATAGTTAATATAGTTTGTTTATCTGCAGCCACATCGCTTTCTAGGCTTTTTCCTAGATTTTCTTTATCACTGAATATTTCCAGAATATCATCCTGAACCTGGAAACCACGACCGAGATTAAGACCATATGAGCGAAGTTCAGCACAAACATCATCTGATTTTGCGCCAAGGATACCGCCCAATTCTGCACAAAGACTTAATAAAGCACCTGTTTTTCTACTGATCATATCCAAGTACTTATCCAACGTTACGGTTGAGTCGCCTTCAAACTGGAGATCATAGGCTTGTCCTTCACAAACAGTTAACGATGCTTTATTGAAGGCTTGCAATGCCTGAACGGTGTTGGATTGAACTTGTCCAATAATTAATTGGGCAAGTGTAAAAATACTGTCACCTGTTAGAATCGCCGCTTCAGTTCCAAACTTCTTATGGACCGTCAGTTTGCCGTGGCGAGTGTCGTCATGATCCATAATATCATCATGGATCAGGGTAAAATTATGCAGCAGTTCAACGGCCAATCCTGCGTGCATGAGATCATCCGGGTCTGCATCAAATCCACGACCAGATAAGTGCACTAGAATCGGTCGCAGACGCTTTCCTTTTCCTGCTAATGCATATCGGATTGGATCATATAAATACGCTGGTTCTTCCGGTAAATCCAGTTTACCAAGGTGGCTATCTGTTTCTGAACGGATAAAGTCCAGCAGTTCTGAAAATGATTTAGTGTCCGACATCCAGTTTTAATGTACCTATTTCCTGGAGTTTGTCCATAACCAGTTTTTTGATTTCATTCATGCGCTCAAGTGTATCTGCTTCGAACCGGCATACGATCACCGGTTGTGTATTGGACGAGCGCACCAAACCCCAGCCATCTCCAAAACGAATGCGAACACCATCCACTGTACTGCAGTCATAATTTTCTGTAAAATAGTCCACAGCCTCTTTAGCAATGCGAAATTTCTCCTCATCATTTTCAGCTTCCAATCGCATTTCCGGGGTGGAATAATATTTGGGAAGTTCTGCTACCATTTCAGAAAGTGTTTTATCAGATCTGCTCAACATTTGTACCGTACGTACAGCTACATAAATAGCATCGTCATACCCATAATAATCATCGGCAAAAAAGATATGCCCGCTCATTTCACCGCCAAATCGGCAACCCAATTCATACATTCTCTGTTTTATCAATGAATGTCCTGTTTTCCACATTATGGGAGTACCACCATGCTTATCAATCATTTCTTCCAAAGCTTGTGAACATTTTACATCGTATAAAATTTCGTCACCTTCATTTTGGATTACTTCAGGAAGAAATAAGGACATAAGCTGATCCGCCCAAATAATTTCACCCATTTCATCCACCACGCCCACACGATCGGCATCACCGTCAAAAGCTATACCAATATCGTATTCACCCGTTTTCATAAGTGTAATGAGATCCACTAGATTTTCCTTTACAGTCGGATCTGGATGGTGATTAGGAAATGTGCCGTCGATATCGCAAAATAATTCAGTCAATTCCACGTTCATATTTTTAAAAATGTCCGGAGCCAAGATTGCCCCGGCTGCATTTCCACAGTCCATGACCACTTTAAGTTTTCGCTCGATATTTATCTTACCTAAAATCATTTGTGTGTATTTTTCTTTGAGGTTATGATTAACCTCACTTCCCTCTCCTATTTCATAATCGCTATTTTCAATTATTCTACGAATGTTCTGGATTTGTTCACCAAATACTGCTTTACATTCCATAGACATTTTGAAGCCATTGAATTCCGGTGGATTATGAGAACCGGTAATCTGCATTGCGCCGAAAACATCCAATTCAAACATACTAAAATAATTTACGGGTGTAGGTAAAATGCCAATATTGATCACATCTACTCCTGTTGAAAGAACTCCTTTTTTGAATTGTTCGATCAGATCCGGAGTTGTGAGGCGTACATCGCCGCTCAAACTGATCTCTTGTCCGCCGGCACGTTTGACAAATGTGCCGAAACCTTTGCCCAGGCTTTCCACAATGTCCGGAGGGAAATCTTCGGCTACTTTTCCGCGAATATCGTATTCTCTGAAAATATATTTATTTATCATGGATTTATACTATGTTGATTGAATGATTGAATAATTTGAAGAGAAATTACAGAAAATATGTATTGAATAAATATTGAGAAATTTTACAATAGCTTATATAATTGTTTTACTTCAACATATAGGAAAGATTTTTTCTCAATACAACTGAAGCAGTGAGCAATCCTGAAAAGAGAGCACTGGTTACGCCCACAGTGGTAATATCCTGGCCTGTAAGAAATAGATTGTTAATTTTTGTGCGGGGACGCAGCCATTTTTGATGAAATCGCTTTGAAGTATGGCTGATGCCATACATTTCGCCTTTTTGATAATTCGCCAAAGAATTAACCGTTAAAGGAGTTGACAATTCTGCATATGCCAAGCTATCCTTAGCCTGGGGAATGTGTTTAAATACAATTTCAAGAATTCGTTGTGAAATTATTTCCTTTTCTTTTTCATAATCTTCTCCCCTCTTTTTCCAGGGCAAGTCCTGCCATTTGGCATACCAATCCCAGTTGGCTAGAGTGATCGCTTCTATCGTGGCATATCCGTCGTGATTTTCATTCCAGGCATCATCCTTTGCTGAGGGAAAAGAAACATAAACCACTGGAAAATCTTTTTCAGGATTGTTTATAAATTCTTGAACATTGCGGTCGTGGTCATAACCGGGATAAATCCAAAGATTGGTTTTACCCAATTTCAATTCTTCTGCAGATTTATTCAACCCCAGATGCAGGCAGACATAACTTTCTGTCTGTTCAATACTATCAAGGTCTGGTAGATGTGAATTGTCCGCACGCTCATCCCGTAGAAATTTGTCAAACGTATTCACAACACCCGCACTACTGATAATAACAGGTGCTTCCAGTACATCACCATTTTCTAGTTCTACGCCTATAGCTTTTTCTTTATGAATAACTATTTTATTCACACCTGCGTTGACTGCCAAATGACCGCCGTTGGCTTCGATTACATCAGTCACTGTTTCAGCAATTCGCCTTGAGGAACCAATAGGGTAATTACCGCCATCGAGATAATGGCGAGCCACAGAAGCATGCATAAAAAAATTACTCTGTTTGGGTGGCAGACCGTGATCGCCCCATTGTCCTGAAAGTACGCCCAGGAGTTTTGGATTATCAGACAGACCATTTATGACATCAAAAGTCGTCCTGTCAGCATATTTGAAGAATTTTCCCGTCATAAAAGGGTAAGTAATATTTGCAAGTATATTTGGTAGTGCTTTGTTGGCAAAATATGGCCTGGCACTTTTTACCGCCTCGTCCAAATAATTCATATAAGTTTGGATGGCTTTTTCCTCCTTTGGAAAATAACCAATCATATCTTCTACAAACTGTTTCCGTGGAGCCACAAAATTGTAATTTTTATCAGGAAAAATGATTCGATCATAATTATCATCCATTCGAGACCATTGAAGTTTAGAATCGGAAATGAGATCAAACAGCTTTCGAACTGCGGACCACTTGTTATGTACTTCACCTATGTAGTGTATACCCACATCCCATTCAAAGTCATCGCGACGAAATGTATGAGTCCAGCCGCCGATTTTGAAATGTTTTTCAAGAACTAAAACGCGTTTACCATTCAGAGCCAATAGCGCTGCAGTAGAAAGACCGCCTATGCCTGAGCCAATGATTATAGCGTCAAAATTTTCATCAGCCAGTTCAGATTTATAACTCGTCCATTTTTTCATAATATTAATCTATTCTAAAATGATTTATTCTGCGCTTAATAAATGTTCTTTCATAAACCCTTTAGCAAACTCAAATGATGCTTTCCTTGCTTTCGGGTTTCCGCCGATGGTTGGCCCGCGTCCGGCACAAAACGCCAGGGCGATTTTTTGCCAAAAAGGCGTAATCATAGGAATATTCAGGAAATTCATCAGCAATGCCCCGTCCTCCCGCATCCGAAAATGACATCCGGAGGCCGTATAGCCCTTTTCCTCAACGGATAAGGGGCCTTCCCGGTCAAACCCATGATGGGCATTTGGATAGACCGTAATGCCGATGTTTACACCCTCCGCCATCAAATCCGCGGCCAGGTCTTCACAGGCGTCGGCCGGGACCCAATCATCCAGTTCCCCTGTCAGAATATGGATAGGAGCTTCGGAAAATTTGATCAATTCCATGTCGAACATGCAGGGCGGATAAAAGGACAGATGAGCGCTAAAGAGATGATCAGGTTTAATAGCATCGATAAGCGGCTGCCAGGCACTGAACAAGGTCACTCCGCCACCTAGACTCCAGCCGGTAATAGCTGCACGTTTTACATCGATCCGAGGGTCCTGCGCAAGCACATCCAGGGCCCGGTAGGCATCCAAGATCATCATGGCCGTGGTCACCGAAACCTGTTCCCCCACGGTGGAGTTCACGTTCCGGCTGTTAAAACTGTATTGCTCAAAAGTGGCAAAGCCCATCTCCCGGTACATATCCATGTATTTGTAATGATGGTCTGCCCAGTTCTTACTGCCGTTGATCCCAACGATCAGGGGAAGGTTCTTTGGGTCGCTTCCCTCAGGGAAACGCAAAATGCCGTAGACCTGCTGCGGTTCCTGGTTTTCAAGGTCGGTAATCACATGATAGTATGAAAAAGGATTAGCACTGGTGAATGTTATCCGTTCGCCATCTGCGGCTAAACAGAGTTGAAATAAAAAATATATCGTAAATGTTTTTTTGATCATATTATGTATTTGAATCTAGGTTTCCTATAAGATATAATCAGTAAAAATAAATAGTATATATTTAATTGAAATTAAAATCTTATATATGAATCAAAAAACCCCGCACGCTGCGGGGTTTTTTGATTGAGGTTATTTCATTATTTTATTTTCGTAAAGACACCCAATGGTTACGAATTTCCAGGTCTTTGTGGTAACCATTGCTCCAGTAAGCATTGAATTTCTTAAAGAATGCTTTACGTTCTTCTTCATCAGGCCATGCTTTTTCCACCAGTGCGCTATTATCTTGATCCATGGCATCTTCTATGGTTGCATATTCATTGACAACAATTACCGGCCATCCTTCTGGGCCGCCAGCAGAACCAGACCAATAATGTGTCAGTTCCATGTGGCTGAGTACTTTATCATCTTTTTTAACCACATTGTCAAAGAAATTTTGGAGAACTTCCTTCCTGTCTTCCGCTGATCCATCTTCAACTTTTGATAAGGGTGCTAGATTATATTGCACCATAGTAACAATTGTATTTTCCTTATACTTTCGGGTCGGGCGTTTCAAAACGTCCATATTCAGTTCCAAGACGCTGACGTCGGTATGTTTTCCAACCCAGTATTTATTGAATTTAGACATGAATTCTACTCTATCTTCATCTTTTCGCCAGGCTTTTTTCCTAGTGTCTGCTGTGGTCCGCACACTGGCATCAGCATCGGTCATAGAGGCCCATTCATTTATTTCTAGCACTTCATTGGATGTGCCCGTCCAAAAGTGTCCCAGGACCATCGTGCTGATCAATCTTTCCTGCAACGGATTCATTTTCTTGGCATTTTCTTCGAACACTTCCTTACGTTCTTCTGCTGAGCCATCCTCTACATCGCTCAAGGCTTTCAGGTAATATTTGGAAATGGTTACAACGTGATTATCAGGATTGTATTGAGCGTGAAGAATACCCAAAACGGATATACTTATACATAGAATCACTATTCGTTTTATCATGTTTCCTCCTTCATTAAGATCCTGCAGGACCTTGTTACTGTTATTTAGTTGACTAGATAAATTTAGTGAAGATAATTTGATAATTACCACCAAAAGAAATGAATAATAATTTTCTGATTTTTCTTATTTACTTTTCTTTTCTAATACAACATCTACATCAGTCATATGCATATGAAGTTTCCAATGTTTGTTCCCTGCCCAAGAATGAGTAAATGTTCCGCTGGTATGATGGTTCAGGCTCTTCAGTTATGCTGTATTTCCTCCGATTATATGCCATGAGCTTTATGCTGAATATGAGCAGACAAAAAGCCTAAAAGAATGGTACCGATCATGATAAGTGTATTCATTGATAAGGATTTTCTTTAATATTAAATCTAATAATAAAAATAATTGGATAAATGTTTGAAAGCATGGATGATTTCATATTTTTCATTTAACACTTAAGGTGCATTATAGCATTCACCTTTTCGCTTTTAGATTCGAGATATTTACATACTTCAGCTGTCATCATTTCACGTTATTGAATTACACGTCTTAACGAACCTTTAACATCCAGCAGCATTTTATCAGATTCATCCAGTGTACATTTTTTAATAACCATCACCACCGCATTCTTCACAGATTTATTCGCTGATAAAAGTGCTTTTTGGGCATCATTATGATTCAAGCCGGTTAATTGACTGATGATGCGCGTTCCCCTATCCACAAGTTTTTCATTCACAGCCTTGAGATCAACCATGAGATTGCCATAGACTTTACCTAATCGTATCATAGTTGTGGTGGAAATCATATTCAAGACAAGTTTTGTGGCTGTTCCAGCCTTCATTCGAGTGGAACCAGTGATGACCTCAGGCCCTGTTTCGACTCTAATGACTACATCCGCTTCCACTTCAAAATATGGTTTAGGTGTACATATAATATAGGCTGTACCGCAACCGAGTCCTTTACCATAGTCTATAGCCCGCTGCACGTAAGCCGCCGCGCCGCTGGTGCTGATACCGATGACTACATCCCCTGCTTGTAATCCGAATTTATTTAAATCATTGATGGCATTTTCCGGTTTATCCTCCGCACCCTCGATGGATCGGCGTAAGGCATCATCGCCCCCGGCGATAATGCCATTGAACCAATCTGGGGGCGCAGAAAATGTCGGCGGCATTTCCGAAGCATCCAAAACGCCCAGTCGGCCAGAAGTTCCTGCTCCTATATAAATTATTCGATTACCTTTGAGTATTGCAGTAGTAGTTAATTCAACTATTTTAGTTATTTCGGGAATTGCTTTATAGACTTTTTCTGCGATGGTTTGGTCTTCCCTATTGATAATCTCCAGAATTTCAGGAATAGATTTGGCATCTATGTTAATTGTAGCTGTGTTTTGCTGTTCAGTTAAAAGATCACCTCTTTTCATCATAATGTATCTTTTGAAAAATATCGCTGTGTTTCATCCATCACTTTTCTAGATAGGAGTAAAGTGGAAACCATTGTTGGGATTGCCATAAGTGCAAACATAGCGTCAATTATATTGATGGCTATATCAATTGATATGATTGAAGCCAAAATTATACTTCCTACATAAAATCCATTATATACGGATTTCCATTTTGCTCCGAAAAGATAACTTGTACATTTCCGTCCATAATAAGAATAACCAAACATTGTTGATAAACTAAAACTAATTGCCGCCACAACCAAAAGTAATTGCCCCATTATACCTAATTCATGTTCAAATGCCATAGCTGTGAGAGTTACTCCATTCACATCTGATGAATTCACTCCTGATAGTAAAATAACAAAACCTGTAATTGAACAAACAATAATCGTATCAATAAAAGGTCCTACCATTGCCACCAAACCTTCTCTAACAGGTTCTTTCGTCTTTGCTGCACCATGAGCCATTGATTCAGTTCCGATTCCGGCTTCATTAGAAAATGCAGCTCGTTTAATTCCTATAATAATAATTGAACCGAGAGATCCTCCTAAAACAGCATCGCCGGTAAAAGCATCTTGAACAATAGTTATAAAGACAAAAGGGATTTCACTTAAATGTCTAAACAAGATAAGTATGGCAGCCAAAATATAAATAGCCACCATAAAGGGAACCATCCTAGAAGCAACAAGACCGATTCTGCGAATACCACCAAATATGACCAAAGATACAATAATTGCAACAACAATGCCCGTTGTCAAATCCCCGACCATTTGATTCCCTACGAAATATTGATTGGGGCTATAAATGAGATCACGTACAATTTGAGACAATTGGTTGGCTTGAAATAGTACTAAACAACCGACCAAACCGGCTACACTGAACAAAATAGCTAAGGGTCTGAATTTTGATCCCAATCCTTGTTCCACCACATACATTGGACCGCCTTGAATTTCACCTTGGTCATCTTTTCCTCTATACATAATGGACAACGTACACGTAAAATATTTTGTTGCCATACCAACAATGGCACTGATCCACATCCAAAAGAGAGCACCGGGGCCACCAGTATGTATTGCTAAAGCAACACCACCGATATTTCCCATTCCGACTGTACTCGCCAATGCACTCGACAACGCTTGGAAATGAGATATTTGTCCGGGATCATTAATATCATCATATTTTCCTCGTAGAATCTGAAACGCATGTCCGAAATATCTAAAGGGAATAAATCGGCTGTATAGGGTGAAATATAAACCGCCGCCGACCAGCAAGACGACTAATGGAGTTCCCCACATTAAGCCAGAAAAGTTCGCAGTCCATTCCTCAATTACTTGCCAAATAGTCGAATCAAGATTCATTTGAAGCAATCCTTCAATGTTATTTTATAATACATTATACAAAGAAGTTAGACGGGCTGGTCTGTTTTTGCAATGAACAGTTTTTCACATTACAGTAAAACGAATTTTCACTATTTTAAATTGTACAATAGGTTATTAAAAGGATTCTCATATTAAATTCTCTTAAACTATGCTGAAAAAACTAGACATTTACCTCCTGCGGCAATTTACTTCAATACTAATCTTGTCATTGTTGGGATTCTTATGTGTATTTGTGATTGTGGATCTCATCGAAAATCTCGACCGTTATATCGATAATAAAATGCCTTGGGATATTGTACTTAAATATTACGGTTACAGTTTGCCATATTTTATCAATATCGCTCTGCCCATGTCCATGATGATCGCATCTGTTTTTAGTATAGGATTGATGGCCAAACGCAATGAATGGACAGCTATGAAATCCGGAGGTATAAGTTTGTACCGGTTAACGGCACCTTTGCTCTTTTTTAGTATCGCAGTCAGTCTCGTATCATTTCAGTTCGATAATACATATGTCAGTTGGGGAATGTCTATGCGCGGGGAGATAGAAAAAGAATACATGAAGAAAAAGCCACGGAGGAGGAGTAAGAAAACGTTCAAAGATATTTTTATGCAGAAACAGGAACACCAGCATATTGCCATCACGAAATACCAGTCCAATAGCCATAAAGCGGAGGGGATAACAATGATCACGTTTGCTGACAGCCTTATTCAGCAACGAATGGATGCCAAGAAAATGACATGGATTGATACACTTAAGTCTTGGGCAATATATGATTATTCACTACGTGATTTTGATCAAAATGGATCAGAAATAAACGTCATAATTTCTAAACGGGATACATTGTTGAATCTTGATTTTGAACCGGATGATATTACGAAAGGAAATAAGCATCCTGACGAATTGAACTTTGAAGAATTAAAAGCGAGAATAAAATATTTACAAAGTAACGGTGTGGATGCCACACGTTGGAAAGTTCAACGTCATTTTAAAGTGGCCTTTGCATTTACGAATCTGATCGTTGTTCTATTTGGTATTCCACTCGTAGTAATGAAACCGAAAAGCGGATTAGCTTTTGGAGGTGGAGTCAGTTTTCTTGTAATCTTTTCCTATTATGCCTTTATAAAATTTGGGCAATCCCTTGGAATAAACGGGGTGATGGATCCTATGCTGTCTGCATGGTTGGGTAATATTGTATTTATTTCAGGAGGGTTACTGCTTCTCTTCAGTGTCCGGAAGTGATTCTTCCAGTGGTTCTTCAACGGGTGTTTCTTCCGCTTCAGTTTCAATTTCTTCAGCAGATGTTTCGATAGTTTGCTCCTCAACGGGTTCAGGTGTTGGACCGTTATCGGTAGCTATTGGTTGTGTCTTTCTGCTTTTTAAACTTGTTACGGTTAACTGTAAAGATAAATTGATTCCTTTCATGGAATGAATCCATATACCATTTCTGAAGGCAAAACCGAAATCAAAAATAACCGGTCCTTTATGGAATCCAAATCCAAGGGCTAATTCCTGGAAATCACTTCCGCCCCAGGCATAACCTATTCGTAAAGGAAATGACTCAAATTTTGTTGTTTCAATACCCATGGACCACCGCCAGCCTTTATTGGCAAACATTGTATTTGTAAAACCAGTCCACATATCTGAACTAATCAAAATATCATCCATATTATAAGACATCCCTAGACGAAATATCGACGGATAATCCATTTTGAACTCTGGCAAATTGCCATCTTCATCAAGAGCATAAACAATCTGTTCATCCGGATCATTATTGGTAAACAAATTTGAATTTGATAATGTAGTCGCATTTACAGAATCAATTGTATAAACATAGCGGACAGCCATACTATCGTTTAGTATCTGATCTCCCCATGTAAAATGAAAAAGATCATCGTCGTTTCCATAAATATTGTCAGTACCATCTAAAATATCTTTGGTCAAGTTTTCCTTATTCCAAGTAATGGATCCAAGAGCATTGATAATGGAAAACCCAAAACGCCAACCATTTATATCTTTGGATACTAATCCAATGTCTACTCCAATTCCTGACCCACCAATCCCCTGACGAAAATAATATACTCCCTGCCCATAAAGGGCATTATCCGTTGTGACTAAATTGGCTGAACTGGAGTCAGGATCAATACCAAAATAAAAAAGCCCCTGGAGGTATTTAAATGTGAACCCAATGGAAAGTTGTTCAAAAGGAATTGCAAAAGTAAAACCATATTCAGTCACACCCATTACTTCGTAGTGCATAGTCATATCTATGTCCGGGTTATCTGCATTTCCATCCAGAATCAATTGCAATAAACCATAAGGAAAACGATAATTCTGTAAAATTAACGTATTTGTAGTGAGTGCCATATTTCCTGATGAAAAATTCATCACCGGCATGGGTAAATGGAGATCTTGAAAATAATTCATTCCACCCCCTTCTTCTAATTCTTGGAGCAGTGCTGTTTTATTATCATAGTTTGGATTGTCTGGTTTTTCTCCCTTTGAATATAATGTATCACCACTGATGGCATTCAAATTTGAAAGAGAAAGCCAGTTTCCCACAATCCCAAAGTCCAGTCCAAATAGCTGCAGCATAAACGGTTTATCTTGTTGATAAGCAAGCATAGCTGGATTGTAACCAACAGCAAAAATTCCATCAGCGATAGTTGAATATGCTCCGGCCATGGCTACGGAACGGGGATCCCGTTTAGACTGACTGAAAGCAAATCCCAACATAAGAAATATAATTATAATTATACGGCGGAAGATCATTTGCTGAATCCCTTACCGTTCAATTCATCTCCGGGACGAACACTTGTAATTCTTGAATTCATGCCACCTGAAACTGAAAAATACCATCCGCTGATATCTTCTGTTTTATATTTTCCAACGTTTTCATCAAATGAATCCGGATCACGGACACGAATACGAATACTATCCGAAATTGTTACCGGCGACCATGTTAAAGAATCAACATTGACTTCTCCGCTTGCAATATCATTCCAATCATCTTCTGCAGGATTACTACCGGTTGAATAGGCTAAATCAACCGAAGATACAGATCCATATGTTTTCCACTTTATAGTGTATTCCTCCCCTAATGTAAGTGATTCACCGCCATTGGGATAAAGTATCACAATTTCATCAGGGGCTGCATCCATCATTCCTGTACTTATTAAACGAAAAATTAAAAATGTACTAATATCAATATAATCCTCTGAAGTCAGGTAAACGGATTCACCATTCGTCCCATTCAAATGAAATCTTGGAGCAGTATAATGTTCACCATAATCTGTAAGTAAAAATAATCTATTTGTATCAATGACACTAGAATAAGAAATCTCTCCCGGTGACGATACTTGGCCCGAATGACCAACCGTAGATGTATCACTATAAAATCCAGCCGGTTCGGGTAAGATCACTTTCAAGAGAGTGTCTACGTATGAAATTACTGTATCTTTTCCCATGGGATTATATTTTACCAAGTAAACAACGCCATCCACACAATCGCTGTAATCATTCATGACTGAAAAAATATATAAGTCATCTGCTGATGAATCGGGATTCAGACTGGCACACGTATTCATATAATATAAACTATCCGTTGGATTCCAGCCGGGTTCCTGGATGGCTAAACTGTCTCTAAAAATACCCAACATCTCTTGAGTTAAATCCAGTGGAAATAATTTTTTATTGGAAAGCAAGATTGAAATTTCACCGCCAACCGGGATACTATTAATGACTGTAGAGGTTAATTCGGCATACGATAATGAAGATCTTATCCTGTTGCGAACATCATGAGCCATTTCCTCAATTGGCGTTTCCGTTACAGATATAAATGTCATTGGATCCATCCTGACTTCGAAGGGAGCTACCATACGATACTCTCCGCCAATCGTCGCTCCGCCGACAATGGTTCCTCGGCCATCAATTCGAGCGGCAGATCTGATAATCATTACTGCCGGATTGAACGAAAGTAAATCAACGATTGTAGATGTGCCCTCTGATGGAGGAGTCGTAATGCTGTCTGACCATGTTACTGCATCCACGGTTGCATAACTCAAAACCGTTGTACCAATTTTGCTCATGCGGATTATAGTACGTGTGCTGTCTGATCCATAATCGCTGGGTTTGGCAATTGTTGCTCGGACTTCAACGATGGATGAATCTCCCATTGTATTATAACCAACCATATCCACATCCAACTGGACAGGAAGGTCTATAGAGTTAATCATATCAAATTCAAAGGACACAGCGGTAAATGCCATTCCGGAAAATCCCGAAGGCATACCAGCAATATCTTGAGTAGAAGGCGGGAATGTTTCAATAATGTTTGCTTCCAGCGACTCGAAGTGGAGTTCATCCACGGTCACATTAATGGTAAAATTCCCCAGTTCAGAACCATCCAGCGGAATAAATGCGGTTTGAGCCTGTAATCGAGCTGTCAAATCAATGGTTAATTCTGAAAGTGCACTATCCGCTCCAGCCGGATTTAAAAATGTATAACCGTCAATAGCGAAGGTCTTACTGTACGTTGTATAATCCTCGAATAATACTGTATCCACTTTGACGGAATCTCCACCAGTAGGTGGCGGTACAAAATTCCTGAAATTCATGATGAAGTCCATATAAAATGGATAGGTACTCTTCAGATTAGAAATAGCAATTTCATTAATACCAAAAGCTGTGCCTGTTTTGAAGATACCCGAATAAATCTCCACGGTAGATGGAAATGTAACAGGCGGTAGTTCTGTAGGCATATCGTATTCCGCAATTTCTACAACTGCTTCATCTACACCGGCAATGCGGATACGGATTGAAAATTTTACCTGAACAGAATCTCCATCAAAAACTGTTAAGGTATCTGTATTATTTGGATGAGAAGCCACATCAAAATCAAATAGTATTCTGATTGCATCTTTAATTTGTTGATCACCTATTAATGTTGAACGTGTAAATGTTTCATCTTTTACCACTGTACTTTGTTCATGATCAGCTAAGGTATCTGGTGACACACTGGAACCAGTAAACATTGAAAATCGTGCATTAGTGATATCTGTTAACATGCCATCATTTGTAATGGATGAGAAGAAAAAACTGCTGTCACTGCTGCCGTCATCCTGGATCATTACACCGGATACTTCCGTTATGAATTCAGGCAGCTCACTTTCATCTATTTCAGGGAGATCGATTTGAACAACAGGAAACGTTGTATCAAATAAAGCAATTATATCATTCCATGTTGAGGCAAGTATCTGCCGATCACTTGTCGGGGGAACAGTAAAAGGCATGCCATCAATATCCATCAATACACCAGGAATAAATGGAATAGTCACATCTATTGTTGTATCTACAACAACTGTAAGACTGGGTGCAGTTTGAGGAGTCCCTTCATATTCAATTTCTGCTCCCACGTCCACTTCCAAATAGGATGCATCAATGGATGTTTTAGGAAGTGTATCTTCAAATATCAACTGCATTCCAAGTGAATCATCTGTAGAGAAAATTTGTTTATTATCTACAATCCCATCCAGTGTATACTTTTCCTGGACGAGAGGGATTTTCAGGTCAATAAACCAGGTAGGAGTTTCGAAATCTGACGGATTTTGAAAATCGCAGGCACCTATATACAATAAGGAAACAGTAATCCCTAAAATGGAGATGAATCTCTTTAGACGGAAAATCGTCGACCTCGGATTGTTAACGCTCTTCATATTGGAATGAGAAATTCATTCTTTTTGAGCATTCTTACTATAAAAAAATCCACATCTTTTTAATGTGGATTTTTTGAATGATAAGTGACGAAAAAGGGTTAATAGCGATATTCATCCTTTTTGTAAGGACCATTTTTACTTACGCCAATATAGTTAGCCTGATCATCTGACAGTTTAGTTAATGTTACTCCCAGTTTATCTAAGTGCAATCGTGCTACTTCTTCATCTAATATCTTTGGAAGAACGTATACGCCGACTTCAGGTTTTTCTTCAGCCAACGCTATTTGAGCTAATACTTGATTTGTAAATGAATTTGACATGACAAAACTTGGGTGTCCGGTAGCACATCCTAAATTCACCAAACGTCCTTCAGCTAAAATAAAAATCTGATGACCATCTTCAAACGTATATTTGTCCACCTGTGGTTTAATATTTTCTCTTTTTGTAGTTGAATCATTATTTAATACGTCCATCTGAATTTCATTATCAAAATGGCCAATATTACAAATAATCGCTTGATCTTTCATTCGCTTCATGTGGTCGAATGTGATGATATCTTTATTACCGGTTGCAGTCACATAAATATCGGCTTCAGGCAAGGCTTGTTCAACCGTTTTGACTTCATATCCTTCCATGGCAGCCTGAAGAGCACAAATAGGATCAATTTCAGAAACGATGACACGAGCACCAAATCCCTTCATAGATTGAGCGCATCCTTTTCCTACATCTCCATATCCACATACAATGACTACTTTACCGGCAATCATAACATCTGTGGCGCGCTTGATGCCATCAGCTAATGATTCTCGGCATCCATAAATATTATCAAATTTTGACTTAGTAACAGAATCATTTACATTATAGGCAGGAAATAAAAGTGTGCCGTCTTTTTCCATTTGTTCCAAGCGATGTACACCTGTGGTTGTTTCTTCAGAAACACCAATGATGTTTTTCGATATTTTATGCCAATGCTGATCATCTTTTTCCAATACATCCCTTAATAACTTTTCAATGACAATTTCTTCTTCAATGGTTGTTTTGATTTCAGGAACTTTACCTGATTCAGCAAAAATATTTTCAAGTTGAAATCCTTTATGAATAAGGAGTGTAGCATCACCACCATCATCTACAATAAGATCCGGGCCACTTCCGTCCGGAAATGTTAATGCCTGCATTGTGCACCACCAATATTCTTCCAACGATTCACCTTTCCAGGCAAAAACGGGAACACCGCTATCTGCAATGGCAGCAGCAGCGTGGTCTTGAGTAGAAAAAATATTGCACGATGCCCAGCGAATATCTGCACCCAGTTCCCTTAATGTTTTAATCAAAATAGCTGTTTCAATTGTCATATGGAGAGAACCGGTCAACTTTAATCCTGCCAACGATTTTTCAGACCCATATTTTTCTTTGGCCGTCATTAATCCGGGCATTTCTTTTTCTGAAATAGAAATTGCTTTGCGTCCAGATTCAGCAAGGCTTATATCAGCAATTTTATAGGGTAAATTTTCTGTAATTGGTTTCACATATTCTCCGCAATTTATATAATGTTATGTAGTTCGTTAATCATATCCGTTTTTTCCCATGTAAACAAATCATCTTCCCGTCCAAAGTGGCCATAAGCTGCAGTTGCAAGATAGCGTGGTTTTTTCAGATCAAGGTGCTTAATAATTCCAGCCGGTTTTAAAGGAAATAATTCCCGGGCCGCATTGGTCAGTGCTGTATCATCCAGTTTTCCAGTACCAAATGTTTTCACATAAAAAGATGTTGGTTCAGCCACACCAATACTATACGAAAATTGTATTTCACATTTTTCAGCTAATTCGGCAGCGACAATATTTTTGGCAATGTAGCGAGCCATATACGCAGCAGAGCGATCTACTTTAGATGGGTCTTTACCTGAAAATGCACCACCGCCATGGGGCGCGTAACCTCCATAGGTATCTACAATAATTTTACGACCGGTTAATCCTGTATCAGCGGCTGGACCACCATAAACAAAGCGCCCTGTTCCATTCACAATAAATGAATCATCATAGGCAATACCATATTCATCCAATACTGGTTTAATAATCTGATCGACAACTTGTGCTTCTACAAAGTCATGCTCTTGCTCTTTTGTACCTTTTTCATCGAGCATATCATCGTGCTGTGTCGCAATAACTGATTTGCTCACTTTAACAGGACCGGAACTATTGTATTCCACCGTTACCTGTGATTTACCGTCGGGTCGGATCCAAGGCATCGTACCATCTTTACGCAATTTCGCCAGTCGCTCTGTCAGTCTGTGAGCAAGATGGATGGGTAAGGGCATTAATTCATCAGTTTCATTACAGGCAAATCCAAACATAAGCCCCTGGTCTCCTGCGCCTTGTTCATCATGCAAACCTGATCCTTCATCAACGCCTTGAGAAATTTCCGGACTTTGGGCATCCAAACTGGAGATAACTTTAACTTGCTCATCATCCATACCATAGGCTTCATTGTTGTAACCAATTTCGGCCAAGGTTTCCTTTACAACATGCTCTACTTCAACAAAGCCATTCGTTGTCACTTCTCCTGAAACAACCACTAATCCGGTTGTAGCTAAAGTTTCACAGGCAACCCTTGAATTAGGATCCTGCGATATTAGATTATCTAAAATTGCATCAGATATGGCATCGCAGACCTTATCTGGATGTCCTTCAGTCACTGATTCAGATGTAAATAAATAATTGTTCATACTCATAATAGTTTAATACTTCCTGTTATTGGGGCAAAAATTTACCTTTCTTATCCAACGCTCTCCAAGAGTCTTTGAGTTTATAAAGAATAAATAGAAAGAAAGATAATTTTTGAATCAATGATCAATGAGCAAACATCTTTTCCTTTATTTTTTTTACCCGGATTATCATTTTATCAACAGCCCTGTCTATTGATTTGGTTGCGTTATCTGTTGTTTCTTTTATATTCAAATGTCGTGATGGCATGTAGAGATTTATTTCCGTGGTATACATATTATTTTCATGAAGTAAAATAATTTGACACCGTGTAATGCGATCAAATATTTTATTAAGTCGTTGCACTTCCTGCTCTGCATATTCTCGTAAAGTATCAGGAGCATGAAAATGACGAGCTGTGAATTCAATGAGCATGAATTTCCTCCTTAAGGTTTTGAAGGCTTCGCAAAACCTTCGTTTAATTAATGACAGGGCCTGCTGTATGAATAGCAGGGTCATCAATATTATATTGTTTAAAATTTTTCTGAAATTTTTCTGCTAGCTGTCTAGCTGTTTTGTGGTATTCATCCACATTTTTCCAGGCATTTGTTGGCAAGAGTATTTCCTCCCTAATATTTTCCAATTGATTCGGAACTTGAACACCAAAATAATGATCTTGTACACACTCTGCTGATTCAATGCTGCCATCCAATACTTTATGGATAATTTGTCTTGTAATGGGCAGACTGATCCGTTTAGCTCCGGAACTGGCACTTGCGCCAACCCAACCCGTATTAACAAGATAACAAGGAACATTATATTTATTCATTTTCTTGTGTAGTAATTCAGCATATTTCAATGGGTGCAGGGTTAAAAAGGGTCCGCCAAAACAAGGTGAAAATGTGGCAACAGGTTCTGTGATTCCCCGTTCTGTCCCTGCGACCTTTGCTGTATATCCACTAATAAAATGATACATGGCCTGTTCTGGAGTTAATTTTGAAACCGGAGGTAGAATACCATAGGCATCACAGGTGAGAAAAATGATTTTTTTTGGATGCCCTGACATGGCAGGTTTTCCCTGACCAAATACAGAATTATCAATATAATTCAACGGATAGGAGACACGTGTATTTTCAGTTTTCGAACCGTCACTGAAGTCGATAACCCTGGTACGTTCATCAAAGACAACATTTTCAAGTAATGCTCCATGGCGGATTGCATTGTATATATCTGGTTCATATTCGGGATTCAAATCGATGACTTTTGCATAGCAGCCACCCTCAAAATTAAAAATACCATCATCAGACCAGCCATGTTCGTCGTCCCCGATTAAAGGTCTTTCAGGATCTGTACTTAATGTAGTTTTACCCGTTCCGGAAAGTCCGAAAAAGATAGCGGGATTTTCTCCATTTTTATCAACGTTTGCTGAACAATGCATAGACAATACACCTTGCAAAGGCAGCAAATAATTTAGCACAGAAAATATACCCTTTTTCATTTCGCCGCCATATTCAGTTCCGCCAATAATGGCGATACGTTTGGCCATGTGAAAAATGATAAATGTCTTTGAATTCATTCCATATTCTTCAAATTTCTGGTTTTTTACATCTGATGCATTAATTATAGTAAAATCCGGTTCAAATCCGATTAACTCATCCTGTTCAGGACGAATAAACATGTTGTGTGCAAAATGAGCCTGCCAGGCTTTCTTGGCAACTATTCTTACGTTTAGCCTGTATTTTGGATCTGCGCCGGCAAATCCATCGAAAATATATTTATTGGAATCATCTGCATGATTATAGTAATTCACAACTTGATCATATAATTCATCAAATATGTTTTCATCCACTTTAACATTGACCGGTCCCCACCACAAATTTCCATTCGAAGATTTTTCATCTACAAAATATTTATCTTTTGGAGATCGCCCGGTATACCGTCCTGTGTCAACCATGATGGCACCATTCATCTCCATTTTACCTTCTTTATGTAAAAGAATATCTTTAATCAAACTTTCAACAGGAAGATTTCTAAATATTTTGTCAACATCCGTTAAACCAATTTTATCTAATCCTAATTTTTCAACTGTGGTTAGCATCTTTGCTCCAATTATTCACCATGGGGATGAGCTTGTTTATATATTTCTTTCATTTTTTCTGGTTGAATGTGTGTATACACTTGCGTTGATGAAAGACTGCTATGGCCCAGAAAATCCTTCAATGCCCTGATATCCGCACCGCGTTCAAGCATATGCGTGGCGAATGAATGACGTAGCGTATGAGGTCCCAAAGACGATCCTTCCGCAATTTGCTGTAAATACATACTCACACGCCGCTGGACCGTTCTAGTTGAAATCCGCATACCTTTTGAATTTATAAAACATGGTTCTTTAGCGTCACCCGTTTTAATACTTATACCTCGTTTTAACATATAATTATCAATGGAAATTTTGGCACGATTACCATAAGGAATCAATCTCTCTTTCTTTCCTTTTCCAAAAACCCGAACGCATTGCTGATCGCTATTAAAATCACCTAAGTTTAAATTAACTAATTCACTTAAACGCATTCCAGTACTATAAAACAATTCCAAAAGTGCCCGGTCACGAATACCAATCAGTGTATCTGCTTTAGGGCTATTCATCAAGTCTTCGATGGATTTTTCCCGAATATAAACAGGAAGTGTTTTGGGTGTCTTGGGTGTTTTGATATTTGTAGAAGGGTTTGTTTTTATAACATCATTTTTATGAATATATTTACAAAAGGACTTAATGGTGGCAAGTCTGCGGGCTACCGTCCTACTGCTAAAATCTTCTTCAAATTCTTTGCCCAAAAAATGACGAATCGTTTGACGATCAATTTTGTCGACTGTCCATTTAGGATTGTTTGTGTACGATTTCATAAATAGATCAAAACGGTTTAAATCATTAGAATAGGATGTTATGGTATGGACAGAATATCCCTTTTCCTGCTCTGCATATAAAATAAAATCGGTGATATGCTTATTTAAATTAGCCATAATGGGTTTGCATATGTTCAATCATTGTTTGCATATCCTGGGGCAATTCTGCAGTAAAATTAACCCTTTCTCCCGATATAGGATGATTAAATGATAATTGTTTTGCATGGAGCCCATGGCGGTTCATTTTCTTCAATAACAATTTAATATCACGTTGAACCTCCGGTAAAAATCCTTTGGTTCGATTGATACCACCGTTGTATTTCTCATCATGAACAATGGGATGATTCATATGCATTGCATGGATACGAATTTGATGCGTGCGCCCTGTCTTTGGATAAAACTCAACAACGCTCATATACCGAAAATCCTGAAGTACTTTAAAATATGTAACTGCCTTACGCCCGGATTCATCAACACAGAAAGTCGTTGGATTTTTTCGGTTTCGTTTAAGTGAAACATCTATACAGCCTTCTTTATCTTTCCATACTCCCCATGATATCCCAATATATGTCTTTTCAACCGTTCGATCCTGAAACTGTGCTGCAATATTGCTATGGGCATTATTCGTCTTTGCCACAACCATGATACCGGATGTTTCCTGATCAAGGCGATGGACAATTCCGGGACGCAAAGCTTCATTTAATGTTGATAGATTTTCGCAATGATGCTTTAATCCATGTACGAGTGTTCCGGTATAATTACCCTTACCGGGATGGACAACTAAACCTGCCTGTTTATTAATGATAATAATATCATCATCTTCAAATAAGATATTTAGGGGAATATCTTCAGGTATAATTGAATCTATTTCAGGTTCGATATCCATCGGTTTTGCAACGACTGTGTCACCCACTTGGAGTCTATAATTTGCTTTTTCCAATTTTCCATTAACGGTTACAAATTCCTGTTTAATCATCTTCTGTATCTGTGTACGTGTAACCTCGGGCAATTGTTCAACTAAATAGTGATCCAGGCGCATGTTTTCTTCACCTGTAATCACGCGATTATTCGTAATCAAGAAGTGGTTTCTAACTGAAGTTTTGGTTGGACGAAAAATGAAAAATATAAATAAAGTATCATACCGATTGTTACAGCAGTATCTGCTACATTAAAAATATACCAATGGTAGTTACCGATCATAAAATCGAAAAAATCCACTACTTTGCCAAAAAGGATACGGTCTATCAAATTACCAATTGCACCTGCTAAAATAAGCGCTAGGGATAATCGCATTAGAAAATGATTATGCTGTTCTTTCCAAAGATAAACGAAAATGACACCCGTTAAAATAATCGAAATGACTGAAAAGACATAGATTCCTCCCGGAAAGTTTAAGCCAAATGCCATACCGTCATTTGTAATATACGTCAGGTGGAAAAAGTTATTAATGACCGGTACAGAATCGTACAAGTCAAGATAGGTGCGTGTAAGCGCTTTGGTGATTTGGTCTATAACCACAACCACAGCGCTCACCAGCAAAATTCTCATTTTAAGTTCAGTTTATCCTTTGTCTTGCATTCAACGCATTTGGTTGCATTGGGTACTTCCATCAGCCGTTCTTCAACAATAAGCCCCCCACAAATATCGCAAACGCCAAACTCTTCATTGTTAATGCGTTCCAATGCTAAAGAAAGATTTTTATAATAATCACTTTCCCGGCTCATGAACATGAAGTTCTTTTCCTGCTCAAAGGAATCGGAGCCGGCATCGGCCATGTGCACGCTATAAACAGAATCCTGGGAAAGACCCGCTTTGGGATTTCCTTTATCCATAATGTCGCTCTTAATATCGTCCATATCATGAGAAACTTCTTCCATTTTTGCCAAAATCGTTTTTCGAAATTTATTTAATTTAGCTTTTGAATATTTTTTAGCCACAATTTATCCTTTCTTGGTATGTGTT
This sequence comes from Fidelibacterota bacterium UBA6531, assembly GCA_002436185.1. Taxonomy (GTDB): domain Bacteria; phylum Fidelibacterota; class Marinisomatia; order Marinisomatales; family TCS55; genus UBA2126. The sequence continues at coordinate 151,974 of DJKX01000032.1, forward strand.
CGTTCTATACTTAATGTTAACGATTGATCTTGAATCTCAAATGTTGATTCATATTCACCTTTATTTGATTTTCCTGTCATTTCAATTGTCAACGTCTCATTACAAAAGAATTCTTTATAATCTTCAAGCGCATCTCCTAAAGGGCCGTCAATCAATCCATTAATCTTGATGCGATCTTCAACAGCGAAATTAGCATTTTTTCGCATAATTTGCACGTGGCGAATGAGATCCCGAACCATGCCTTCTCGAAGTAATTCTTCTGTCAGTTTTGTTGTTAATCCAACCGTAATTCCACCATCCATTTCAGATGTGAATCCTTCAGCTGATTTCGTATTAATCAAAAAAGCATCTTTATTTAATTCGATGCTTTCTCTTGTCAGTTCAAATTTTATACCATTACCGCTATTTAATGTTTGTATAATATTATTTACATCCATTTCAGCAATGGCAGTTCGTATTTCTTTCATCTGCTTACCATAGTGTTCACCCAAAAATGGCAGATTTGGTTTGACTTCATACTGGATGAGTTCTGAAATATCCATAACTCGCGCCAACGTCTTGACATTCAATTCATCCAAAATAACCTTGCTGTTTGCTTCTATAAACGCAGCAACGTCATCATCTTCCACGGCAAAACACAGTTTGGCTAACGGTTGGCGAATTTTCAAGTTTGCTTTGTTGCGTGCGGAACGACTCTGCTCAACCACTTTGCGCAAGGCATCTACCTGATTGATAAGCGTTTCATCAATGGACGCCTCATCCGCTATGGGAAAATCGCATAAATGGATACTTTCCGGTGCATCGCCGATAGAACTGCGCACCAAATTCTGGTATATCTCTTCCGATACAAACGGTAAGCATGGCGCCAGTAAGCGTATGGTAGTGAAAAGAACTTCATATAAAGTTTGGTATGCAGTTAGTTTGTCCGCATCATCTTCTGCTTTCCAGAAGCGGCGGCGGTTGCGACGTATGTACCAGTTGGACAAGTCATCCAAAAATCGCTCGAATGACCGCATGAATTTATCCACTCGAAATGCATTATAATTTTCAGTAGCATCTTTGATCAACTTGTGCATTTTTGAAAGAATCCACTTGTCCAGGTTGGTTAGATCATTGTCATTTAATTTCCTGCCTTCCGGAGAAAATCCATCCACCGACGCATAGGTGGCATAGAAAGAATAGGAATTCCAAAGCTGGATAAGTTTTTTCCTGACTTCGTCTGCGTGGCCGTAACCAAATAATAAATTATGTTCAATATTTTGCGAGGCATACATCCAGCGCATGACATCCACACCCATCTTTTCAGCAGCATCATCAAACCAGATAGCGTTCCCCCAGGACTTATGCATATCCCGGCCTGTTTCATCCTTGACCAGGGCATGCCCCAGCAATGTTTTAAAAGGCGCTGTTTCCTCTAATTCGGCTGACATGGCCAATAATGAATAAAACCAATTCCTGAATTGTCCCGGAAAGCATTCGGTTACAAAATCTCCAGGGAACCATTCTTTCCAATAATCCTTATCCGTGGTATAGCCCATAGTTGAAAATGGTACAATTCCTGCATCGAGCCAGGGGTTACCCACATCCACGATTCGCTGGCCTATCAAACCGCTTTCCGGATGTTTGATCTTTACCTTGTCGATCCATGGACGATGGGGTGAATTGCCTTCGAACTCATCCCAACCTTCAACAGCTAATTCTTTTAATTCTTCTTTTGAACCCACAACATAAAATGAATCATCCTCAAATGTCCAAATGGGCAGTGCCAATCCCCAGAAGCGTTTTTTGGAAATCATCCAATCGCCCATATTATCCAACCATTCGTGTTCCCGGTCTTGGCCCCATTCCGGGATCCAATTTATGTCATCCACAACTTTTTTGATCTTACCCCGCCAATCCATATTGATATACCATTCTTCCACCAAGCGAAAAACAAGTTCATCACCCGATCGCCAGCAATGGGGATAGACGTGGGGATAATCTTCCACATGTACTAAAAATCCCCGGTCTTTCAGATCAGCAATAATGGATTCTGTCGTTTCCGGATCCGTGGCCGTTTTGCCTTCCAGCCAGCCATATTTATCGATGAATTTGGATTCATCGTCCAGGGGAGCCAAGTTCACCAATCCTAATTTTTTCCCAATTTTATGATCGATATCTCCGCAGCCGGGAGCCATATGGACAATGCCGGTTCCCTCCCCTGCGACTACAATATCATTCCCGATATTGTCTTTCCCCGGATCGATGACAGAATGCTGGTTGACAGCATTAGCATTTTTTGCTTTTAATTCATCATCAATAAAGGGATATCCTCCTAGTTCTTGCTGCGCCGGCAGTTCATCGTATGGACCTTCATATTTC
>DJKX01000032.1:154351-154526 GCA_002436185.1 Fidelibacterota bacterium UBA6531
ATTTCAGACCCTTTCACTGTACCCACAACTTCATATCCACCACGCTCTTTAAATATTTGAGCTATTGTTTTCAATTTGGGAACACCTTCAATCCATTGTTTCTTATCTTTAAATTGTTTTTCCAGGCGTTGAAATTCCAGATTTTCTTTTGCAAAATAATATATAGAGCCATCGG
>DJKX01000032.1:154636-155859 GCA_002436185.1 Fidelibacterota bacterium UBA6531
TCATCGTATGGACCTTCATATTTCCACCCCACCATTTCTGAACCCTTTATTGAACCAAGTACTTCATACCCACCGTGTTCTTTGAAAATTTGTGCGATGGTTTTTAATTTGGGAACTCCATCAATCCACTGCTTCTTTTCCTTGAACTGTTTTTCCAGGCGCTGAAATTCCAGATTGTCTTTGGCGAAATAATAAATGGATCCATCGGAAGCTTGCAGTTTTACATAATCGAGATTGCCATTCACTGCTGCAGCCACATTTGATGAAAGTGTCCAGGGAGTCGTCGTCCAAACCAAGAGGTGTTCATTTTTTCTATCTTTTAATGGATAACTGACAAATACGGATTTGTGAGCAACGAGTTTCCTGCCTTCCACAATTTCCATTTGTGAATAGGATGTTCCCGATCGGCCACTCCATGGGACTGAGTCAGATCCACGGTAAATTTTCCCTTCATTAAACAACTTTTTTAAAAATGCCCAGATGGTATAATTATTTTCATCGGACATAGTGAAATAAGAATTATCCCAATCCATCCACATACCCAAGCGCTTGGATTGTTCAGTCTGAACCAAGGAATATTTGCGAACGCGTTCTTTGCAGAGGTTAACAAATTTTTCAATTCCATGTTCTTCCACATCTCGCTTGGACTTGAATCCCAACTCTTTTTCCACTTCCACTTCCACCCATAATCCCTGGCAGTCGAAACCGTTCTGGTAGCGGAGTTCGTGGCCGGTCATTGCCTTGTAGCGGTTATAGATATCTTTTAATGATCTGCCCCAGGCATGGTGGACACCCATGGGATTATTGGCTGTAATGGGACCATCTATAAAAGACCATTTAGGTTTTCCTTTATTGGCCGTAACACGCTTTTTGAAAATGCCGTTCTTTTCCCAGAACTCGAGGATATTATGCTCGAGCTTTACGAAATCAACTCTAGGGTTTACTTTTTTAATCATATACTTAATAAATACAGGGCGGGAAATTAGTGTTTTAATCAGATGGAAACAAAGAAGGAGAAAAGAAAAAACCCGGTATTAACCTTTCGATGGTTTCCCCAGTAATAAACCTTTCAAAGGTTTGAAACCTTTGAAAGGTTGGGCTGGGTTTGAAACCTTTGAAAGGTTGGGCTGGGTTTGAAACCTTTGAAAGATTATTTCAACAGCAGCATTTTTTGGACGCGGATTGCCTTCCCATCCGTTAATACTGCAAAATACATGCCGGCA
>DJKX01000048.1 GCA_002436185.1 Fidelibacterota bacterium UBA6531
TGTGATACTGCGTATCGAAGAAATGAAAGACATCGAAGAAGAAAAGAAACACAGCGGGATGAAAGAAGCACCCACATCGTGATATAATTTTTTGGAGTTAATAAAATGAAGAAAAAATCAAGCTTAATAATAATAGTTCTATTATTGTTTCATACTTCAGTCATAAAAGCTCAAGAAAAAAATACTATTGAAACATCAGTTGCAATGATGGCAAAGATTGGTGCCTGTTGGTCTCCTAGTTTTTCTCCTGATGGAGAAATTGTGGCTTTCATTTCAAATATGAATGGGGTCCCCCAAATTTGGACAATTCCGAGAGAAGGAGGCTGGCCTACACTAATAACTTCACTGGATGACCCTATTGGCAGTGTCGCATGGTCTCCTAGCGGGAAATGGCTTTCTTTTTCAATGGCTCCTGGTGGGGGTATGAATCAACAGATTTATATCATTCGTCCAGATGGTTCAGAGATTAGGCTTCTTACAGATGGGGGGAATGAAACCAACCGTCTGGGTAATTGGACTTCTGATGGAAGAAAGCTTATGATGTCTTCTAATCGCCGATTATCTACCGCTATGGATGCTTATTTGGTAGATATGGAAAATATGGAATTAGAACTTATTTCAAAGAGTAAAGGTATAGGATCATTTTCTGATATAACCACTGATGGGAAATACGCGATTCTCAACAGATTGGAGAGTCGTGGCAGTAACGATCTATTTCTTATCGAAACGCAAACAGGTCAGGAGAAAATTATTACAGATCATAAAGGTCCTGGTACATTTTTTGGACAATTTTCCTCTAGTGAGAGAGAAATCTATGTTGGCTTTAATAAGAACCGGAATCTTGTCGCTTTTGGAAAAATCAAGATCACAAAAAAAGGTAAACCTGGACCAATAGAAATTCTTGTTGAGAGATCTGATGCTGAACTTGAGAATTTCAAATTGAATAATGATGCTACACTGGCCGCATTAATATGGAATGTCTCCGGCCGGAATGAACTAACTTTTTTTGATTTTCAAAAAAATCAAGTCATAAACAATACTATAAGTCTTCCTTCTGAAATCGTCAGAGGTATTGACTTTTCAAAAAATGGGAAATGGCTCGCAGTAGAACTTTCAGGTGCAACAACCCCAAGGGATATTTGGATTCTCGATACGGATACTTATCAATTTAGACAGCTCACCTTCAGCCCACACGCAGGGGTTGATCTAAATACATTGATAGCTCCAAAACTTGTCCATTTTTCTGCTCATGATGGACTCAAGCTAACGGGATGGTTATATCATTCTCAATCAAGTTACGAGCCTGGACCAATTGTCCTTAGTTTCCATGGAGGTCCGGAAGGACAAGAGCGACCTCGCTTTAGGAGCGACTATCAAGCTCTTTTGGCTCAAGGGGTCTCCATACTCGCACCAAATGTGAGAGGATCTTCCGGCTTTGGGAAAAAGTTTGTTAACCTAGATAATGGTGAATTACGATTTAATGGCATTAAAGATATTAAGTCGTGTGTCGAATATGTAATTAGTAGTGGCATTGCTGATCCTCAACGCATTGGGATTATGGGAGGATCTTATGGTGGATATATGGTTATGGCCGGCCTGGCTTATTATCCAGACCTGATAAGTGTTGGAGCAAATCTTTTTGGAGTAGTGAATTTTGAAACTTTTTTTGCCAATACAGAACCTTGGATGGCTGCCATTTCAACAATAGAATATGGTGACCCTGTGACTCAAAAAGACCTCTTAAAAAGTCTTTCTCCCATTCATATGGTTGATCAGGTGCGAGCTCCTACAATTGTTTTGCATGGTGCAAATGATACCAATGTACCGGTAGTGGAAGCAGAACAAGTAGTAGAAAATCTAAAAAAACGAGGTGTACCCGTTGAATACATCCTTTTTCCTGATGAAGGACATGGGTTTCGAAAAACTATAAACCGGATTCGCTCAACAAGCTCAATCGTAAACTGGTTTGTTAAATATCTATAATGAATAAATTCGGCGCAGGACTTTTTTTCGGTGCTCATTGCTCAGAGGTCGAAAGGGGATATAAAAGGATGAAAGAATGAAACACCTCTGGCTCATATAAAAGAGAACACAATGAAAAAGATCACCTTATTTTGTTTTTTATTCTATGCCTGCGGAACGGTTGATCGCTCAACTATGCATTCCGTACGCTTGCAATCAGATGCGACAACCGATAGCATTGAACATGTTGTTAAAGAGATGCTAATTGCAATCAGTTCCAACGATCTTGCAAAAGCGAAATATCACGTATTGGAAGAAGGTCGCGTTTTCAGAGTTCGCAATGACGGTATGAGTTTTAGATCAAATACAGAGTTCTTTAAACAGGTAGGCGATCAATCAACTGATTACTATGAGCGTATGTGGGATCCAATCATTATGTATCGTGGTGACCTTGCTATCGCTTGGACAACATATGATTTTCATTTGAATGGTAAATTTTCACACTGCGGTGCTGAGTCGTTCACACTTACAAGGGTGGATAACAGGTGGATGGTGATGGATTGGGCATATACAGCTAATGAACCTGAAAATTGCAATAGTCCATTAGGGCCCTACAACGGAAAATCAAAATGAAACGCCTCTGGCTCAAATAAAGGATAATAAAATGAAACAATTTCTAACATTATTAATTATTTCATTATTTTTTTCAGGATGTGAACAAAATAAGGTCACAGCTGACCCTGGTGATCCGATGTGGGTTATACTCAATCATGTAAAGGCAGACAAGCGCGCGCAGTTCGAGAAATTTGTCTATGAAATTCTGTTGCCGGCTTTGGAAGAAAATGCTAAAAATGATTCGAAGACCAGAAATTTGATAGAGCATACACGGATGTTGGAGCCAAGATTCGCGAATAAAGACAGTAGCTATACCTACATTTGGCTAATGGATCCC
>DJKX01000031.1 GCA_002436185.1 Fidelibacterota bacterium UBA6531
AACAGATATTTTTTCATGATGATCCTCTTTTTTTGGTTACAAATTGGCTCCACTGCCAAAAATGCCAAATTGCTGATATGCTCCCTCCGGAAACAAATGCACTCCCCAGCCATACGGTGATTTCTGGATACGGCCGGATCAATTCGTATGAATGAGTAAATGTCCAGGCTTCTTCTGGTTTGGCAGCCAAGATCAAGGCAATAGATACATAATGAAATGTGTTTGCAAAAATATGAGTGGCATATTCACCATTGGAAAGTCCCCCATATCGGTTACGGCTGTAGCCTTCAATGCGGACATCAATAGCTAATAAAATAATATCAATAATAGCTACAGTTACACCGATCATCATTATCTTTCCGCCAACGTCGTGTTGAAATAAATAATACACAATAATGGGGAATGCTACATTACGAAATGTGTGAACGATATGCTCTACGATTGATTCCTTATCTTTCGCCAGTTTATACTTATAATCGTGATAATAGACACCGTCTAAAATGCCCATTACTCCAAATAAGGCCATAAATACTGTGGCGGCAATGATCATGAGGCTTCTTTGGGTTTGAGTTCATTATTGTAAAACACTCGAGCAAAATAAAGTACAGCAATAAGCAGCAACCACTGCACCGGTTTAATAAAACCGGCATCCGGCATGGGAGAATCTCCTCGGACAAATTCCTCTAATAAGCGAAATCCACCATACAGTACCAGATACAGCCGGAACATGCTGCCCCGAACCTTGAATGAATCCCGCTTGGCCAGAAAATATGCAAATAATCCCAAATTGAAAATAATCTCATAAATGGGTGTGGGATGGACAGGCAGCGAAACAGTTGCCGTTTCCGGTATCATCCCTAATGTAAGCTGGGTCAGGTGAGCGACTGATCCTTCTGGATACACTACCGCCCAGGGTAAGCTGCATTCCGTGCCAAAGCAGCAGCCACCTAGGAAACAGCCCACACGGCCTATTGCGTGACCCAAGGGAATGGCCAGGGCAAAGGCATCGCCTGTTGAATGGGGATAACCGATCTTTTTCTTGGTGATCTCCACCCCTATAAATCCTCCGGTGATACCGCCCAAGACCGTTTTCCCGGCAAAATCAAACATGCGTACTTTTTGTGGTATCTCTTCCCAGCCGGCAAAGAATACATTGAATAAATACGATCCAAACACCGCACCAATGATACAGCCGGCCATAACAAAAAGCATTTCTTCAAGTTCCCAGTCCATGCGGCGAAATTCCCTGTAAAACACTACACCGCTTACTATCCACGCTAGCAAGAAAAAGACAGAATAGGAATCGATGATAATTGAATCTGATTGATAAAGGATAGGATGCACAGGTCAGCGTTCTTCTTTTACTTGTTTTGAAGGTTGAAAGATCAAGATCATGGTTGCAATAATACCCAAAAAGATTCCCAGCCAAAACCAATTATGACTGTTGTATCCTTTTCGTTCAGCGATATACGCTGTCAAAAAACCAAAGAAAAGTGCATAAAGTAATATCAGTATCCAATTCATGTTAGTATCCAGGAAACAAAAAATCCAGCTCCGGTGAACAGCATAAAAATAGTGAGTAAATAAAGTCCCAGCAATTCTTTCTTAAACACTCGTGTCAATAAAAGTACACTCGGTAAACCTACACCTGAAGCTGCCATCATAAAAGCAAAGACCAAACCAATATCCAATCCTTTATCCAAAAATAATTGTCCGATGGGGATAAGCATGGCAATATCTGCATACACAGCCCCGCCTATACCCACCGCACCGGGAATGGCCGCATTCTGATAATGATTCAATACAGATAACAGTGATTCGCTTGGAGTCCAGCTTTGCAGCCACGTAGCCAACGCTGCTGCGATAACAACCACCGGCGCCAGGGATCGCAAAAATACCACATACTGCTGGTTGACCGCTTGCAGATTGAAGGACTCATCCTCATTGATCAAAAAGATCTCGATCAAATATTTCCTTAATTGTTCCCTGTCCAATATGATACCACCGACTATGGCGATGACTAAACATACAGCAGCGTAGACCAAGGTCATCTGTCCGCCGAATAAAGCATAAAATAAGATCAGCGCCGGGGGATTCAGCGTGGGCGAGGCGATGAGAAAACTGATGGCATAGCCTAGACGTACATTGCTGTCGATCATGCCGGAAAAAATAGGAACGGTGGTACAGGAACAAAAGGGTGTGACGGCTCCGGTCAGGGCACCTAAACCGTATCCGATTGGGCCCAGGTCTTTTCCAAACCAGTGCTCCAGCCGTAGATCATTAAAATAGCTTTTCAGCCAAACAGCAATAAAAAAAACAAACCAGTAGAGAACACATAGTCCAATGATGAATGTGAAGAAATAAGTCCAGTTAAACAAATGAGATCATTCTTCCAAGGAGATCTGATCACCCGTTTTTACAACACCTTCTTCCAACACACGTGCATACCAGCCCCGTCGGCCTTTTACTGTTTTAAAAAATTCCGGCCCCTTTTTTTCACCAAGATATGGCAATGAATAAAGATAGGTACAGGGTTCGCATTTAAAGGAAATTTGCAGTAAAGCGGTTCCCGCCCTGTATTTTTGTTCCGGTTCGATAGATGCATAAGCGAGATCACTGATGGTTAAATTTTCACCAAGATCACAATTCCCCACAGGCCAACCTTCCTTCTTCAGATCATCCAAAATTCCCCGAGTAATAAGCATGACAGCCATATCCGGCTCGCCTTTCTTTTTCTCTTGGCGATAATTATTGTAATCACCGTCCACACCGCCAAAATGGATCTCTGCGGAATCGACTGGTTTTTTTGGCAATCCGTGCTCACCGGGCGTACTCGGTTTAACGCTGATTTGGATTATGTTTCCTGAATTCATTCTATAACAATCTGCCAATCATAGGGGCCGATAATAAATTCTTCTGCATTTTCTTGAGCAACCTGGCTTTTTATAAATCCTAACACTGCGCCTGCAGCTGTTCCCACACCTCCATAAAAAATACTACCGCATAATGCTACAAAAAACGCATCTTCCGGTTGTCCATCTGCAACAGTCATTGCTACAGCTAATGCCGTACACCCCAGGCCTCCCAATGCTCCCTTTTTCATTCCCTCTCTAACATATTTCCCCACAGTTTTGTATTCACCATGGAAAATAGATCCAATATCATTTAGGGGTATGTTCATTTCAAAATCATTGCCCCGTTCACGGATTAAAAGTCCATCTATAGATACACCAATCAGCTCGCCACCGGCATAGATATCAGAATTCCAAGCATTTACAGCCACTACCCAATCCCCGGCGGGAATGGTAGCTCTTGCTCCGTCCATTTCCAAAACAAGATCACTGAATTCCTGCTGTGCATGGATGCTTTCCTTATTGAATTGTATAATATCCGTTTCCACCAAACCAATAGCAACTGCTGTAACTAATACACTGATCAATAGTGTTTTTTGATTATTCATTTGCAATTCTCCATTCGTCAGACCCTAGCTCAAAGGACTGCTCACTGATCTTTTGTGTATACCCATATCCCGCACCGGCAATGCCCAATACAGCGCCATCCACCCCGGCGCAAATAGGAACAGTAAAGATCATATAGTGATATTCTTCTTCAGGCATCGTCATGGCAACTCCAACGGTTGCACCCATCAAACCTCCATACAACAATCCTTTTAGCCCATATTTTTCACTTTTATTTCCTGCTGGAATATCTATGGCCGAAATATCTGTAAAAGGTACTGTGGTTTTTTTCATGATCAGTATCTCTTGTTTCATGTCCACTGACCGGTATTTCATGATCTGGTCATCGATGATTACCTTGTTGCCGGGTTGAATCACAAATACATCATTACCTTTTTTTAAGATAAGAGGCGTTTTTTCCGGTTCGGCGTATAAATAGGGATCATTTAATTGAACACCATTCGTTTCCACCAAGCC
>DJKX01000061.1 GCA_002436185.1 Fidelibacterota bacterium UBA6531
CCACTCACAGTGATTTCTTGTGATTTGTAACCAATATAAGCTACCATCAGTACATCTCCTGCAGCAGCATCTATTGAAAAAGAACCTCTGTCATCTGTGGTGGTACCTACAAATGTACCTTTTACAAATACAGAAGTACCTACGAGAGATTCACCTGTTTTAGCATCCGTTACTGTACCAGAAACAGCTGCAAAAGCTGTAGCGATAAATAATGATGCTATTAGTATAGTTTTCAGGATACGCATTTTGTCTCCTTTGATTTATTAGTATTAATAAAATTTGTGAGGATAAAACTAGATTAAGCTTCCCTTACTGAAAGACTTCTAGCTCCACCTCATCGATGAATTACTGGAAGTTCACGCTTATTTTTCAAATAATGCAAGATATTTTTAAAAACTAATGGGGGGGGGTTCCCTGGAAAATTCTCACAATTTTGAAAATTATCTTTTCGATTGTTTAAAATAAAAAACACTAAATTACATACTAAATTTTATAACCATAAAAATACTATCTATGTATCTAAATATTCCTCCAGCAGACATGTTCATTGACCGCCACATCGGTCTGGATGGCGATGAAATAAACGCAATGCTAAGCACTCTTGGGCTTAAATCACTCGAGGATCTGGTACAAAAAACTATTCCTGCTGAAATATTGGACGACACTCCACTTAATATTGGAGTAGCTGCAGATGAACTGAATACCATTAAATCCCTGCGTTCCATCGCCGGAAAAAATAAAGTGACTCGATCTTATATAGGCATGGGGTATACGGGTACAATTACTCCATCTGTCATTTTACGTAATATCCTGGAAAATCCGGGCTGGTATACTCAATACACTCCATACCAGGCAGAAATCAGTCAGGGACGGCTGGAAGCACTTTTGAATTTCCAGACCATGGTGTGTGATATGACCGGGATGGAAATTGCCAATGCATCCCTTTTAGATGAAGCTACTGCTGCTGCTGAAGCCATGGCTATGATTACCCACTTGAATCCAAAAAGAAATGTTTTTTATGTGTCACAATGTTGCCATCCCCAAACCATAGACGTGCTTAAAACTCGGGCTGAACCCATGAGGATTGAATTGGTCATTACTCATGAAAGAGATTTTGAGTTCAATGAAGATACATTGGGCGTTCTCATTCAATATCCTGCAACCGATGGCCGCATTGCTGATTATTCTAAATTGTGTAATCGCGCCCACGAAAATGGTTCGTTGGTTGCTGTTGCTGCAGATATTTTAAGTTTGGCATTATTGAATCCACCGGGTGAATGGGGGGCAGATATTGTTGTAGGCAGTGCCCAGCGATTTGGTATCCCCATGGGATATGGCGGTCCCCATGCTGCTTTTTTTGCCACTCACAAAAAATATGAGCGCAAAATTCCCGGTAGAATTATTGGCGTTTCTCGAGATGTTCATGGCAATCCTGCCCTGCGCATGGCACTGCAAACACGGGAACAGCATATTCGTCGAGACCGGGCTACCTCTAATATATGCACAGCACAGGTTTTATTGGCCATTATGTCCGGTATGTACGCTGTGTATCACGGACCCCATGGAATTCGCCGCATTGCAGAACGTGTTAATTTTTTAACATCTATACTGGCCGGTTCTTTAGAAAAAGCCGGTTTTGAATTCATCCATGATCACTTCTTTGATACAGTTCGATTTAAGGCTGATTTTCATTTTGCTAAAAAAGCAATTGATTCTGGAATGTTATTTTGGGATTATGGTGATGGAACATTAGGAATAACCATTGATGAAACGTCAAATATAGAGGATATTCAAGATATTCTTAATGTTTTTGAGGCTAAAGCCATTGAACCAAATAATCAAACAATACAAAAAGATATTTCTCGTACATCACCGTTTTTAGAACATCCCGTTTTTAATACATATCATTCTGAAACGGAAATGCTGCGTTATATATATAAGCTCCAGCAAAAAGACCTGTCTTTGGCTACAAGCATGATTCCGCTGGGTTCTTGCACAATGAAATTGAATGCCACCACAGAAATGATGGGTATAACCTGGCCGGAGTTTACGAATCTCCATCCCTTCACGCCCCAAGAACATGCGAAAGGTTATAAAGAAATTATTTCAAAACTTGGCGGCTGGCTGTGCGACATAACCGGTTTTACGGGCTATTCTTTCCAACCCAATTCCGGTGCCCAGGGCGAATTTGCAGGGCTGAAAACTATCTCTGTTTTTCATGCAGCCAATGATGAAACTCAACGCAATATCTGTTTAATTCCCGCTTCAGCCCACGGCACCAACCCGGCCAGTGCTGTAATGAACGGCATGAAGGTTGTGGTTGTCAAATGCGATGCAGGTGGCAATATTGATATGGCAGACCTCACTGCGAAAGCAGAAGCTCACAGTGCTAATCTGGCTGCGTTTATGGTCACCTACCCCTCTACCCATGGGGTGTTCGAAGCTCACATCAAGGACGTATGCCGAGTTATCCACGACCACGGAGGCCAGGTCTATTTGGACGGAGCCAACCTAAACGCCCTGGTAGGATTATGTAAACCGGCAGATTTTGGCGCCGATGTGTGTCATATAAATTTGCATAAAACCTTCTGTATTCCTCACGGCGGTGGCGGTCCGGGCATGGGGCCCATTTTTACCCAAGATCATTTAACAAAATTTCTCCCTGACCACCCGATTGTCAGTACAAGCGGAGATGAAGGAGTTAAAGCTGTTTCCGCTGCACCTTATGGAAGTGCCAGTATATTGCCCATTTCCTGGACTTATATAAAAATGCTGGGTAGCGATGGTCTGAAAAAAGCAACCCAAACGGCGATCCTTAATGCGAATTATATGGCCAAAATATTGAGGGAACATTTTGATATTTTATACACGGGACAAAATGGAATGGTGGGACATGAATTTATTGTGGATATGCGTCCTTTTAGGAAATCCAGTGGAATAACCGATGAAGATGTGGCAAAACGCTTGATGGATTATGGTTTTCACGCTCCGACTATGTCCTTTCCCGTCCCCGGTACGCTCATGATCGAGCCCACTGAAAGTGAAAATAAAGCGGAACTGGATCGCTTTTGCCAAGCATTGGTTCAGATCAAAAAGGAGATTGTGGCTGTAGAAAATGGGGAAGCTGAAAAAGACGATAATGTTTTGAAAAATGCACCCCATACTGCTCGTCATGTCACGTCTGATAATTGGTCACATCCCTATTCGAGAGAATCAGCTGCTTATCCTGCAGAATGGACAAAAGATGGAAAATTCTGGCCGGCAGTAGGAAGAGTGGATAATGCTTATGGTGATAGAAACTTGGTGTGTTCGTGTCCGACGGTTGAGGATTATGAAGATTAACGATCAGTTTTCAGAACCAATCAAGATACCCTTTCTTGTATATCATTCAATATAGTTTCCAACTGGTCATTATCTTCAAATATATTAAAGCCATCCGTTTCGATTAATAGAACTGGAATATCAATTAAATTGTTGATCCATTTATTATAAGACACGTTTAAGGTATGTAAATATTCTGGATCAATGGATTTTTCATAATCCCGGGATCGGCTTTTAATACGAGAAATCAGTGTATCGGTTGATGCCTTGAGATAAACAATCAAATCCGGTTTGAGTAAATAGGATGTCATAATAGAAAATAAGTTACGGTAGTTTTTCCAATCTCTCTGATCCATAAATCCCATTTCATTGAGATTCTTGGCAAAAATTTCTACATCTTCATAAATTGTTCTGTCCTGGATTACCCCGCCGTTGGACATACTCATTTCGTAGTGGGACTTGAACCGCTTGTGTAAGAAATACACCTGCAGGTTGAAACTCCAACGGGACATATCTCCATAAAAATCACCCAAATAGGGATTATCATCCACCGATTCAAAGTATGGTGTCCAGCCCAGTTTTTCTGCTACAATTTCTGTAAATGTCGTTTTGCCGACGCCAATATTGCCGGCCAGACCAATAAAAGGATTATCTATCAACCCAAGACCCCATTTGATGTCATGCCATTATTTTCAGTCAATTGCACCGGTTGGATTGTATTAAAAAGGTCAAGTTCTCCAGCTACATGGACCTGTATATAATTATCGGTGTGCCCGACAATTTTACCATTTTTTACCGTTTCGAAAAGCACCGGCCGTGTTTGGCCAATAAATTGTTCATGGAAGAAACACCGTTTCTTTTCAGATAAAATATGGAGCATCCTGCTCCGTTCCGCCCGTTTTTCTTTAGCCACACTTCTGCCCATCTCCATGGCGTCTGTATTGGGCCGTTCGGAATAAGTAAACACGTGTAGATAAGAAATGTCTAATTCATTTAGGAAATGATATGTATCAAGGAAATCTTCATCTGTTTCCCCGGGAAATCCTACAATCACATCCACACCAATACAGCAATCAGGCATAATTGATTTAATTTTGGTAACACGTTCTTCATACAATTTCCGAGTATATCTCCGGCGCATAGTACCTAATATTTTGTCTGAACCAGATTGCAGGGGCACATGAAAATGGGGCATGAATTTTTCTGATTTTGAACAAAATTTGATAATATCATTCGTGAGCAGATTTGGTTCAATGGATGAAATGCGGATACGGTCAATCCCTTCCAACTTATCCAATTGCTGAATCAAATCAAAAAATGTTTCTTGAGATCCTTTTCCAAAATCTCCAATATTTACACCGGTAAGCACTATTTCTCGTGTATCCGTTTCAGCAACTTCTCTTGCTTCTTTCAGTGTATTGGCAATGGTACCGCTTCGACTCTCCCCCCGAGCCAGCGGAATAGTACAAAATGAACAGATGTAATCACAGCCATCCTGAATTTTTAAAAAGGATCGTGTTCGTTCTCCCGTTGAATAAGATGGTGTGAATTTGTGTACATGATCAATCTCAGATTGAATCACTTTTGTTCTCTCATTCAAATCCATAGAATTCAAATGATTCAATAAATTAAATTTTTCTTCCGTACCCAAAACAACATCTACGCTATCAATCGCAGCAATATTATTTGGGTTGAGCTGAGCATAACAACCGATCACAGCAACGGATGAATCAGGGTTTCTGCGTTTTGCTTGCCGTATGAGTTTTCGAGCTTCCTTATCTGCATTTTCTGTTACAGTACAGGTATTCAGAACATATATATCTGCTGTGTCATTATAATCAACTTTCTCGAATCCATGGCGTAGAAAATCACGGGAAATGGTGGCCGTCTCCGAAAAGTTCAATTTGCACCCCAATGTATGGAATGCAATGCGTTTGGTGGGTGTACTCATACTTAAATGTGTTTAAGAACTTTCGGGGCGGAAATTACAAATTTTATTGAGAGTTAATTCATTACTCTTATATGAGTTGAGGAATAGATCATAAAATTTCATTCGCGATAATCTTCTAATTCCCGGGCAGATGGATCTAAAACTTCGGACCATTTCGGCATCCAAAAATGTGGGATTAATTTTTCATTTTTACCGAAGTAAGACTCAAATACTTTTCGATAGTAATAACTCTCTTTCAAAACGGGAGTACAATGAGTTATTTTTATACTTTCTCTTTGGAATTCTTCATCACTGATTTTTTGATCTACAAATAATTGAATAATATGGTGCCATGATTTTTTCATTGAACTTACTCCATCAGAAAAAGCACACTTCCGCCTCCATAACACATCATCCGGTAAAATTTCATTGTTATCAAATGCTTTCCTTAACAAGTTTTTTTCCAAACGTCTAGTGCCATCAAATGTTTTTAATTTTGGAGGAATAGAAAGATAATATTTCACAAATGCTTTATCTAAAAAAGGTGTTCGAGCTTCCAACCCATTGGAACTGATACTCCGATCCGAACGCAATACATCAAAATAATGGATCTCTTCCACCAGCCTTTCGCTCTCTTTTTGCAGTGCTTTCGGCGTGGGTGCATTCCGTAAATAAACATACCCGCAGCACACTTCATCACTGCCGTCACCGTTAAAAATTACTTTACAGTTTGAATTTTCAGTTATGAATTTGGAAACAAGGTAATTACCCACACTGGCCCTGACCGTGGTTGTATCATAAGATTCAATATTGTAGATCACTGTTTCAATGGCATCCAGGAATTCCGCTTCTGTTACTTCTACCTGGTGATGGGCAGTCCCTAAATAATCTGCAACAGTTTGAGCATATTCAAGGTCAATGCTTCCCGGAAGTCCAATAGAAAAAGTGTTTAGTTTAAGCCCCTCATAATATTTATTCACCAATGCACAAATTAAACTTGAATCTAATCCTCCAGACAGTAAACAACCAATCTCCCGTTCCGCCATGAGTCGTTTTTTAACGGCCTCTTTTAAAAGAATTTGAATTTTGTTACAAATGTCCTCTTCTGTTTTTTCACGGATAGATACTCCATTGTACTGGAAATAAGAATTGAATGCATCTGGTGATGCCGAACACCACCAAGTTCCAGGTTTAAAGGGCAGGATTTCACTGCAATGTTTCACTAGTGGTTTGGCTTCCGAGGCAATCATGATTTCATTGCCATCACGGCCGATAAAACCGGGCCGAACACCCATTGGATCTCGTCCAGCAAACAGTTTCCCTGTTTTCGAATCATGAATGACAAACATGAATACTCCATCAAGTTCCTCGACTGTTTTTTCTATCCCAAATTGTTTAAACATATATAAAATAATTTCACAGTCAGAACCGGTAATCAGACTAAAGCCATATTTATCAGCCAATTTTTTGTAATTATAAATTTCACCATTGCATACCAAGGTCAGGGAGTCATCCTGGGGATGTTTCATGGGTTGGTCGCCCTTTTCTGTCGTGCCCATGATGGCCAGACGGTGAAAAGCGAATAATACATCATTCCCGGTTTTTTCGTGGTGTGTGTTTTCCGGGCCTCGATAACTAATTAGATTTATATCCTTAGCAAGTGATTCCCAGTTATGTTTGCTGCCTTTATACGAAAAAATTCCGCACATAGTGTATTGATCCTTTCATTTTATTCAAAAAAAAACCCCCAAGTTTATTTTTGGGGGTTCATTATTAAAGCTTTACCTAATGGCTACAAAGCTCCACCCCCACTTAAATTATTATTGTTGTTGTTAACACAAGTGTTAAACTGATTCGTTTTATTGGAATACTGCTGCCATAAGATGTATAATAAATCCATGAATAATAGTAATTAATAAAACCTATACTAGCCAATAGACAAAATAGATTTTATAATATTTATTTCATTTTCTGTCAATTATATTATTCATTATATAATTAAAATTACAGTTTATCTTGTAATGTAATACATATACCTAAATATTAAATTCCAATACCTTGGACATGATTAAAGATGAAATTTTCTGATATAATTGTAAAAAAATAAATTTTGGCAAATAAATTGATAAAAGTTAAAGCGCCGGCAACAGTAGCAAACGTATCCTGTGGCTTCGATTGTATCGGTTATGCTATTTCGAAACCCGGCGATATTGTAACGATTGAAAAACAGGACCAACTGGGAATTGAAATTTCAATGTCCGGAATAAAATATGAATCTATACCGGTTGATCCTGAAAATAATACTGCAGGAAAAGCCATTTTATCTCTCCTTAATACTTTGGAAAGTAAACAGGGATTTAAAGTCCATATCGAAAAAGGGATCCCACCGGGAAGTGGATTAGGATCCAGCGCTGCCAGTACTGCTGCTGCTGTTGTAGGTGTGAACGAATTATTAGGCAAACCCTTAAAGCAAGATGAATTATTGGTCCATGGTATGGCGGGCGAAGCAGCGTCTGCCGGAGTCGAACATGCAGATAATGTAGCCCCGGCACTTTTTGGTGGAATCATTTTGATCCGCAGTTATGAACCGCTTGATATTTTGCATCTTCCGGTACCAAATAATTTATTCAGTACAGTCGTGCTACCCGATTTTACTGTAAACACACGGGAAGCCCGGAGTATACTTCCAAAACACGTTCCGTTAAAAACCGCAATAGCACAAGCAGGAAATCTTGCTGGATTTACCCTGGCGCTACATAATGGAGATTTTGATTTATTAGGCCGTTCCATGGTAGATCATCTGGCAGAACCGCATAGAGCCAAACTCATTCCCGGATACGATCATGTACACCAATCAGCAATAGATACCGGTGCGATAGGATGTGGGATTTCAGGTTCAGGTCCTTCTGTTTTTGCTTTATCCGATTCATTGGAAAAAGCAGAAAAAATTGGTTTAGCTATGGTGAATGCGTTCAAAAATTCAGGATTAACAAGCCAATCCTATTGTTCACCCATCCATACTCAACCGCCTGAAATATTGAGTTAATTTTTGCGCTTTTACAGTACAAAAGGCAGCGCTATTTCAGTTGGATTCAAGGATGCGCTATTCCAGGGATTGGCACCGGATGGTGGCTTATATATGCCTGCATCAATTCCTGTTTTAGGCGAAAATTTCTTCCAGGCAGATCTGTCCTTTTCAGAATTAGCACAAGAAATGATACAGCCTTTTTCAAATGATGACCTGCCCAAAAATGAATTAATAGACATTTGTGCAGCTGCATTTGATTTCCCAATACCCATGGTGGCCTTGAACGATAATGATGCTGTGCTGGAATTGTTTCATGGACCAACTTTAGCCTTCAAAGATTTTGCTGCCCGCTTTATGGCTCGAACCATGTCATATTTTCAAGCGGATATGGATCAGGAATTGACTATTCTCGTGGCTACATCCGGTGATACGGGCAGCGCTGTAGCAAATGGATTTTTCGGCGTGGAAGGCATTAAGGTTATTATTCTTTACCCATCCACAAAAGTGAGCGCGATCCAGGAAAAACAACTTACCACCTTAGGTGGAAACATTACTGCACTAGAAATTGAGGGCACATTCGACGATTGCCAACGTATGGTAAAAGATGCTTTCCGTGATGATGATTTGCGCAAACGCCGTCATTTGAGTTCTGCTAATTCCATAAATATAGCTCGCCTATTGCCCCAGTCTGTATATTACGCCTGGGCCTGGAAGCAATGCGGGGGGAATAAGCCCATTATCTTTAGTGTGCCCTGTGGAAATTTCGGAAATTTGACCGGTGGATTACTGACAAATAAAATGGGCGTTCCTGTAGAAAAATTTATCGCCGCAACCAATTCTAATGATGTATTCCCAAAATATTTAAACAATGGTGTCGTGCCTGAACAGGATGCAGTTCAGACAATTTCTAATGCCATGGATGTGGGTGTCCCCAGCAACCTGGAACGTATCAAAAATTTATATAACCAGGATGTGTCCGAAATTAAACAGGATATATCCAGTTGGGGGTTCAGCGATGCAGACACCCGACATGCTATACAAGCTACAAGATTGGAATCCGGTTATTTAGTAGATCCCCACACTGCCGTGGGTATATTAGGATTACAAAAATATCGGGAAAAAACAAATTCATCAACGAAAGGAATTGTTCTATCAACGGCTCACCCAGGGAAATTCACCGATGTGGTGGAACCTATTGTTGGAGAAAAGATCTCTTTTCCAGATCAATTACAATCCGCAATAGCCAATGAAAAAAGTGCTATATTCATGTCTAATCAATATTCAGATTTGAAGGAATTTTTACTGGTATCCTAATTGCCATATTTATTAAGGAGTTATTATGAAATTCGATACAAAAGTCGTCCAAGCAGGCATGACACCTGATCCTACTACCGGGGCCATCCTGCCACCCTTATATCAGACTGCCACTTATGTGCTGGAAGAAGTAGGCAAAGATAAAGGTTTCGATTATACGCGTTCGGCCAACCCTACACGACAGGTTATGGAAGAAATGCTCGCCACGATAGATGGAGGGGAATACGGTGTCGCCTACGCCAGCGGGATGGCCGCTGTTGACAGTTGTATGAAATTACTGAAAGCTGGTGATCATGTGGTTTGCTCCGATGATGTTTACGGTGGTGTATCCCGTCACTTTAACGAGATTTTGGTTAATTATGATCTGCATTTCACTTATGTAGATTCATCCGACCCGGCTAATGTTGAACATGCAATTACTCCCACCACCAAACTAATTTGGATAGAAACGCCCACAAATCCCCTATTGAAGATCACCGACTTGGAAGCGGTGGGTAAAATTGCAAAAAAACACGGTATCATGTTTGGGGTGGACTCGACCTTCGCAACACCGGTGTTTTTACGTCCTTTGGAATTTGGCGCAGATTTGGTTATGCACAGCACTACCAAATATTTAAGCGGCCATAATCAGCTTATTGGCGGTGTGGTGATCACCAATCGTGAAGACCTATTTGAACAATTGAAATTTGTTCAAAAAACAATTGGCGCCGTGCCGGGACCCTTCGATTGTTGGCTAACAATCCTTGGTGTCAAAACCCTGGATCTGCGGATGAAAAAACACGCAGCTAATGCTCAAGCTGTGGCAGAATACCTGGAAGTTCACTCTAAAGTCTCCACCGTCACCTTTCCCGGACTACCCTCCCATCCCATGCACGAAGTAGCAAAAGAGCAAATGTCCGGATTTAGCGGCATGATCTCCTTTGAACTGACCGGTGGTATTCCAGCGGGAAAGACAGTTATGAATTCTGTTCAATTGGCCAAGTTGGCAGAGAGCCTTGGAGCCGTAGAAACCATGATAACCCATCCCGCCACCATGACCCACGTGGATGTTCCTCAAGCGGAACGGGAAGCCCGTGGACTGACTGACGGATTGGTCAGAATATCCGTTGGGATCGAAAACCCGAACGATATTATTGCTGATCTGGAGCAAGCATTGGATAAAGCATAAAACTTTGTTTTTTTCCATATATGTTAAAATGGCTAATTAATATTATTTGAATTTTATTCAAAACTGGATAGGTTCACCTATCAAGATTTTTAATAAAACTTTATAAAGACCGAGGTAAATATGAATAAAAAAATAAAAAGTATCATTACCTGTGACCTTGATGGGAAAGTGGAAACTTTTTCTGAAGGCGCACAAGAACTCTTTGGTTATACACCAGAAGAAATTATAGGTAAAGGTAGAGTCAGTGATTTAAGTGATGGCCAGGTTGTTTTGGGTCATGTTGTAAATTGGCTGAAAGAATCCGTAGAAAAAGGCGCTTGGGAAGGGGAGACAGTTTTCCTGCACAAAGATGGACATGAGATTCCTTGCCAAATCAAGATTACACCCACCAAAGATAAAAATGATACTCATATCGGTTACTGTGGTATCACCTCTCCTTTGGAAGATAAGACCCCGGATGATGTACGACCGCATATCAATTTGATGACCAAAATATTTACCTGGCTGGTGATCATGCGCTTGCCCTTTTTGACCGCAACTATAGTACCTATTTTAGTTGGTGCAGCAGTGGCAAATTTCATGGGCTATGATGTCAGTTTGGGTTGGCTGGGGCTGACCTTGCTAGGCGGAAGTCTACTCCACATAGGCACCAATACGGCCAATGATTATTTTGACCATACCAGCGGCACGGATGAGGCCAACTATAATTATATGGTACCTTATTCTGGTGGCAGCCGTAGTATTCAAATGGGCCTTATAACACCTAAGGGAATGTTAACTGTTTCATTAGTTACTTTTGCTTTGAGCGCTGTTGTAGGTGTTCCCTTAATTCAAAAAGCCGGCATGGATGTGCTTTGGTTAGGATTAATAGGTTTTGTATCCGGATTTTTCTATACGGCACCCCCGTTTAGGTTTGCAGCCCGTAAAGGTTTAGGTGAGCTATTAATTGGCTTGAGCTTTGGGCCTCTAATGGTGGCCGGCAGTGCGCTGGTACAAACTGGACAAATCCTGCCTCAAGCTCTTTTTGCCGGTATTCCCATCGGATTATTGGTAGCAGCCATTGTATATGTGAATGAGTTTCCTGATCATGACGGTGATAAAGCCACTGGCAAGAATACTCTGATCGTTGTATTTGGCCCTGAAAAAGCCCGGTTTGGATATGTTCTTCTTGTAGTGGGGACCTATGTCAGCATTACGATTATGGCTTTGAATGGAACGTTTCCCATGCTGTCATTGATCGCGCTACCAGCGGGATATTTTGGTGTAAGAGCTATCCAAACGCTCTACCAATATTATAATGATAGGCTATTGCTCCCGGCAAATGCCGGCACGATTAATATGCATCTGGTTACCGGTATATTGTTCTGTATCGGTATTTGGGCTGGATAGCACTTATTAGATCAAATAAAAAGGCCTCGATCAATTGAGGCTTTTTTATTTATGATAATCCTGAATAGATCGCACCTTGATCTTTTTATTTGATGACCTTATCGCCCGCACAGCTGCTTCCGCTCCTGACAACGTTGTAATGGCAACAATTCCTTTTTGAATACAGGCCCGACCAATGGATTCTTCATCATAGCGAGCTTGAGCCCCCATGGGTGTATTGATCACCAGATTGATGTCCCCATTCTTGATGCCGTCCACCACATTGGGCCGGCCTTCTCCCACTTTAAAAACTGCAACTGCATAAATACCGTTTCTGCGGAGCTCTTTTGCCGTCCCGGCAGTCGCCACGAGATCAAAACCAATTTCTTTTAAGTCGCGGGCAATGGGAATAACATCCAATTTATCTGCATCATTCACGGATAGAAATACGGTTCCGAAACTTGGAATCACATTCCCGGCACTGATGGATGCCCGCTTGAACGCATCTCCTAATGTATTGGAGATACCCATTACTTCGCCTGTGGATTTCATTTCCGGGCTTAAAAAGATGGATTCTTCTGGAAATTTATTGAATGGCAACACAGCTTCCTTTACCGCCACATGGGAATTGCCATCCCATGGTTTTAATTCAAACTTTGACAGTTTTGCCCCCACTGCCAATTGGGAAGCGATCCGTGCCAGGGGAACATCGGTCGTTTTACTTACAAAGGGCACCGTTCGGCTGGCCCTTGGATTTACTTCCAGCACATAGACCTGGTCATCCTTATAGGCAAATTGGAGATTGATCAATCCAACCACATTCAATTCCAGTGCCAGTGCTTGGGTGATCCGGATGATCTCATCCATGGCTTCCGTGGTAATGCGATACGGCGGCAGCACACAAGCAGAATCGCCAGAGTGTATCCCTGCTTCTTCAATATGCTGCATCACTGCACCGATGTGAACCATTTCACCATCACACAGAGCATCCACATCAAATTCAAAGGCATCCTCTAAAAATTCATCAATCAGTATGGGATGTCCTTCGGTTACATCAGCGTTTCGAGAAATGTAATTAATCAACTGCTCCTTTGAATAGACGATTTCCATGGCCCGTCCACCCAGGACATAACTGGGACGGGCTAAAACAGGAAACCCTATTTTTTCAGCTACGGCTACCACTTCATCCAGAGTTCGTCCCGTGCCGTACTGGGGGCACACTATTTCCAGCTTATCTAAAATGGCTCCAAATTTCTCCCGGTCTTCAGCCAGATCAATATTTTCCGGAGATGTACCAATGATGGGCACGCCCGCATCAGCCAAGGCATTTGCGATTTTCAAGGGTGTTTGCCCCCCAAACTGAACCAACACACCATCTGGCTTTTCAAATTCCACAATATTGAGCACATCCTCAAAGGTTACCGGCTCAAAGTATAATCGATCCACTAAATCAAAATCGGTGCTGACAGTTTCCGGGTTACAATTGACCATAATGGTTTTATACCCTTGATCCTGTAATCCAAACACTGCCTGGACACAGCAATAATCAAATTCGATCCCCTGCCCGATACGGTTAGGCCCGCCTCCCAAGATTATGACTTTTTTCCCTTCCAGGGGCTCGATCTCATTCTCTTCATCATAGGTAGAATAACAATAGGGTGTCTGGGCCACAAATTCAGCGGCACAGGTGTCCACAACCTTGTACGCTGGAAATACTGCATTTTTTTTTCTTTCATCACGAATCTCCAACTCCGATTTATCAAGCATGCGGCCTATTTGTTTATCAGAGAAACCACCGTGCTTCAATTCACGCAAAGATGAACCATTTTGCTGATCAACCAGCATTTTGATCTGCTGTAAAAACCACGGATCTATTTTGGTCACATTAAAAATATCTTCAATGGATTGCCCCTCTATAAAAGCCTGTCTGATTTTTAATAACCGAAACGATGTGGCGTAACGCAGCGTGGACATATCCAGCGATCTCGCCCTGCTCACATCCGGATCCCCCGCTGCTGCCGGTTTTGGCTCCAATCCATCCAAGCCTACTTCTAAAGATCGAAATGCCTTTTGTAATGATTCACGAAAAGTGCGTCCAATAGACATAACCTCACCCACGCTTTGCATCTGGACGCCGAGATGACCTGACGCCGATGGAAATTTTTCAAAATCAAAGCGTGGAACTTTGGTCACGATATAATCAATAGTTGGTTCAAATGCTGCCAGCGTTTTTCCTGTAATATCATTGGGCAGCTCATCTAATGTATAGCCCACAGCTAATTTGGCAGCTACTTTGGCAATGGGAAAGCCTGTTGCTTTGGAAGCCAGTGCTGATGAGCGGCTTACCCGGGGATTCATTTCAATAATGATACACCTGCCGTTTTCAGGATTGACTGCAAACTGCACATTTGAGCCACCGGTCTCAACACCGATGGTGCGTAAACATAAGATAGACCAATTACGCATTTGCTGAAATTCTTTATCTGTTAATGTCATGGCCGGTGCTACTGTAACGGAATCACCGGTGTGGACACCCATGGGATCAATATTTTCTATGGAACAGATAATGATGGCGTTGTCTGCTTTGTCCCGGATCACTTCCAGCTCAAATTCCTTCCAGCCCAAAAGGGATTCTTCAATCAATACTTCAGTGATAGGGCTGGCGTTCAATCCATTTTCAACCAATTCCTGGAACTCTTCATGATTGTAAGCAACGGATCCGCCAGTGCCGCCCAGCGTGAAGGAAGGCCGGATAATCACCGGGAATTGCATGGTCTCCATAAGTGCTTCCGCTTCCTGCCAGGAATGAACAAAACCGCCTTGTGCAGTATCAATCTCCACGGCATCCATTGCTTCCTTAAATCTTTCACGGTCTTCTGCTTTTTCAATGGCATCTACCTGGGCGCCTATCAGCTGTACATCATATTTCTTCAGGATTCCCTGCCGATGCAGATCCATGGTTAAATTCAAAGCCGTTTGTCCACCAACTGTAGGTAATATCGAATCTGGTTTCTCTTTTTGGATGATGGTTTCCACATACTCCGGGGTTATGGGTTCGATGTAAGTGGCATCTGCTAAATCAGGGTCGGTCATAATTGTAGCAGGATTGGAATTCACCAGGATTACGCGGTATCCTTCTTCCTTCAGCGCTCGGGTGGCTTGAGTGCCGGAATAGTCGAACTCACAGGCCTGACCGATGACGATGGGGCCAGCACCAATGATTAATATGGATTCTATATCAGTTCTTTTTGGCACGTTTCATCATTTCAATGAATTGTTGGAAAAGGTAGCGGCTGTCATGGGGGCCAGGGCTGGCTTCTGGATGATATTGGACTGAAAATGCTGGGATATCCTTGCAACGGATTCCTTCTGAAGTATTGTCATTGAGATTTACATGGGTGGGGATTACATTTTCCGGGAGAGTATCCAAGTCAACAGCAAAACCATGATTCTGGCTGGTAATCTCCACTACCCCAGATTCCAAATTCTTTACCGGGTGGTTGAGCCCTCTATGACCAAATTTTAATTTGAATGTTTTGGCTCCTAATGCCAGTGCCAATATTTGATGACCCAGACATATACCAAAAATGGGGTTTTTACCCAATAGTCCTTGAACTGTTTCAATACCGTAGGTTACTGCAGCGGGATCTCCTGGACCATTGGAAAGAAAAATGCCGTTTGGTTCGAATTCTAATATTTCTTTCGCCGTTGTTTGTGCAGGAAAAACAGTAATATCACAGCCATGGTTTTCCAAAAGGCGTAAAATATTTTGTTTGATCCCAAAATCTATGGCAGCCACCTTGAATCTCGATCCATTTGAATTCCACTGATAGGATG
>DJKX01000044.1:0-1253 GCA_002436185.1 Fidelibacterota bacterium UBA6531
AATACTGTTTCCTTAACTCAATCAACCCTTTGTAGTAATCCACCAATTCGCCATTCATTTCTCGTTCATTCCAGTTCAGCCAGTTGGTTTCATTGTCTTTTTCGTATGAATTATGATCAATTTTACCAACGCGTTCGTCAGGCACAGTCGTTTCTGCAACCACCTTACTACGCGCCCATTCCTGACCCTCATGTATAAATGTTATCCCCTGGCTGGTAAATAGAAATAATGCAGCAAGCTTATTCATTACCAAAAGCTTATCCTTAACAAGTGCATTTTTTTCAGTATTAATTATTTTTTCATTTTTATCTACAAAACCACCGGTGATTCGCAGTCGATCTCCGAATGTATAGTCATCATGACATTCAAGATAATTCACGCTATGAGCAGATTTTATATACTGCCCGTCATACTCGCGTAGTGACCCCATCACCAAGCATTGTAAAAAATTATGATCACGATACTGGCCAAAAAGAAATCCTTTTTCTTCATCATCAGAAACACCGCCTTTTAGACCATCTCTGAACTGGTCATTGAATGTTGCCCAGCCCATATCGGAGAAGCCATCAGGATCATACCCATTTCCCCAGGGTTCGGCCAAGAGGATGACATGAGGATTGATGGCTTTTAATTCATCAATTATAAGCTGTCTTGTTTCATCGTCAATCAGGTTGCCAAGATCAAAACGGAAACCATCTACGTGGTATTCTGTCATCCAGTATTTAACGCTTTCCAATATCAATTGCCGCATTTTGGGATGCTCCGAACGGGTATCATTGCCACAACCGCTGTGAGTTATGTAGTCTCCATCTTTATCGAGTCTGAAATACATTTCCCGGTCAATATATTTCAGAGGATGCCAGTCAAAGTTGGATACATGGTTATATACCACATCCATAATCACAGCGATATCTTTTTTATGGAAAGCTTTGACCATGTCCTTGATTTCATTTATCGACCTACCGTCTCTACCATTCCAAGACCCAGGGATATCCGTTCCATCACTGGCGTAGTAAGATTCAGGCGCAAAGAAGAAGGTAGTCATATAGCCCCAGTGATTGCGCCCATATGGATTCCAATCATTATATATGGGTGCTTTGTTATCCTTAAATGGTACTTCAAAATTGGCAAAGTCTTGAATGGGCAAAATCTGAACAGTGTTAACACCCATGGCCTTGATATGCTCTATACCTCCATTTTGGCCCGCTTCAACCAACCCGGCATACGTACCTTTTTGGTTTGCTGTGGATGTA
>DJKX01000044.1:1615-18464 GCA_002436185.1 Fidelibacterota bacterium UBA6531
GATCGATCTGGATCCAGGTATCATCTTCCCAGTCATAGGTATCATCTATAACCAGTGATTTAGCCACGTGACTCATGGAATTTTGGGTGATGGCTGCTTTGGAATACGGATCGGCAATTATCAGGTTGGGATCATTCAATGGGCCTTCCATGCGAAAACCATATATCGTTCCAACACCAGCATCATGTGATTCAATCGTAAAATCACCATTATCTTGTTTTGTCATTTCATACTCTACACCGGTTTCATCTTCCGGTAAATTGAAAATGACCAAATATGCATGTGTAGTTTTCGGAGCATGAATTTTAAAAATAGTGCTGTTGTTAGAAACAAAGGCGCCATAGGATAATGGATTATTCAAAGTAGGCAAAAACACCCATGTTTATTTCAGCGATTTTGGGTTTTTGAATTTGACGAGTTGCTTCTTTTAAAGCTTCAAAAGGGAATATATTTAATTCTTTCGTAAGAAAGGCTACGGTAAAAGCAGAAATATTTTTTTTCATATCTCTTTTGCCCTCATATGGAAAAACTAACGGAATAATATTCGCTTCAGAATCAATGTCTCCCAAATCTTCAGAATGATAAATCGTTCCGGTAGATTCCATGGCATTGGTTAATCTTGATATTTTAGCTTTACCCTCTTGTGCGATAATGACCACAATGTCCGGTTTTACGATACCAGAATAATCGACTGGTTCTGGGCTGATTACAATTTCAGCCACTGAAAATCCTGTCTGAATTGTAATTGGAAAATCAGCTCGGCGACTTGTCCATAATCCGGAAAGAGTTGCAGCAGATGCAAGTAAGTTACCAGCTGAAACAACCTTTTGTCCTGCGGCACCTGCCAAAATTATTCGTATTGGTTTCTCTAAGTTAGAAGAAAATTTCGTATCTAAAACGAGCCCGCTCATTGGACTTTGTTCACTGGCTTGTTTCTGAATATTTTTATAACTGGTTTGAAAACTGGGTCTATCTGTTTCTTGAAGGACACCCGATGCCATTTGCATACTATCCATATATTCCATCATTTCTTTTCGGCCAAAATCATTTCTAGGTACAAAATAGGCTGTACATAATTCCCAAGTGTCAATGAGAGAAAAACCATCGTGATTCATGGCCTTTTGAATCAATTCCGGGAGATCTTTATCAAATGCTGTTGCACGAGCGATAAAACCACCACCATTTACTTGAGCAGTGCCCGCGATATCCATAGGGGCATCTGTACTGCCTAATGTTGTTGTTGCTGTAATACTATCTAATGGGGTCGTGACTGAATGTTGTCCACCTGTCATACCGAAATTAAAATTGTTAAAAACTAAAACATTAATATCTGTGTTAAGTCTGGCTGCATTGAGTAGATGATGACCGCCAATTCCACAACCGCCATCCCCGATCAAAACAATTACCTTTAAATCTGGATTTTGCATTTTTATTCCTGAAGCATACGTTATGGCGCGTCCATGTAATCCATGAAATGCGTGAGTAACAAAATATTTATCCGAAAGTCCAACGCATCCAATATCAGTTACAATAACTACTTCTGATGGATCAAGTCCTTGTTGTTTTAAACTATCGCTTAAGGCTTCGAGAATTTTTCCATGACTACATCCCGGGCAAAACGCATAGGGTAAATTTTCTTCGGCGATAAACGTATCTAATATTTTATCGGCCATGATAAGCTCCAATTATTTCTTCTGGCGTAATTAAAATAGTATCCACCCGATTAACACCAATGAGCTCAATATCTCGGTTTACTAACCGTTCAATTTCACGGAGATATTGACCATGATTCATTTCTGGAACAATGACTCGTTTTATTCCTTTTAAGCAATCTTGAATGGTTTTTTCTGGTATGGGCCACAGCGAATAGATTGTCATTGAAGATACTTTGTTTCCGGCATTTCGAATTTTATTAACCGCTGCATCCATGGATCGAGCCGAAACACCATAGCTCACCATGAGTGTATCTGCACCCGCCTCTAAATCTGATTTAACCAAAGAAAGTTCATCGAGATTTGATTCAATTTTCATTCTTAATCGTTCATTGAGTGTCGCAATTATATCTGGATCTTTGGTGATATGACCATCATCATTATGACTCGATCCCGTATAATGATGGATGGGGCCATCTACACGATAAGGATCTAATGGTTTTTTGATTACCCCGTTGGGAATTTCTGGCCAATCCGGTGCATGCTTCATATCATCGACTGGAACGGATTCTGTTGTCATGACCGTATCTTTATCCGAAGCAAGAAATACGGGAGTGCGGAATCGTTTCGCCAATTTAAAAGCACGCTTTGTTAAATGGTAGCTCTCAGAAATATTGGTTGGGGATAAAACAATCATGGGATAACCGCCTGTAGTTCCCCAACGCATAAATTGGATATCACCTTGTGCCGAGGCTGTGGCCGCACCGGTTGATGGCCCTAATCTTTGTGAAATGGCAATGACGATGGGTACTTCCATCATGATTGCCAAACCAAGGTTCTCGGAATAAAGGGAAAGTCCCGGACCACTTGTTGCCGTAAAAACAGTTGCTCCAGCCATGGCTGCACCAATACAGTGCCCAAGAGAAGAAATTTCATCTTCACCCTGAAAACCAATGCCGCCTACTTTGGGAAGCTCACGAAGCATGTGAGATAAAATACCTGAAGCGGGCGTAATGGGATATCCAGCAAAATAATTACATCCCGCATCCAATGCACCCCGTGCAATAGCCGAAGCGCCATCCACCATTTCTCTTCGTTGATTATTCATTAAAAATTTTTCTCAATTTAAATAATCACTAAAATTACGTTATCATCAATATCTAATGAATGTAATTTGTTCTGTCAAAATAGATTTTTTAAGTTCACCAAATGATCTCTCCTAAACAAATCGAAATTCTGGACTCAACATTGCGTGAAGGAGAACAAACGCCTGGCGTTTCTTTTTCTTTAGACCAAAAGGTGGCCATCGCAAAAAAGTTGGATTCATTCGGTGTTGATTTTATTGAATTGGGCCATCCTGCAGTTTCCCCTGATGTTTACGAAGCTGTAGAGGCTTTGAATTCACTAAATTTAAATGCCTCCAAAGTGGCCCACGGGTGCGCAAAAATTTCCGATATAGATGATGCTGTTGCGATTGGTGTCCCATGGATGGGGATATTTTTTGGTACATCTTCTTTAAGCTTGAAACACAAATTTACCGTTACGAAAAAAGAAGCGCTTCGACGCATTGAAACTGCAGTGAAATATGGGAAAGACAGTGGACTTAAACTTCGATTCACAGCTGAAGATGCCAGTCGAACAGATATTGATTTTCTGATTCAAGTGGGACAATTGGTGCAAAATTCAGGCGCAGACCGATTTAGTCTTGCTGATACGGTAGGTTGTTTAACACCTACAAAAATGAAAGAATTAGTGATACGAATTGTTTCAGAGTTAGATATTCCACTTCATGTTCATTGCCATAATGATTTTGGGATGGCTACTGCCAATGCACTTTCAGCTTTGGAAGCAGGGGCCCGATGTATAGATGTATCAGTAAACGGGTTAGGTGAACGGGTGGGTTTACCACCATTGGCGGAGATTACTACTGCTTTGACCAAAATATATGGCGTAAAAAGGAACTGGGTACTAGGCATGATTCCAGAATTGACTGAAATGGTTGGTGTGTATTCACAATTGGACTCAAATGCCAATAAACCCATTGTTGGGAAAAATGCATTTACCCATAAAGCGGGGCTCCATGTGAAAGCGGTGGCAAAGGAGCCACAATCTTATGAAGCAATTTCACCTGAGACTGTTCACCGGAAGCGCCACTTGGAGATCGGTAAGTTTACTGGGAAAACAGCGCTAAAAAACAGGTTAGATAAAATGAACATTTTTCTTAGCGACCAAAGTTTATCAATGGTATTAGAAAGAATAAAATCAAAACCCAATAAAGTATCTTGGACAGATGAATCATTATTATCTCTTATTAATTCAATGAAAAGTGTAATTTCCACTCCAATTTTTAAAGAAAAACCATGAAGAATTACGGCCCCGATTTTTACAATATAACTGATCTTCTCACCGAAGAAGAATTACTAATTCAGCAAACCGCTTACGATTTCGTCCAGACGGAATTCATGCCTGTGATCAATGAACATTATGAGAACGCCACCTTTCCCATGGATTTGGTCCCCAAACTGGGTGAATTGGGATTCATGGGCTCGTCCCTGCCGGAAGGTTCAGGTGGTGCAGGTGTGAGCAACGTGGCTTACGGATTAATTTTGCACGAATTGGAAAGAGGTGATTCCGGACTGCGTTCTTTTGCCAGCGTTCAGGGCGCATTGGTTATGTATCCCATCCATGCTTATGGTTCTGAAGAACAAAAAGACAAATGGTTGCCCGGATTAGGTGCTGGTACCAAGATTGGCTGCTTCGGGCTCACAGAACCGAACTTTGGTTCCAACCCTGGTGGAATGGCAACGCGATGCAAACGAGACGGCGATGACTGGATCATTAACGGGAGTAAAATGTGGATCACTAATGGTTCCGTTGCCGATGTGGCCGTAGTCTGGGCGAGAGATGAAGAAGGTATTGTCCGTGGTTTTTTATTGGAAAAAGGGATGGACGGATTCACATCCAGCGATATTCATGGCAAATTGAGTTTACGTGCTTCAGTAACATCCGAACTCTCTATGGTCAACGTGCGAGTTCCTGATTCAGCGCGACTTCCCAATATTGAAGGATTAAAGGGACCCTTAAGTTGTTTAACTCAAGCGCGATATGGTATTTCCTGGGGAATGGTTGGTGTTGCAGTTGATTGCTACAACACGGCACTGGATTATTCAAAAGAACGGAAACAATTCTCCAAGCCTATCGGTGGATATCAGCTCATTCAATCCAAACTGGTAGAAATGGTGACTCGGATCACCGAAGCACAACTTTTGGTTTATCGCTTGGGCCGTTTAAAAGATGAGGGCACCATGACATTTCAGCAAGTCTCCATGGCGAAGCGGAACAATTGTGTATTGGCGAGAGATATTGCCAAAATATCACGGGGTATTCTTGGGGCAAACGGCATTACAGAAGACTATCCAATCATGCGCCACATGGCCAATATTGAATCTGTTTATACTTACGAAGGGACTCATGAGATGCATACGCTCATCATTGGCCAGCAAGAAACGGGGATGGCCGCCTACGATTCGTAAATATCATTTGTAGAGACATGGCGGTGCTACGTTTCTACATGATAAATTGTATACCTTGAAAACAAAGGTAAGAATCATGTATGAACCGAACATCAACTATATAGCCGTTTTGATATGAAGCGCAGAGATTTCCTTAAAACAAGCGCAATCGGGATAACTGCTCCATCAATACTTATGAGTGATGACGAAATCAAACCAAATATGAATGATCCATTGATTCTGTCCACATGGGAACATGGACTTCCGGCAAATGATGTGGCGTGGAAAGTGCTCCAAAATGGAGGCTCGGCCATGGATGCGGCTGAAGCCGGTGCCAAAGTTCCAGAAGCCGATCCGACTAGTACATCCGTTGGATTTGGCGGACTGCCGGACGAACAGGGAAACGTAACGCTGGATGCCTGTGTTATGGATTCGGATGGTAATGCAGGTTCTGTGGCATTTCTGCAGAATATAAAGCATCCGGTTTCCGTTGCCAGAAAAGTGATGGAAGAAACGAAACACGTGATGTTGGTTGGCGAAGGGGCAAGGCAGTTTGCCGTGTCCCATGGATTCGAAGAAATTGATCTACTTACTGATGAATCCAAAATGGCTTGGGAAAAATGGAAAAAGAAGCGCCGGGAAATGATGCCCCATGAAACCCATGATACCATTTCTGTGTTGGTTCAGGACAAGAATGGTGATCTCACCGGTGCCTGCACCACCAGCGGTTGGGCCTATAAAATGCACGGCAGGGTGGGAGACAGCCCCATCATCGGCGCCGGACTTTTTGTAGATAATGAAATTGGTTGTGCTGCTGCGACAGGACTCGGTGAGGAAGTCATCAAAACTACGGGAAGTTTCTTGGTGGTGGAACTCATGAGACAGGGTTACGATCCCACAGCAGCATGCGAAGAAGCATTAAATCGTGTGATTAAAAAACACAATGGAAACCTCGATTTTCAGATCGCCTACATTGCTATCCGAAAAGACGGTAAAATCGGATCAGCCTGTATAAAAGATGGTTTTGAATATGCTCTATTACAAAAAGGGAAGAATAATTTGCATAAGATTAAAGGAACAATATAATAATGGCAGATCGCCCAGAATTCATCGAAGGTATTTATGATTATTGCGATTACATATGCCAGCACATAAAGATACTTGTAAAAAACTTATTAGTATGATAGATAATTTGTCATTTAAAATCGATGAAGTATACTTACCGATGGTAATAGAATTGAAAAAGCATGATGATGTTTAAATCCTTCACTAACTATTTTGTCCCCACTTCCAAGGAATCGGCACAAAAATACCGAATAAAAATTGGTGTTTTTCAAGGATGGATATCCGTTTGTGTAAACAGCATTTTATTCATTTTCAAATTTGTGATTGGACTTATGGTGGGAGCTGTCAGTGTTATCGCAGATGCAGTTCATACCTTGTCTGATGTAGTTTCATCTGGGGTAGTAATCTGGGGTTTCAAGCAAGCTGAAAAACCTGCAGATGTTGAACATCCTTATGGAC
Source organism: Fidelibacterota bacterium UBA6531 (assembly GCA_002436185.1). Taxonomy (GTDB): domain Bacteria; phylum Fidelibacterota; class Marinisomatia; order Marinisomatales; family TCS55; genus UBA2126. Next base: position 8,304 of record DJKX01000044.1, read on the forward strand.
ACGGCCGTGCAGAATATATTGCCACTTTAATTATTGCAATTCTTTTGGTAGTGGCGGGGATCGAATTCATTCAAGTTGCCATAGATCGTATCCAAAACCCTGAACGTGTAAAAGTTGAATGGTGGATGGTCATCATCCTTTTGGTGACTATTATATTGAAAGAAATCACAGCAAGATATGCTGAATTCCTTTCGTCTAAAATTGCATCAGGTACACTCCATGCTGATGCCTGGCATCACCGTACTGATGCCATCTCGAGTCTTCTTGTTGTGGGAGCAATGATTGCGGGTATTTACGGTTATCCGACGGTAGATGGCTGGGCTGGATTAGGTGTGGCATTGTTTTTAATTTATACAGGGTTTGAAATTGCTAAAACTGCTGTGGATGATCTCATAGGAAAACCGCCCACCGGAGAAGAAGTGGAAAGTATTCGCCAAATAGTAATGAATGTTGATGGTGTTTTGGGTGTGCACGATATTGCGGTTCATAGTTATGGCCATGACAAATTCGTAAGCGTTCATGTAGAGATTGATGCGAATGAAACAACGGCCGTATCCCATGATATTTCTGAAGAAGTGGAAGATCAACTTGAAAATACCCTGGGCGTAAAGCCCACAGTTCATATGGATCCGGTGCATCCAAGAGATCCCATGGTGCAGGACATTAATTCTTATTTAGAAGAAACATGGCTGAAGGATGAACGAATCACTGACATTCATGATATTCGTGTGGTAAAAACAGAAAATCACAATGTCATTTTATTTGGCATAAATGTTAAAGTGGGAATGATACAAAGTCAAATTGTAGGCTGTTGTAAATCTCTAGAAGAGGATCTAAAACAAAAATATAGCGGTTTTAACATTAATATTAAAGTGTCACCGCTACATCGATATTGATCATTTCAGATCTTTAAATATATGAAATAAACCCTTTAGAGTCAGGTCATCATCAAAGGTGATTTTTGTTTTGGCGATGCCACCAATTACTTTCCCTAATCCGCCGGTAATAATCACAGGAATATCATTCCATCCTTTTTCAGCTTTGATTCGTTTGATCATTCCATCGACTTGATCGGCGGCTCCAAACAAAATACCGCTTTCCAGATTAGTTCGCGTATCTTTTCCAATAGCAGATTCTGGAATTTCAAAATCTATACGGTGAAGTAATGCTGCGTTTTGGAGTAAATGTGTAGCACTGGTTTCAATTCCGGGAGCGATGGCGCCGCCGATAAAATTTCCGTTTTCGTCAATAACATCATACGTTGTTGCTGTACCGAAATCCACCACGACAGCTGGTTTACCATATAGTTTTCCTGCAGCATACACATTCGCAATGCGGTCAGGGCCAACTTCTTCCGGTGAAGAAACATCCAGTTTTATTCCAAGATTCTTTGAGCCATTTACCTCAAATGGGACGATGTCTAAATAATGATTACACATTTTTTTAAACAGAAATGTTTCTTTTGGCACAACACTGCAAATGACAATTTCGTTAATTTCGTCAAGATCGCGGTCAGCATCTTGGGCTAATAATTTTATAGCGACCCAACATTCATCAATCGTCCGTGTTGAGTCCGTCGTCAACCTCCAACTTTCAATTATCTTATCATCTTTGATCAGTCCAAGGACAACATTTGTATTACCGATATCGATTGCTAAAATCATGATTGAATTAAATGCATATCTCCACTTGAAAATATTTTTTCATTTCCATTTGTTTTTACAATTGCTGCCCCGTCTGTATTTAATCCCATGAATTTACCTGATAGTGATTTATTTTCTACTTCAAACTTAACTGTCTTATTCACATGATTACAATATTCAGTCCATAATGCCATTAATTGGGATGGATCTTTATTTTTGTTTAATTCAACATATAAGGGTTCAATATGATTCATTATTTTCGCCAATACCAATTCTCGTTGTATGGATGAGGATTTTTCCATAAAAAATGATGTTGCCCTCAATTCATCAGGTAATTCATTTTCTTTTTCATTGATATTTAGACCCATACCAATAACCACCCATTCATGGACTTTGCCCTGCACACGGCTTTCGCAAAGAATTCCCCCAAGTTTTTTGTTATTTACCATAATGTCATTCGGCCATTTTAATTTTACGTCCAGACCTAATTCTGCAAATGCCTTTACAATGGCAACGCCCGTTAATAATGGGAAAAATCCAGCCAAACGACTGTCTATTCCCGGTTTAATTATGAGTGAAGCGGTTAAACTTTTTCCCTGAACTGATATCCAGGACCGACCAGCCCGACCTTTACCATCAGTCTGTTTATCTGTAATAACAATTGTTCCTTCGACCGTACCATCATCGATCAATTTCCACGCATCTTCGTTTGTGGATTCCGTCCATGAATAATGTTCGATATTTTTACCTAAAACAGTCGTCGTGAGATTTGTTTGGATAAGATTGATAAACACTTTTACACAAAAAATAATTGCAGTTGAAAATAGGTGAGAATTAACCCACTAATAGAACCTGCAAAAACCTGTAATACTGTATGTGCTTTCAAAATAACTCTTGAATAGCTGACAGCTAACAGAATGAAAAATGCAGGAATAGGAAACTGAAATCCGGCAATCCACAATGCAGCGATAGGTCCGCTCACACCCATGGCGTGAATAGATATTTTCCAGTAGCGAGTAATCAAAATGGTAAAAATTGTATTCGTCATATAACAAAACATGAGTCCTCGAACCAACGAATTAGCATTCATATATGTCAGTATCAGAAATGCGATTCCCGAATACAATATTCCCAACATGAGAGGAAAAATACGTTGTTCTTTTTGGGATGCATCCAAATCGGAAATTTTCCCCATTCTCTTCAAAACTAACACAGTAGAAATGGGAATAAAGTTGGAGAAGATGAAACATACCAAAAGTATATTTATGGCGTTTGCTGCAATGGGTTCACTGCCAAATAGAAGTAAATAAAATACAGCAAGCGATATAAGCATGGGATGGAATATGAAAGAGATTATGGAGGAAACCAGGCGGGAATTCATGTAAAAAGATTTGCTAAAAGTTGGGACGGTATTCGCCGAATACTTTACGTAGAGAATCGGAAATTTCACCTAATGTGCAATCATGCCTAACGCACTCGATGATAGTAGGTATGATATTTTCAGTATTGGAAGCGACGGATTCAAGTTCGCTCAATCTATTTTGAACATGATCATTATTCCGTTTTGCTTTGAAATTAACCACGTGCTTTATCTGGTTATCCACAGCTTTGGGATCGATAGCCAGTAGATCAGATTCATTTTTTTCATCGCTGGAAAATTTATTTACACCTACAATTATTTGATCACCAGAATCCACTTTAGATTGATACTCATAGGCACTTCGAGCAATTTCACTCTGCACCCAGCCTTTTTCAATTGCATCTACGGCGCCACCCATTTCATCAATTTCAGCTATGATGTCTTTCGCTTCTGCTTCCAACTGATCTGTTAATGATTCAACAACATAACTCCCTCCAAAAGGATCGGGATGATCAGCAATACCTGATTCATGAGCGATAACTTGTTGAGTGCGAAGAGCCAGTTTAACTGCATTATCTGATGGCAAAGCCAGCGCTTCATCCCGTGAATTCGTATGGAGGGATTGTGTTCCGCCTAATACAGCTGACATAGCTTGGATGGTTGTGCGAACAACATTATTATCAATTTGTTGAGCCGCAAGAGTTGAACCACCCGTTTGAGTATGAAAGCGGCACATCATGGCTTTTTCTTCCGTTGTACCAAAACGGTCTTCCATAATATGTGCCCACATGCGCCGAGCTGCACGAAATTTGGCCACTTCGGTTAAGAAATCATTATGAGAATTAAAAAAGAAAGAAAGACGTTTACCAAAACGATTCACATCCAATCCTTTATCAATGGCAGCTTGGACATAAGCAATTCCATCCGCTAATGTAAATGCCAGTTCTTGCGCGGCGGTTGAGCCAGCTTCACGAATGTGATATCCGGAAATCGAAATCGTATTCCAGTTTGGCACATGATCAGAACAAAATTCAAAAATATCCGTTACAATCCGCATGGAAGGTTCAGGTGGATAGATGTAGGTACCCCTAGCAATATATTCTTTTAGTATATCGTTCTGAATTGTACCTTTCAATTTTTGGACAGAAACTCCCTGTTTTTCTGCTGTAACAATATAGAATGCCAAAAGAATAGCAGCAGTGGCATTGATTGTCATGGATGTGGAAACAGACTCCAATGGAATATCCTTGAATAATCTAACCATATCTTCAGATGTAGAAATGGGGACTCCTACTTTGCCTACTTCGCCATCCGCTAAAACATGGTCTGAATCATACCCAATTTGCGTAGGTAAATCGAAAGCGACGGATAATCCAGTCACACCTTGATCTAATAGATAGCGATAGCGTTTATTGGATTCTTCTGCAGTGGTAAAGCCGGCATACTGACGCATGGTCCAAAGACGTTTTTGATACATTTTAGGATAAATGCCGCGGGTAAATGGGAATTGGCCAGGGATATTTTTGTTCAAGACATTCCCCGTTGTTTTTTAATAGATTGATATGAATCGTTGACAGCTTTGAATTTTTCTTCAGCCAAATGTTTTAAATCTTCACCTAAATGAGAAACTTTATCCGGATGATATTTTGATGCCATTTTCCTATATGCTTTTTTTACTTCGCTATCTGTGGCAGAATTTTCTATTTCAAGAACTTTGTAAGCAGAATGTGTATCTTTAACAAACATGGCTTTAATTGAATCAAAGTCATGTTCATTAATATTCAAATAGCGAGCAATGGTATGAATAATGCTTATTTCATCAGGATGAACGTGACCATCGGCTTGAGACAAGCCGAATAAAACATGAATCAGTTCCAATCGACTGGGATGATCCATGGATCGCTGAATTTGCCGACACACATCACGAATGGGATAATCTTGTTTTATGATATCCTTGAACAGGGTCATATATTCCTGCGTGTTTTGATGACTGAATTGCTGGCGAAGGAATTGCTTGACGTAATCCAATTCTGATTTTAGCAATTGCTTGTCCGCTTTCATAACGACACCTAAAAGCACCAAAAGAGAGACCATGAAATCTCCCGGTTTTGTATTAGGATAATTTTGTGTCGCCGAACCAAATGTTCTTTGGCCAGAATAGTCGCCAGAAGAAGCGAGATAGTACCCGATTATTGCGCCAATCGGCCCGGCCAAAGCCCAGCCCAAGCCGCCAAACAGAATTTTTTTACTTACACTCATTATTTTCCCGGATTATTAGAAAGGCGAAACTACACAGATTCTTTTCTGTGAAAAAAGTTATATTCCACTGTGGATTTACCATTAAAAACTCGTATGGCCTTGTGGTTGAATCGCACCCGGGAAAAATCGAATGGTAAAGTTGGTTTAGCTTTACGGAAAGAACGCTACCCAATATCAAATCTTTTAGTCCTATTACCAAAAAATCCGGAACATTCCCGTTTGGCACGCATCTTTATACAATCCTTGCAAAATGCCATTGGACCGGAAGGTAGAATACTCGTGAGATATGTTGCTATGAGAAGAAATTTGGAATTTGTTGATTCATCGATAAATGATCGTCTGATTACGTACTCAAACGAACATTTAAATCGCTGGGGATTACCTCATAAATCATTCTTGGAAATTGTATTTTCTTCGAAACTGGATGCTGTGATTGATTTGAATCTTGATTTTGATGCTGTGTCAGCCACAATTGTTCAACAATCCAAGGCGCCTATGAGGATTGGATTTTATACTGAAGAAAGTGAAAAATATTTTAATATATTGATTGAGCGAAAAGGTAGTGATTATATTGAAAAAGGATTTAGAAATATCCAGCAATTATTGGGATTAGTATGAATATATATATTTATGAGAATAGCCGTGTTTTAAACTTGGAACCGATTACATTGACCCGGCCATCGTTTGATATACGATGTGGTGCTTTAACGTGTATTGAGCGTATTAGCTTTTTACTTCCTGATGCAAAAATTCATTTGTTTGTTCGTCCTGAATTAGAAGAAGTATCGAAAGAGACCTTTCCCGGACATCATGTAAATCCAACACATGTTGATGAAGGTATTTGGCTATTAGGTAATGCAATTTGGAGTGCTGAAGATATTGATACCATTAAAAATCAACAATCCACTCTATTTTATGCCAATAATACTCTCATAGGAGCGAATCTTACACAGGAAACAGGGCAGAAGTGGTTAAAGTCGGGCGGACCCATTGTAGAAGATATAGTTAGTGATGAGACAAAAAGTGAATTAAGAACTCAAGTGGTAGAATATCTATGGGAAGCCATTGATTTAACCCATCAGCAAATTGAAAAAGATATGCAGTTTTTTGCGGAATTTTCATCTCCTGAAACAGATGCGATTTTGATCAATGAAAAAAATATTTTTGCTCATAAATCTGCCATAATTTCTAAAGGAGCTGTTATTAATGCTTCTAATGGGCCGGTGATTATTGCAAATGAAACGAGTGTAAAACCATTGGCTTATTTGGAAGGTCCATTGTATTTAGGCGAAAAGTGTATTGTTGAACCCATGACACAAATCAAGGGGGGTTGTTCAATTGGACCGGTATGTAAATTAGGTGGAGAAATAAACAGTGTTATCATCCAGGGATGGAGCAACAAAGTTCATGATGGTCATTTGGGTGATGCATATCTAGGACAATGGGTAAATCTTGGAGCGGGAACCGTTAACAGTAATTTAAAAAATAATTATAGCGATATTGATGTGATGGTTAATGGTACAATGATAAATACAGGTTCAAAACATGTGGGTTGTTTTATGGGCGACCATGTGAAAACAGCTATTGGAACTCGACTAAATACAGGCACAGTAATTGGTCCGGGAAGTAATATAGCCGTTAAAGGATTTCCTCCGAAGACCATTCAACCATATTCGTGGTGTGTGGGAGATAAAATCAAACGAAATAAATGGGACGCGTTTATTGAAACTGCAAAAATTGTTGAAAAACGTAGAGGGTTAAATCTGTCTCCGGCTGAAGAAGAACTACTGTTCAATATTTTTGAAATTTGATATTTCATAATCTTTTTTAAAAAATGTTTGATTACGATTACATTATTATCGGTTCGGGATTTGGAGGGTCTGTATCTGCATTACGATTATCAGAAAAAGGCTATAAAGTACTGGTAATAGAAAAAGGGAAATGGTGGCAAAGCAGTGATTTCCCAAAAACAATCTGGAACTTGAAAAAATGGATGTGGCTGCCATTATTTAGATTTTTCGGATTTTTTAGACTTTCCTATTATAGACATATTGGTATTTTATCTGGAGTGGGGGTAGGTGGGGGATCAATTGTTTATGCTAATACATTACCCGTCCCGAAAAAATCTTTTTATACATCCAAAAGCTGGTCACACTTGGCGGATTGGGAAGAAGAATTAAAAGAATATTATCCTCTGGCGCTTAAAATGTTAGGCGCTGACCGAAACCCAAGAATGGAACCCGGCGATATTGCACTAAAGGAATTAGCAAAAGATTTACATAAGGAAGACGAATTTAAAGCAGCGAATGTTTCGATCTTTTTTGGTAAACAGAATGAAACTGTCCCGGATCCGTTTTTCAATGGAAGAGGACCAGATAGAGCTGGGTGTACTTTTTGCGGAGGATGTATGGTGGGCTGCAGATATAATGCAAAAAATACATTGGACAAAAATTATCTGTATTTAGCTCAAAAAGAAGGAACCAAGGTTTTGGCTGAATCAAAGGTTGTAGATGTAAAACCGTTGGGAAATAAAAATGGTTCAGAGGGATATGAAGTAGCTTGGATGGAATCAACATCATTGTTTTTAAGAAAATCAGGAAAATTTACCTGTAAAGGCGTTATCTTTTCCGGTGGTGTTTTGGGAACAGTCAAATTACTTTTGAAGCTTAAAAAATCATCTCTTCCCATTTTATCAGATCAATTAGGTAACAAAGTCAGAACAAATTCTGAAGCGCTTATGCCAGTAACTTCCTTGAACAAAAAAACAGATTATTCCAAAGGTGTAGCAATTGGTTCAATTTTACACATCGGCGAGCATAGTCATTTGGAACCTGTTAGATATTCAAAGGGATCCGGTTTTTGGCGTTTAATTATGTTGCCCAGAGTAGAAGGGAAATCATTTATTGTTCGATTTTACAAAATAATTGCTGATTTTATTAAACATCCCATTAATAATTTTAAAACCATATTTGTTGATGATTGGGCACAGCGAACACAAGTATTATTATTTATGCAAACGCTGGATAGTACATTAAATTTTAGTGAAAGATCATTTGGATTGGGTATGAAAACCGATTTGGAAGGAAGCAAGGCACCGACACCGTTTATTCCGGAAGCTCAATCAATGGCAGAAAAATATGCAGAAAAAATGGATGGTAAACCCATGATGCCCAATAACGAAGCTTTATTTGGAATCCCGACAACAGCACATATTCTCGGTGGAGCATGTATGGGAAAAAATATAAACGAGGGCGTTATTGATAAAAACAATCATGTTTTTGGATATGAAAATATGTTTGTGTGCGACGGTTCGATGATATCGGCTAACCCCGGTGTAAATCCATCCCTGACAATAACAGCCTTAACGGAACGAGCCATGAGTTTTATTCCAAACGCCTTATAAGAACATCAGCATTTTTTCCATTTTAAGACAAAAAACGTAATTAATTCCTCAATTTCCCTTATTAAAACCAGTCAAAATTTTCTAAATAAAGCTATTGACGATATAAAATCGCTCGATTAACTTAACGCCCGATTTTAGAGGGAAAAAACTAAATGTTAGAAGGAATAATATGCCCAGCGTGTGAATCACCTCTTGAGGAAGAAGAACTCAAGGAAAGCTTGACATGCTCAAAATGTAAACATGATTTAAAGGACAGAAAATATTTAGATTTTCTAGAATATTTGATGACCAATGGAATTGTGAAAGATTTAGATTTCTTTGACCCTGAAATATACAGCGAAGATATCGAAGATCTTGATCAGACTGAAGAAGAGGATGTAAATCCTGCTGATTTCGAAAAGAAAAAGGATACATTCAGTTTATACGAAAATGAAATGGTTCGCCAAAAAGATGAAGAAGAAAATGAAAAGCGACCTGAATATACCGAATTTGACGGGCTTGAAGAAGATTGGGAAGAATTTAACCGTCGGGAATTTAATAAAATTTAATTTCCATTAAGGAGGAGTTATGGACAAGAAAAAAGTCCAACAGATCAATATAGAATTAGATGAAAAAGTCAGTAGTGGAGAATATGCAAATTTTGTTGTTGTTACACATTCTCCGGCTGAATTTGTAATGGATTTCACTCGATTGTTGCCAGGCGTCCCCAAAGCAAAAATTCATTCCCGCATCATTATGGCTCCACAACACGTAAAAGCCTATATGATGGCGTTACAGGAAAATATCAAAAAATTTGAAGATAAACACGGGGAAATCAAATCCCCAGGGAATGAATCTTTTCAGGGGTTTGGTGTTAAACCGCCAGAGAGCAACTTACCTAATTAAATTCTATTCGTAGAGGACCCAGGTTTGTCCTCGTTTTATTTCCCTCATTTTCACAATCACCCAGAGGGAAATGACCATCCACGCAATTCCATAACCAAATAGCCCGCCAAAAATCACATCGCCGGGATAATGTACTCCAACGTAGATCCTACTGAATGCTACGAGTGTTGCTGATATATAAAACACATATTTCCATTTAGAATAGAAATAAGTTAAAACAGTAGCAGCACAAAACATATTTGCAGCATGGTTAGAAACGAAACTGTATTTACCTCCTTTGTGTACAAGGAGATTAATTGAATCGATGATGGCATGAGAAGGGCGGAGGCGGCCTACAATCGGTTTTATGAATTGGGCCGCAATTGCATCAGTCGTAACGAGGGCCATTATGAGTAAAGCAGCAGTTATTCTACCTCTTGATCCACCTTTAATAATCAATCCAAAAACAAGAATCAAAATGGGAATTGCCCAATAATCCTGATTGGTAATAATGGGCATAATGAAGTCAAAAATGGGATTGGATAATGACCCATTGAAAAAATAAAACAAAGCTGTATCAATACTATTCAGCCAGGAGATCATTTGTTGTGAACTTCATTAGTTTTATAAAA
>DJKX01000036.1:0-3992 GCA_002436185.1 Fidelibacterota bacterium UBA6531
TTAGCCAGATCCATAAATGAATCTTCTATGGGTTCATTATTCGGCGTGGCATCGCTCTTCAGTAGATTTAAAAGTCTTTGCACCTTATCATTGATGCGGATCACAATAGCTATCTTGGCCAGTTCTAAATCGCCGCCCATGGATATATTATTTGGACCGTAGTCCCCTTGTTTCTTTAAGAAGAGTTCTCTGATCTGTGATACAACCAGGTCATACTCTGCACAAGTTTCCGGGTAATTGTTTAAAACATTCTTATCTGTCATTGTCATTAATTTCGCGTGGGCGAATGGCCGGCACTACCTTTGCATTGTTTCTCCGGACATTTCTACTTGAATACGCCTGTTTTCCGCCCACGTTTTTTAGATTTTTTGGGACATTTAATAACGAACTTGAGTCTGTTTTCTCCGGTAGCAAGTCCGCAATACTGGGTATTTTGCTTATCTGAACAGCAATAACCACATCTCCTTTTTATAATCGAACAGAACTCAAACATAGCAGAAAGAATTCCATGTCCATTAAAAATTTTGTGCTGCCCCGGTCCTCCCGGATGGCAACTATATTAGCAGACCCAAGGTCTAGGAATTTGGGTAGTTTTTTTCGGCGTTTCGCCTGTATGTGAAAGGAGATATGATCATTAAGAGTGGCCTTGATATCTACATCGGATTCAAGCCCTAGCGATTTTCCGTCACTTCCCCATCCGCGTTCAGCATCGGCTAAACCATATTCCCGGAGCCTTTTAACCAGCTCTCGTTCAAACGTGTTTCCTTTGACCTTGGATTTGCTCGTCATTTTATTTAAAAGGGTAGTTCGTCTTCTTCTTCTTCAGTCTGATTCCCATTCTTGGAAAAAGCAATATCCATCAGATTATTGGATGTTGCCCATACCTTATATCGGTTAGCTAACCCGGTATCAAGATCTTCTTTCGGGTTAGGTGTAACAGTATACCGAGTTTGTAGTCCGGATCCTTCACGCTTAACATCGAGGTCATAGTTTTGCGGATCTCCCCATTTTTTAGACTGCATCAGTTCAAATATCTGTGACTGAATGCTTTTTTGGGTGATTGTCCAGATATTGATTTCATCATCTACTGCTACAGGGACCATCCAGAAGTGCTTTGCATCATCGATGTGTTCCGGTACTTCTTTCTCATCCATAACTCTAACTGGGGTTCTGTCATCCCAATATTCTGTACCTGTTATGCAGTTGCCTAATATGCGAACTGTTGTGACACCATTTTCTGGTTTAAACCACTGCCTTGCATCCCCATTGGATGGGACTTTATATTCCTTAGGAAGGAATGCCATATGTCATCTCCTTATTTTTGTCCGGTTATTCAATCTCATATCCTTTTTGGTAGGCCATCTTAATGACCTTGGTTATAAGTTTTTCATATTCATTTGTATCTGTAATTGGTGTTCGAAGTTTAAAATGTATGTCTGCTTTGCGATCATTGGACTTTACTCTGACAACTTCGTGTCCATTTCTTGTCAAGTATTTCTCAACTTCTATGGAAAATTCAATTCGTTTAGTTTGATCTTTAATGATTATTAGCATGGGGCAGCCATCGGGATGTGGGTGAACAACAAGAGGAGGTTGACGGACTGCCCCATGTAAAAAATTAATGGGCAGATGTGAATAAAGTAGGGGCATCATCTAGACTGCTTTTGAGTATTAAAAGTTGGGTTTTTTCCGGAGAGACAATTTTCTTAATTTGAATTCCGGGTGTGAAATCGAGGATCTTATTTAGTGTTTTTACACACAGGCCAAGGTAGTCCGCAGCCTGTGTTTTGTTCATCCATCTGTCAGTCATCGAAAAGCACTTCCCTTGGTTCCCTCAGTGCTTCACATATTGCTATTTTATATTCTTCTTTGAACTTTCGATGGCCATTCATCATAGCACTTAATGCTGATGGTGAAATGTCAATCTGGCCGGATAACCAGCGTAAAGTTATGTCGCGTTCAAGTAGATAATATTGGAGCCTGGGTTCTTCTGAATCGGGTGAAAATGTAAATAACATGGCGTAAGTTTACATAAAAAGACAAATTAAGTCAAGTCCTATATTCAGAATATTACTTGATTTTTTCGTTTGTTGTCAATAAATTAGGCGGTGGATAAACAATAAATGAGGAAAAATATGAGAACAACTGAAGCAGTTAGATGGTTACTAGATCATCATAAGATTTCCATAGTGGAGTGGAATAAGCGATCAGGTATTTCCAGGCAGCAGATACATAACTGGTTGAAAACTAAAGTGGAGAATGTAAGGCCGCAGTCACTTGAAAAGCTTGCAGGAGCAGTGGGTTATAAATGTGAGTTTGAAGGTGACGAGGTTAGCCTAACAAAAGTCAAAGAAACAACAGGAGGTAATGAAATGATTGAAACTATATCTTATAAGTATATGACGATGCTCGAAGGTGAGGTCGATCGTCTGGAAAGTGAAGTTAATCAAATGAGACTTAACCCGGATAAAGAAGTTCTGGATGTTGAGTTATCGGATCAGCTAGAGGTAGTTCTGCGAATGTGGAGACACGCCTTTACCACGTCTAGTGTTCCCATGTCTTTATGTGTGAATAATGAATTGCGAAACATAAATCAAGCGATGCAGGATATGGTAGGGATGAATGTCGAAGATACTTCTGTTCCTGCTATTAGTAATAAAGGGATTTCGCTTGTGTTCCCGGGAGATAAACGATTAGTGAAGGAAATGAAAAACAAAGGGATTAATAAATACCGTTGCCGATATCAGCATTCCGACGGAACTCCGATCCCCGGTATACTCAGTATAGATCGTTTTAAAATTAATGGCGGAACTGAAAAGAAGGTTATGTACACTGTGTCATCATTCACCCCGGACCAAAAGGAGATATAATGGCTAAAATAAAAAAAATATATCGTTACGGCCGATATCTCTATCAGTTAGATTATATCCATCCAACCAGTGGAAAACGAAAAAGGCCTTCATTCGATAATAAGAAAGATGCTGAAACAATGAAAGATAAGATTACTCTTATTAACGACATGAGAAAAAATGGCTTTAGGGATATGTTTATTGATACCGTAATGGGGTACAACGACATTAACACCCTGGACGAACTTTGGAATTGGTATTCAAAGAACATGACCGGTAATCTTGACTTCAAAACCATAAAGAGATATAAGAATGTGATTGATTCGTTTTTTAGCGTTTTTGGAAAAGATGCTAATGTTACAGGATTGAGGAAATTCGATATTAATGGCTTAATGGGTATCAATATATATAAGCAGTACAGGCTCAATCAGGGTATGTCAAAGCATACAATCAATTCTGAGCTGAGCATGATGAAGGTAATGTGCAATGCTGCCCTGGAAGAAGATATGATTGATATTAATCCAATCCATAAAAAAGACTCATTCAAAAAGCTAACCAAGAAACCTAAAAAGATATGGAATCTTCCAATCGAATTAAAAACATTGATGAGCAATCCCTGTTTAACTGAGTTCCATAGAGATCTGGTTACCTTATATATAGTAACCGGAGCGCGTAGAGCAGAGTTTGTCGGGATTATTTCAAGACAACCTTATAAGGAGTTTCATTGGGAACACGTTCTGTGGGACCAAAACGCAGTAATGGTGTGGAGAAAAAAGGCTATCGATCGTACCAGGGTCCCAATGCCGAAGACAGCAATGGATATTCTAAAAAAGTGGTACAGTCAGGGAAAATTATCCCCCATACCTCATAATGGTAATTATGTATGGAGAAAAATGAAAGAAATCTCTCAAATTACCGGGATTTCCTTTAGCTGCCACGATCTCCGTCGGTTATCTGGTCAGATTCTTGTAAAAGATTCCAAGTCAAAAGAGTTGGCACAGGAATTTTACGGCCATTCTGATATGTCAGTTACTGAAGACAGTTATGCTGATTTTTCAGATAACGAGATCAAATATGCTCATGGGATTCTGGAAAAAGAGTTATCGAAAATGGCACTAAATGCCACTATTTCGGGGGAGATCC
>DJKX01000036.1:4353-4490 GCA_002436185.1 Fidelibacterota bacterium UBA6531
GGGTTCGAGTCCCTGCGCCGCTACCGTCGAGAAAAGCCTCTTTTTTGAGGCTTTTTTCATTTTATGAGTGGCAGAAAGTGGCAGAGGGTGGCGGAATCTAGCGGAATATAAAAATGGCACTAATTGGCACTGGGATT
>DJKX01000058.1 GCA_002436185.1 Fidelibacterota bacterium UBA6531
TTTTGGCATTTATTACTGAAATAGCCTCAATTAAACCGTCAGGCGCAACAGCTTCAATTTGTAAGCCTTCCCCCAGTTTATCAACTCCTTGGCAATGGACAGAATTTACCTTTAGCTCTTTTTCATCGATAAGTTGAGATAATACTCCATTTTTTGTAAGAGTTACACTGTGTGCAAAATCATATTGACCATCAATATCTTTAGTTGAATCCTCACGATGATCCTGTTTGTTTTCAACAGTGTGAACTTCCTGGTGGAGTGATCCTTTATAGGCAATGTTCATTTCTTGAAATCCCCGACAAATTGCGAACAAAGGTATTCCAGCATTAACCACTTTTGGGATAAGCGGTAAAATTGTTGCGTCCCTTTGCGGATCATGTTTAGTGTTTGGCTTACTTGAATGTCCATTATAATGATGAGGTTCAACGTTAGAATAACTTCCTGTGAGAAGAATACCATCTACTGTTGAAAACAATTTTTCATAATCTAATTTATCAGCAAGGTCCGGAATAAGAATTGGAAATCCACCCATAGCATTTACAACTGCAGAAATATATTTTTCACCTGATTGGTGATAATTAAATGAATCCTGTTTTTCAAAACACGTTGAAATTCCGATAATGGGTTTTGTCATCAATTTTTATTTAAAAGTATTAATAAATGAAGTATGTTGACTGTGAAAGTAAATACAGAGATTTGAACAAGAAAACATTCTTATTAATTTGAAAACTGAATACTTGCTGAAAAGTATCTATAAGTATTATGCTCCTTGACTGAATTTGGTTAAAACAAAAGGAAAAATTATAATTAATGCTTAATTCAATAAATCCATCCAATGGTGAATTAATAGCTTCCTATGAAGAAATGACAAAAGAAGAAGTGAAAGTTATTATTTCGGATGTTAATTCTGCCTATCAGAAATGGCGATTAACTTCATTTTCTCATCGAGCACAGTTAATGAAAAATGCCGCAGAAATCCTTCAAGATAGAAAGGAAGATCTGGGCAGGCTCATGACATTTGAAATGGGAAAACCCTTTTCGCAAGCAGTAGCTGAAGCGAATAAATGTGCATCAGTATGTGAATATTATGCCGATAATGCAGAAAAGATTTTGGAGAATCAGATTATAGAAACGGATGCATCAAAAAGCTATGTTGCCTATCGACCCATTGGCATTGTGTTAGCAGTTATGCCTTGGAATTTTCCATTCTGGCAAGTGCTAAGGTTTGCGGCTCCAGCGCTCATGGCAGGGAATGTGGGTGTGTTGAAACATGCATCCAATGTGCAGGGCTGTGCATTAGAAATTGAAAAAATATTTCAGGATGCAGGCTTCCCAATGAATGTTTTTCGAACATTGGTCATTGGTTCGAAAGATGTGAAAGAAGTGATTGAAAATCCCTACGTAAAAGCAGTGACTTTGACTGGGAGCACACCAGCCGGGAAAGCAGTTGCATCACAGGCCGGAGCCGTTTTAAAAAAGACTGTTCTGGAATTAGGCGGCAGCGATCCTTACATTATTTTGGAAGATGCAGATCTTGATCAGGCGATTACCGCCTGTATGATTGGGCGATTCTTAAATACGGGTCAAAGCTGTATTGCTGCAAAACGGTTTATCGTGGTTGAATCTATTTTAGATGAATTCAGAACAAAACTACTGGAAGCCATGAAAACCCAAAAATGGGGTGATCCATTTGATGAAGATGTGAATATCGGTCCTATGGTAAATATTTTGTCACGAGATGAAGTGCATGAACAAGTTACAGCAAGTATTGAAAAAGGAGCTGATTTATTAGTAGGTGGAATAATCCCTGATGTGGAGGGTGCATTTTATCCCGCAACATTACTCGATAATGTACGACCCGGTATGCCTGCATTTGATGATGAAATATTTGGACCTGTGGCTTCCATTATTCCAGTGAAAGATGAAGAAGAAGCGATTCGTCTGGCAAACCAAACTCCCTTTGGGTTGGGCGGGGCCGTTTTTACAAAGAATGTGGAAAGAGGAGAAAGAATTGCTGCGAATGACATTGAAGCAGGGAGTTGTTTTGTTAACGATTTTGTGCGATCTGATCCTCGCTTACCTTTTGGTGGAATAAAAGAATCTGGCTATGGACGGGAACTTTCTGAAGCAGGGATTCGGGAGTTTACTAATATGAAGACAGTTTATATTCGTTAAATCACGACATTATTAGTTTCTTTAACTATAATTTTTGAATCCTCACTTTTCGATCGTTTAAATAGTTTAATATAAAATCCATACATCCTTTTTTTCCACCAATTAACTCAGGTGGAAAAACACCCTTATCAGAGAAATACCCTTTTATAATTAGATTAATTGAAGCTGTTGCTGTGTACCCTGTAGTTCGAGACATAGAAGTAATGCCGGTATTAATATCGAATTCATCATACAAATGATAGGAAATGGTTTGATGTTTATCGCGAATTAAAACATCCAAGACGGTGAACTCTGGTTCATACTTTTCTAATTTCCAAACTTCAAATAAGTGTGCAGTTTTATTTTCAATTTGACCTGAATTGAATTTTCCGGCATCACGATAAGATTTCATGATTTTAGCATGGCCGGGATACCGAAGTGTTTTTTCCTTCATATTGGGTATATGATTCATTGTCATTAGAATGGATCTTAATCCATCGGTATTGAAGGCCTCCAGTTTTCCTGCATCCTGAATATCAATTATTTCAATTTCAGACAGGGCAGGTTTTATAACTATCTCACCATCAATCATCATTCGAGCAGGTCGTGTATATTCTTCAATGACATCGATTGGAGAAAAAGGTGCTTTGTAATTATAGGGAGGTTCAGGGTTTTTTGGTAATCCACCCACATAATATTCGAAAGATTTAATCTCCATTTTTGTGTTATGATACCCCAACAAAAAGTTGGGAATTCCCGGTGCAACACCCGAATCCACAATAACAGATACACCGATATTTTCAGCTAATGGAGATAATTCCAGTACATTTTCTGGCGAAAAAGATATATCAACAATATTTTTCCCGGCACCTATGACTGCCTTCAGAGTTTGATAACCCAAATGTCCTGGTACACCCATTAGTACTATATCAGCGGGTTTCAACCATTTTAAGAGTGTTTTGTGGTCAGTTACATCAAGTTGTGTTATCGTGATACTCGGATTTCTTTTTTTAATAGATGAGAGATTTTCTAAATTATTATCCGTCAAGTGAACGTGATAATCATTGCTCAAATCCAACGCCATAGCACTTCCCACCATCCCGGCTCCTATCACATATACATTAACCATTGAAAATTTCCATAATCAGAAACCAAATTTAATGGATTAAGCGAATATAAAAAAACCCGCTAGAATTTTGATTATTCCGACGGGCATTCTAAATGTGATCCGGGTGAGACTCGAACTCACGGCCAACGGCTTAAAAGGCCGCTGCTCTACCAACTGAGCTACCGGATCAAATCATAAAATTTTTGGGGCGGAAAATTACAAGAAATCATTTCTATTTGCACAGGAAAAGACTCGAAACTTAACTATTAATTTTCTTGTAAAATTATTGAAGTAGATGTTACTTCTACGCAGTGTAGAAGTAAAAAAGTAAAAAGGTGTAGCAAAAAATGATGTCTGAACATAAAACAGATCAATCACTTAAATATGAAATAGGAACATCCGTATTTATTGATAATAGAGAGTGGATCATTGCTGAAAAACAAACTGAATTAATTAAACTTCAGCGTGACAGTATTGATGGTACGAGCAAAATAATTGAAGCAACGGAAGAAGAACTTCAGGAGTTAGTGAAAAAATCGCAGCATCAGTTAGAAAACTGAAGCGATTATTTAACCGAAAATTACTCTAACGATCCTTCGATGCAGGTTGTATCGAATCCACCCCGTGTGTTATAAACAGTCGTAATTTTCAAACGATCTGTTTCAAGCTTCGACTTCAAATCATTAAATATCCGTTTCGTAGCCCCTTCCTGATAAATACCCACATTACGGAAACTAATAAAATAATATTTCAAAGATTTTAGTTCGATACATTTTCTTCCATCAGGATAATATTCCAATTTTACATAGGCCATATCCGGTAAACCGCTGAAAGGACATACAGCGCTGAATTCATCAGTTTCTGTCATGATGTATTGATTTGGGCTGTCAAAATCAAATGTTTCGAGGTAATCCGGGTTTATGAGTTCTTCTCCGCCAAAATCAAGTTTTAATCCTTCTGCTTTTGCCATAATTATCCTTTATATATACATCCCGATGAACAGGTTTCTTTTACTTCAATAGAGGCTAAATAGTTTATTGTTGGATTTAATTTTGACCATATCCATTTAGCAAGGTTTTCGCTGGTTGGATTCTCAAGCCCTTCTATATCATTTAAATAATAGTGATCCAACTGATTATAAATTGGGGTAAATGCTTTTTTGATGTCCGCATAATCGATGACCCAACCACTATCTGAATCAATCGGGCCAGCTATTGTAATACGCACCCTAAAAGAATGACCATGTAAACGCCTGCACTTATGTCCATCCGGAAGGTTTGGAAGCAGGTGAGCTGCTTCGAAAGTTATATCTTTATATATTTCCATAATGCTATCAAGGTATACCTAAAAATTTATGGGTTTGCAGGCTCAAATTCCAATGGGGATGTAATCGGCAATATTCCAGTGTTTTTTTGATATTATTATTTAAATCTGACCCTGCCATGGGTTGTAGAGAAAAATGATTGAATTCCAAGTCAACAAATTGTTCAGGGTTTTCCTGTCCTTGGGGATATACAAATTTTAACTCATTTCCCGAATTTAAAACGAGATCTGATCCAATTTTAGGTGAAACACAAATCCAGTCTATATTTTTAGGAGGTAATAGTGTACCGTTGGTTTCAATGGCTATTTCAATCCTATTTTTGTGGAATGCATCAACAAGGTTTTGGTTCATTTGTAGAAGGGGTTCACCTCCGGTACAAACAACATAGGGATTTGGAATTGCATTATTTGGCCATTGTTCTAAAACATGATTAGCAAGTGTATCAGCAGAATCGAATACTCCACCGCTGGGGCCATCCGTCCCTACGAATTCAGTATCGCAAAACGTGCAGATCGCTTTATTACGGTCTTTTTCCAAACCTGTCCAAAGGTTGCAACCGGCAAAGCGACAAAATATTGCCGGGCGGCCTGTATGATATCCTTCACCTTGGATTGTATAGTAAACTTCTTTGACTTTGTACGACATCTTTAATCTTGATATTTTAGCGGGTCTTTATAACCGGTTTCCAAAAATCCGTTCAATCGTAACTGGCATGAATCACAATGGCCGCATGGCTGCCCTTTTTCTGATGGATCGTAGCAAGAGTGTGTTAATGAATAATCTATTCCCAGTGCAATCCCTTTCAGAATTATCTCTGCTTTAGTCAAATTAATCAGGGGTGTATGGATGGTAAGTTGTAGTTCATTTTCAACACCTGTTTTTGTAGCAAGGTTCGCCATATTCTGAAACGACTTAATGTATTCCGGTCTACAGTCAGGATAGCCGCTATAGTCCAAGGCGTTTACACCTATGAAAATATCATAGGCATTCAATGTTTCAGCCCACGCCAAAGCAAAAGATAGAAAAATTGTGTTACGAGCCGGAACATATGTAATCGGAATTTTATTTGATTCAAACTCTGTGTCTTTTGGGACATCAATTGTATCAGTCAGGGCAGATCCTCCAAAAGCACGTAGATCTATTTGTATTACTTTATGATCTAGAACTTGAAAAGCGTTAACCAATTTTTTAGCAGATTCAAGTTCATAGTTATTCCGTTGACCATAATCAAAAGAAAGGGCGTATGGAATAAACCCCTGCTCTTTAGCAATCGCCAAACATGTGGTAGAATCCAAGCCACCACTTAATAATATAACTGCTTTCTTCGTATTTTACTCCTTACAACGATTGTGACCCCGGAAGGACTCGAACCTTCAACCAATGGCTTAAGAGGCCACTGCTCTACCAATTGAGCTACGGGGCCGTTTGTTTCTTCAAAAAAAACGACATAAACATATTCTTCTTAAAACGAGCGGGCAAAGTTAGATATCAGTTTACGTAAGTCCAACAATATTGACCAATTTAACAGTAGAATTGAGAAAGAGTACAAAGGGAGGAATAAAAATTGAATTTTTTACATTTTCTCTATTGCTCAGAATTATTCAGACATGTATTTTTGGTTTGCCTTTGAGCCGTGAATTTATGATTTTGAATTCGCGTTTAAAGAGGTTTGCAAGTGAAAAGTGATATGGCTCCGGGTTGGCGTTCGGAGCCATTGTCTTTTATATTCGTTGTAAATTCAGACTGTTATTTGAAAATGGGGGCGACCGGTTTCGACGGGATAAGATCGTTGTTAAACTGCATGCGGAGATCTTGGAATTCTCCTAAAACATCCAAACATTCATACATGCCGATTACGGCTACATGGCTGCAGCTTAAGACTGTGGCTCGTCCTTTATCCGATTTGTCTGTGGTTAGATAAAAGGGCGTCGACTACACAGACTGGTTTCTGTTTTTGCCCATAAAATAGGAATAAGAACTTTTGGGCTGGTTTCGCTGACTGTCTGTCCCTGGCCATATGCGGAATAAGATCTTGCCAGGAGACTAAGCGTGTAGATGTTTTTCAAGGATTTATTTCGGACGGGAGTTCGAATCTCCCCGCCTCCACTTCGTTACGGCGGACAGGCCCGCCTCCACATATTATTTGTAAAATACTATATTTACATGCGCTCTGGTGCAGTAAGGCCCAAGACATTAAGACCATTCGCCAACACTATTTTTGTAGCTTTTATCAAAGCAACGCGAGCTGCAGAAAGATCATTATCATCTGTTATAACCCTACAGTCCACATAAAAGCGATGAAAACGCGCAGCAAGATCCTGTAAATAATTGGCGATATCCTGAGGTTCCAGCAGCTTAAGAGCAGAAGACATGATCTCGGGGAATTGTTCCAACGTTTTTAATAATTCGATTTCTGAAGAATGTGTTAATCGGGCAGAATCAAAGTCATTTGTAAAATCTTTGCCTAAACCTGCACCGCGCTTTATGATGTTGCAAATCCTGGCGTGGGCATACTGTAAATAAAATACAGGATTTTTCTCTGAATGATCGGTAGCTAGGTCAAGATCGAAGTTCAAGTGGGAATTCATACTACGCATAATAAAAAAATAACGGACCACATCAGCGCTGACTTCATTCACCAGTTCATCCATTGTTATAAAATTGGCTTTTCGAGTGGACATTTTTATTTTTTCACCATTTCGTAGTAATGTGACAAATTGATAAAGCAAGACTCGAATATGATCCGTTTTTAATCCGAGTGCTTCAAGCGCCAATAAAACATCCGGGTATGTATCGGCGTGGTCAGCGCCGAAAATATCTATAATAAGATCAAAACCCCTGTTAACTTTATCCCTGTGGTAGGCTGTATCAGGGACACGATAGGTCGGTTCCCCTGTGCTCTTGATATAAACTCGGTCCTGATCTTTTCCCAGTTCTGTGGTACGAAACCAGGTAGCGTCATCTTTTTCATAAATAAGATTCTTGGCTTTAAGCTCTTCCAAAAAACGGTCGATCTCGCCATTTTCATAAAATGTTTTTTCATTGGTAAATTGATCAAAATGAATTCCTAAATTGACGAGACTATTTTCGATGTCAGCAAAAATAATTTTTTCTGCATTTTCCTTAAATAGTGGATCAGACGGCAGAAGAGATTTTCCATGTTCGTCCAATATACTCTGAGCTATATCTTTGATATAATTCCCCTCATATCCATCATTCGGAAATTCAATTTCCTTTCCTACTAGTTCAAAATATCGCGCTTCAACCGATTGCCCCAGTAGCCGCATTTGACGGCCCGCATCATTGAAATAATATTCCCGTGTAACATTATATCCATGGTTTTCCAGGATATTGGCTACTGTATCACCAATAACAGCATTCCTGCCATGGCCAATCGTCAGGGGACCCGTTGGGTTTGCGCTTACAAATTCTACATTCGCAGTTTTGTTTTTACCTTTGTCGGATTGACCATACGTATTACCTGCTTTTATGATTTCAGAAACTAGAGATTGGTAATAGGAGGGGTTGATTTTAAAATTGATGAATCCGGGAGGAGATGGAAAAATATCAGCAACTATTCGATCATCTATTTCAATTTTTCCAATGATTGATTCTGCAATTTCCATGGGCGGTTTTTTTGCTGCTTTAGCCAGCGACAATGGCAAACTGGAAGATAAATCACCATGTTTTTCATCTTTTGATGATGTAATAACAACGGAGTGTGGAGTGTAGCCCTCCTTCTCCGCTGCTTCAGTCAGCTGTCTTTGTAGAATTTCCTTCAGTTTCATCTTTATACTCTGTTAAGGGTGCATCCGCCCAAAGACTTTCAAGATTATAATATTCTCTATCATGCGTTTTAAAAATATGAACAACAACATCTATATAATCAAGCAACACCCAATTGAGCTGTTCAAATCCTTCAGTTCTCCAAGGTTTATGATCCGTTCCTTTGCGAATGTTATCGGCAACTGCTTTCACCTGAACATCAGTATCCGCTGAACAAAAAACAAAATGGTCTGTCATACTTGTAATTCCACGCACATCAAGTGAAATGACATCGTCAGCCTGTTTTTCGATGGCGAGGTTGGTAATGCCCCGGACCAGTTCACCAGTCTTATCATTGGGCGTGGAAGGGGTGGGAGTCAATGTTATTTTAAGTAATTTACCAGAGGTTTAATCGTGGCAAAATCACTGCCAATTATAACTGTAATATCAACACTTAACTTATTATCAGGAATGTGTTTAACACGCGTGTTGTCTTTTTCATCAATACCAAAAGAATGGGCGACTTTTTGCAAACCTTTATAATTTTCATTTCTTAAAATGAGCATTGTTTGTTCATAGTTATAATGGTCGGCATTTTCAGATCGTACAACGTCCATTTGCTGTGATCGTAAATAATCAGATACTTTTCCAGCTAAACCGGGAATACCACACCCATTCAAAATCTCAACTTCAATATCCAAAATTGGATTTTGCTCATAAATCTCCACAGCAAGTTTGGGGGTGTCCGGAAGAGACGGAAATGTTATTTCGATTGGAACGCCTGTTTGAACTTGTCGATTAGAAAATGAAAAAATAAATGCAACAAGCAGCAATGAAAGAATAACAATCGCTGAATTAACCAATGTCCCTTTAATATCCCCGCGTTTAGCCGGACGGGAGGGTTTAGAACTGAATAGGAATTTATTTTTTTTGCGACGTTTTATTTTGGCCAAGTGCTAGTAGCCTCTTAAGTGAAAGTGTTGGTTTGGTCTTCGGTAATATGTGGGGTAATTGTTTATTTGGAAACTTAAAAAACTGTTTTCCGATGCTTTATAATTCAAACCTACTCCGTAATAAATGTTGCCTTGATTTTGTTGTCCAGTCATGGTTGGCTGGACAAGGCTAATTTGAGTATTCAGGCTTAAATTTGGATTAATAACAAAAGAAAGAGAATTTGTATATGCGCCTACACCTACGGACATTCCACCCAAATTCATCATGGACATGGAAAAACTATGGTGGATTTGAAAGTTTTGAACATCAAGGAGCGAAGGAATCTCTGGACGGCCTGTTATAAATTCCCTGATATTTTGATGGGGAACATCTGTTCTAAACTGGCCGTAAGTTGGAAGTGCAACAGTCAACAAACTGACGATGACTATAATATGTGTAAATATTGTGTATTTTTTCACGGTGCTAATTTCGCTTTATTCAGGTATCTTTTGCAATCCCCCAATTAAAAATTAGTTCCTGTTTTCTATGGTTCCGCCACCCAAACAAATATCACCATCATAAAACACGACAGCTTGACCGGGCGTTACAGCAAATTGCGGCTTTTTAAACACGACAATTAATGCATCATTTGAAATGTTGATAGAACACGATTGATCTTTTTGCCGATAACGGATTTTTGCATTTAATTTTTTTAAAGAGGGAGATTTATCAGAAATCCAATGTACGTTTTCTACACTAAGTTGAGAATGGAATAAATCCGGATGATCATGGCCTTGGGCGACAATCAAAATATTGTCTTTTAAATTTTTATCAGCTACAAACCATGGAGCTTCTTTTTCTCCATGTCCGCCACCAATACCCAAGCCTTGTCTTTGACCTAACGTATAAAACATTAAACCATCATGCCTACCAACGGATTTGCCATCAACTGTAATCATTTCACCGGGATCAGGTTTAAAATACTGATGCAGAAATTCTGTAAAATCTCTCTCCCCGATAAAACAAACTCCCGTACTATCTTTGCGATCGTGATTTGGTAATCCTTTTTCTTTTGCCAAGGTGCGCACGTCCTTTTTAGTCATTTCTCCAATGGGAAAAATTGTTTTTTCAAGCTGGTACTGATTTAGCATAAATAAGAAATAACTCTGATCTTTATTTTCATCATTACCTTTATGCAGTAGAACAGTCCCATTATGCTGATCAAGGCGGGCGTAGTGTCCGGTTGCAATTCGGTTGGCTCCTAGCTTAAGGGCATAGTTAAGGAATGATTTAAATTTTATTTCTTTGTTGCAAAGCGTATCCGGATTGGGTGTCCTGCCTGCCGCGTATTCTTTTAAAAAATAATCAAATACCCTTTCTTTGTATTCATTACAAAAATTGACTGTCTTCAACGGTAATCCCAATTCATCACAGACTAACAATGCATCTTTATAATCCTGTTCAGATGTACAGTAATCACTGTCTTCCTCCCAATTTTTCATAAAGATACATTCCACGTCAAAGCCTTGTTCTTTTAGCAGTAGAGCAGAAACAGCGCTATCGACGCCACCGCTCATGCCTACGATTATATGTTCGGACATTTCAGGCGGCAGAACGAATTCGTTCAAAGGTGGATTTAAAACATTTGATTAAATATTCCATGTCCTGCAGCGAGTTATCTATTCCAAAACTGATTCGTAGGGTGGAATTATTTATATCATCTGTTATACCCATTGAAGACAAAATTTGTGATGGTTTAATGTCACCGGATGAACAAGCTGATCCACTGGAAACAGCAACACCCTGACGATCTAAATGAATCATGAGTAAATCATTTCTGAATCCTGGAAAGGAAACATTTATCAGTCCCGGCAGCTGTTTTTCAGGATGACCATTAAAAATCACCTCAGGACATATATGTGTAATCTGTGCTTTAAATGCATGGGTCAATGAAATCAAATGAGATTGTGTTTTGTGAAGATTGTTTGTCGCCAATTCTGCCGCTAAACCTAATCCTGCAATTCCGGATGTATTCTCTGTGCCGGCTCGCATTCTTCGTTCCTGATTACCGCCAATAATCAGCGGTTTAAGTTTTAAGTCTTTTTTTATGAATAAAGCACCTACACCTTTAGGTCCGTAAAACTTATGGGCAGAAAAACTCATGCAATCCACCCCAAGTTCTTTTGAGTTCACCGGTATTTTGCCCAAAGTCTGCACAGCATCAGTATGCATTATAATTTTGTATTTATTGGCAATGGCTGCTATTTCTGCAATGGGTTGAAGAGTGCCCATCTCATTATTGGCCAGCATGACGGACATAAGACTAGTTTTTTCTGTAATAGCATTTTGAACATCATCCGGATTTACCATTCCGGTTTTATCCACTCTAACAGCAGTATAGGTTACGCCAAATTCCTCCAGGTTATCTAAAACATTCAACACTGCAGGATGTTCAATAACAGATGTAATAACGTGTTTTTTCTTTTGGTGAATCAAATTCCAGAGAACCAGGTTATTTGCTTCTGTTCCACCTCCGGTAAAAATGATTTCATTTGAGCTACAACCAATGGCTTTGGCCATCTGTCGCCGAGCACTTTCTATGAACGTTTTGGCTTTTTGTCCGGATACATGAACGCTGGACGGATTACCAAAATGGTGTTCGCCAACTTCATCCATGAGTTCTTTTACATTTGGGTGCAGGGGTGTCGTGGCGCTATGGTCAAAATAGTACATTATTTATTGAAATTTAACTGGAGAAATTACGAAAAAATAGAAAATTTACACGTCGTTGCGAATAGCAGCGTATTTGACAGTATTCTGGAGATTTTGATAGAAGGGTGGTTGCCGTTTCTCCAAAAGATCGATGGTGATATTTTGATCATAATCATAGCGTATCAAATCCCATTCAAATGTATCACCTTCAACAGTCAAAAATGCTACAGAACCGCGGGGATCCTCATCAAAGGGTAATCCGGTGGCTCCCTGGCATAGAATGGTCAAATTTTCATCTGTTTCATTGCGGGGTGTGTGGACGTGACCATGGATAAAAACAAAGCGTGAAACATCCGGGTGAGCATTTTGAATATGATTGCGCCAAATCAATGCTTCCTCCATGGTAGGCGGTATATCATCGCGTTGATACCAGGCATGAGTCAATTCCACTAGAACATTATCTACAACTTCCCGGTAGGCTATATGCATGGATTTGGCAAATTTAACACCATCATCACCAACTTCATTAGCTGTCCATTCTTCATTGGCTACAATTGCCTGGCAAATGGGATCATCTGGATTCATTCCTTCCAAAGAGGGACGCTCTTGCTCCCAAAGTCGTTCAATTAGATAGCGATCATGATTGCCGCGAATAAATATACAATCATCAATGGATAAGAGAATATTCAGTGTCTCTTTCGGTGAGGGCCCTAGGGCAAAACAATCGCCTAAACAAATTTTCTGATCGATATTTTTACGCTCATCAATAATACCCAACGCAGTCTTCAAAGAAGCTACATTTGAGTGAATATCGGTAATGATTGCAAAAGTTTTAGCCGCCATAAGTAGGAAATATACCGTATTGTACCAAAAGAATACAAGAAGTGAAGGATATACTTGTTGTCGAAGAGTTAAAGCTATTAAACTATCTACCGAAAATGAGCAATCCACACTTACTGATCGCAGGCTCCATTGCCATAGATACAATTGAGACGCCTAATGAACAACGAGAAAATGTACTTGGCGGATCTGTTACCTACGCTCTTGCGGCCTCCAGCCGATATTGTCCGATCAGTGTAGTCGGTATTATCGGTTCAGATTTTCCTGATATCGGTCGAAATCTTTATCGAAACCTCGCGGAAAACTTGGATGACCTTCAGGAAGTGGACGGTCGTACATTTCGATGGGGAGGACGTTATCACCCAAACTGGAATGATCGGGATACACTATATACTGATCTTGGAGTTTTTGCAGATTATTCACCCGTTTTATCTGATATAAACAAAAATGTAAAAACAGCTCTTTTAGCTAATATACACCCAGCTCTTCAGCAAACCATTATTGATCAATGTAATGCAGAAATGATTGTGTTGGATACAATGAATTTGTGGATTGAAACGACTCGGGATTTATTGGATACTGTCTTAAAACATGTAACGGTGCTTTTAGTCAATGAAAGTGAAGCTGAATTATTAACAGGCATTTCCAATCCGCAAAAAGCAGGGCAACAACTTATGGAATATGGAATAAAAAAAGTTGTGGTTAAACTGGGAAGTCATGGTGCAATATTGATTGATGAAGAAAACCAAATTCATATCGGAGCATATCCGGTAAAAAATGTTATTGATCCTACAGGTGCGGGAGATGTATTTGCGGGTACATTTGCCGCTGTTTTGAACTCTGGCGGAACTGCAAAAGAAGCTTTAGTCCAGGCATCAGCATTGGCTTCTGTTTGCGTAGAAGGTTTCGGAGTAGAAAAAATTCTTGAATGTGATAAGGATGAAATTAATAAAAGAATATCTTATATAAACACGACTCTAGGTCTTTGAAAAGCGCTGGTTACTCACTATTTTCTAAACTCAAAAATATTATAAATTTATAAAAGAGGACGTATGTTTCACCACACACAAAATAAAACACTATTGGTAATGCTGTGCACCTTCATCTTTTGGGGGTGTCCCAGCGAGGAATACACATCAGCAAAATTATATTTACAGCAAAACGATTTAGAAAAAGCGGAAGAATTTCTTGTCAAAGCCATGGCAATTGAAGTAGATAATCCGGAAATACCATTTCAGCTGGGACATCATATTTATGGAAAAGCCGGCCGCTGGGCTGAAATGAATGACGTGTATAACAAAGCACTGGAAATTGATCCGAATCGTAAAATCCTTGATGGCAGTACCGTTAAGGATATGATTAATATATCCAGGTATGGATATTGGAGTGATGTTTATAATAAAGGCGTAAAAGTATATAACTCATCTAAAGGTTTGGATGATCAAGATCGGAAATCGATTATTCGAGATGCCGTTAATGAATTTCAAACAGCTTTAATAATCAAGTCAGATGAAAGTTTAAATCACACGATGCTGGCAACATGTTTCTTTGATTTGGGTGAGGTAGAAAAATCAACTGAATTAATCGCAAAAGCAGTTGAATTAGCGCCTGATGATTTCAATGCAAATATGGCAGCAGGACAAATTTTTGCTCGGAATGACCAACCTGAAAATGCATTACCATATCTTCAGAAAGCTGTGGAGTTAGATCCCAGTAACAGTTTGGCAATTCGAAACTTGGCACAAACGTATTATGATCTTGACAATACAGATGAATCCATAGCAACTTACGAAAAAGCAATTCAAACTACTTTGGATACGAAAGCAAAAGCTGACTTGCATTTCAATTTGGGTGTTTTATATAATCAGGTCGGAGATTTTGATGCAGCTGAAGACCATTTTGTTTCAGCCCTTGATCTTAATCCTGAAGATGTAGAAGCTATTATTGGAATGGCTCAGACATTTGAAAGCAATGAAAAATGGCGAAAAGCAGAAAAATTTTATAAAGAATTGATTTATTTAGAACCGGAGAACGCTACACATTATCGTGGAATTGCAAGGGTACTTTTGAAGCAGGGAAAACAGGATCAAGCTCAACGGTATTTTGAAAAATCCAAAAAATTTGAGTAAGAATTATTCATACCCCTTTTATACAAATCCCTCGTGAAAACGGGGGATTTTTTTATCCCAGTTTTTGACGTTTATTGAGATAACTGTTTAGAGCTATATCCAGACTTTGATCCGTAAAGAGAGGAACATAATCGATCAATTGCTTTCGACATTGTTTTTTATATTCATCTTGTAACAGTTGGATTCTTTTTTTATAACTACTTTTGATTTGCCAGGGTTCTGTAGTTAATAATGAACCACTCTCCATATCTTTGAACCGAGTTCGAGCATTGAAATCAAAATCCAGTTCCTTGCGATCTAAAATATGAAAAAGAATAACTTCCTGTTTATTATGCCTGAAATGTTTCAATCCGCTTAATACTGATTCCTGATCATCCATCAAATCAGAAATTAGAATGATTAAACCACGTTTTTTAATTCGTTCAGCCATTTTATGGAGGATAAAACCAATTTCAGTATCGGATCCGAGTTTGGGTTTTTCCAAATGTTTAAGAATAGTATTCAAATGACTAGAAGTCGATCGGGGTGGAATGAACGTTTGTATTTTTTCATCAAATAAAATAAGACCCGTTCCATCCCGTTGGTTAAGCATCAGGTAAGAGAGTGCTGCTGATAAATATGACGCATAATCCAATTTTGATACCGTCTTGCTTGTATATTTCATGGACCGGCTGATATCGAGTAATATATACACTTTGAGATTCGTTTCTTCTTCGTACTGTTTTACATAATAGCGGTCTGTTTTGCCATAGAGCTTCCAGTCTACGTGGCGTATTTCATCTCCGGCACCATAGGCGCGGTGTTCGGCAAACTCAACGCTGAATCCATGATAAGGGCTTTTATGCTGACCGATGATGTATCCCTCCACTACTAATCGAGCTCTAAGAGCCATATTGTCTAATTTGGCGACTGTTTCAGGATGGAGGTATTTTTTTTTATCCAACACGTCTAATATATAATGTTCATCATCTATTGTAAGAGTTTTAAAATAATGTCATCCACATTTACACCTTCGGCTTCAGCATTAAAATTGGTTATCAAACGGTGTCGTAATACCGGTAGAGCAAGTTCATTTACATCCGAAATATTGGGTGTCGGGCGCCCATCGAGAACAGCTCGTCCTTTAGCGCCTAAAATTAAATATTGTGAAGCACGAGGTCCGGCACCCCAATCAATCCACTCATTAACAAAGTCTGGAACGCCATCATCTTTGGGACGTGTTTTGCCAACCAGATCTACTGCATATTCAACAACATTTTCCGCAACAGGTACCCGCCGTACTAATTCCTGATACGCCAATAGTTGATCTTTTGGAATGATGGGTTTTAATGCAGCTTCACTTCCGCTTGTAGTTGTTTGAACAATGGATACTTCTTCATCACGGCTGGGATAGTCGATTTTAATATTGAACATAAACCGATCTAATTGTGCTTCCGGCAGGGGATAGGTCCCTTCCTGTTCGATGGGGTTTTGTGTCGCCAATACAAAGAAAGGTTCATCCAATGTATAGGTTTGTCCGCCGGCTGTAACATTATGTTCTTGCATGGCCTGCAATAGTGCAGATTGTGTTTTGGGTGGTGTACGATTAATCTCATCTGCCAGGATTATATTCCCAAATACAGGACCCTGAAAAAACCTGAATTCACGTTTTCCGGTTGCATGGTCTTCTTCGATTACTTCCGTACCGGTTATATCACTGGGCATTAGATCAGGAGTAAATTGGATTCTGCTGAACTTTAGATCAAGTAATTCAGCCATGGATTTGATTAATAGTGTTTTTGCTAATCCCGGTACACCTACTAAAAGAGTATGTCCCTTACAAATAAGCGCAATGAGAAAATGATCAAGAATATTCTGTTGGCCTATAATTACGTTACCAATTTCGTCCATGAACTCTTGGCGAAATTGTTCCAATTGCTGTACAAGTTGTGCATCATTTTGTGTTGACATGTATTTTCCTGAATATTATTATTTAATTAATGGGCTCGAACTTAATGGTCACTTCAAATTGAAACAATCTTAATGTCTTGCGCTCCCATAAAAGATAATCGAAATTCTTTGCTTATGCAGGCCTCTCTTGAATCAAAAATTGCCCTGGTCGGATTGAATCGTAGGGAATTGGAAACAATTCTTTCTGAATTTTCTGAACCATCCTTTCGAGGTCAACAATTATTTAAATGGCTTTATCGAAGCCGCGTGGATTCGTTTGAAGACATGGGTAACATCCCATCAGTTTTACGTAAAAATCTTGAAGAAA
Organism: Fidelibacterota bacterium UBA6531; assembly: GCA_002436185.1. Lineage (GTDB taxonomy): Bacteria > Fidelibacterota > Marinisomatia > Marinisomatales > TCS55 > UBA2126. The sequence goes on from DJKX01000058.1 coordinate 17,223, forward strand.
AATATAATATCCATTCGCTTAAATTGATACATGTGACTGGTTCAACCGGTGAATCAACACGTAAGTTCCTATTTGAATTGCAATCGGGTGAAAAAGTTGAATCCGTGCTCATGAAGGAAGGAAAGCGAATAACATTATGCGTATCATCGCAAGTGGGATGTGCCGTGGATTGCGATTTTTGTGCAACGTCATCCATGGGCTTTCAGAAAAATTTGTCTGTTGGAGAAATTATTGATCAATTTTTACAGGTGAGTAAAGAATCAATATCTCCTATTACAAATGTTGTTTTTATGGGCATGGGTGAACCGTTTTTGAATTATGACCGAGTCATTGCTGCAGCAGATTTGATGAATGATGAAAATGGAATTAAACTCGGGGCTAAACGAATCACAATTTCAACTGTAGGAATTACGCCCAAAATTAATCGCTATGCAGATGAGAAACATCGTTATAAACTGGCCATTAGTTTAAATGGATCTTCTCAAGAGAGCCGTCTTCAAACAATGCCCATTGCAAAGAAATATCCACTGGATGAACTATTGGCAGCTATTGATCATTTTTCATCCCGGTCCAGACATCCTGTTACGCTTGAATATGTATTAATGGCCGAAGTAACAGATTCAAAAGAAGATGCTGAAAAATTAATGACACTATTATCAAAACGACGGTGTAAACTGAATGTGATTCCTTATAACGAAATTGGTGGAAAATACAAACGGCCAGAAGATCACGTGATTGAGTCTTTCATCGCAGCTCTGGATAAAGCATCATTTCCTGTAACGGTTCGCTGGAGCAAGGGAACAGATATTGCTGCAGGATGTGGGCAATTAGCGATTATGGAATCATTCGTAAATAAGTGAATAAATTGAACAAGCATATTTAAATAATATAATGAATATTAATATCCATAAAGAAATCGAAAATATATCAGATGAAATCATCACCACCCGAAGGGATATTCATAAACATCCTGAATTGGGTTTTGATGTCCACCGTACAGCGGGGATTGTTGCTGAACAATTATCAAATTTAGGATTAGATGTTCAAACAGGTATTGGAAAATCGGGTGTGGTTGGAGATTTAATCTGCGGTGATGGGCCCACCATTGCACTCCGGGCGGACATGGATGCTCTACCCATCCAGGAAACAAGTGACATTGATTATAAATCTCAAAACGATGGTGTCATGCATGCATGCGGCCACGATGGTCATACGGCTATGCTTTTGGGTGCAGCAAAAGTATTAGCTGATAAAAAAGATGAGATTAAGGGCACAGTACGATTTTTATTTCAACCGGCAGAGGAAGGAGCAGGCGGCGCTCGATACATGATTGAAGACGGCTGTTTAGAAGGAGTGGATGAAGTATATGGAATCCATCTATGGAATTACCAGAAATACGGCGAAGTGGGAGTGAAAGAAGGCCCTATTTTAGCCGCTGCAGACAAATTTGCAATTACCGTGAAAGGAATTGGTGGACACGGGGCAACACCTCAAGGATCTGTGGATGCAGTGGTTGTTTCTGCTCATTTGATTACTGCGCTGCAAACCATCGTCAGCCGTAATACAAATCCAATAGAGAGTACAGTCGTTTCTATTGGCATGATTAACGGTGGTTACAATTTCAATATTATTGCCGATGAAATTATTATGCAGGGTACAGCACGGTCTTATACTGAAGAAAACCGTTCATTGATAAAAAATAGAATGGAAGAAATTATAAATGGTATAGGTAAAACATTTGGTGCCGAAATAAAATTAGATTATCATGAAGGATATCCTATAACTGTTAACAATAAAACAGCATATGAAAAATTGCTGATTTCAGCAAAAAAGATTGTAGGAAATGGTGCCGGTTATCCTTATTTGTCCATGGGCGGCGAGGACTTTAGCTATTATGCTCAAAAAGTACCCGGATGTTTTTTCTTTGTGGGATCAGCTCCTGAAGATCAGCCCTTTCGCAGCGTACCCCAACATTGTTCTCATTTTGATATTGATGAAAGGGCATTAATGGTTGGATCGTCTATTTTTGTCCAGTTAATCAATGATCAATTGATGTCAGAATAGAATTATTCTTAAATCAAGTCTTTGATCATATATCTAACTCGTTTTTTACCACCTTCAGTATCCTGTTCTCCAACAGATTTAAATCCATAATTTTCATGAAATAAAATTGAACCCAGATTCATGGGTTTAACATTTACTTCGCATGCCATAACAGGTTTATTCATTTCCAATGCTTTTATTTGTCCATCATTGTACAAAGCCAATCCAACTCCCTGTCTTTGATATTTCTCATTTACAGCAATTCTATCAATATAATAAAAAGATTCATACCGTTCAGAAATCCAGGTATAGTTCATACTATTGTATTGCTGATTTTCTTCCATACCCATTAAAAAAGCGACAATTGTTTCTTCATCTTTTATTACACGGAAATGAAATGTCATTTCTGCTAATTCTGTTAATCTATCCAATGTTAAAGAGGAGAGATGTGGTTGAGATATCTGGTTAAGTTTCAGGACAGGTTGCAGTTCGCCTAGAGATATGTTTTCAATATTATAAATACTTAATAACCTACTGCCGTATTTTCACCCCGGGTATCTGCGGCACCGAAATATCCCTTTTCATTTATTAGGATTGCGTTCATTTCACCAATTTTATTCCATTTATAAGGCGTTATAATATGGCCTTTACTCTTTAGTGATGCTTCTACATCTTTAATTATACTGTATGGTTCAGCCATAATCACATCTGGCAGCCATTGCGAATGTATTCTGGGTGCAGATACAGCTTCCTGAATACCCATATTATGAACTGTGACGTTCAATATTGTTTGTAATACAGTAGTTATAATTGTTGAACCACCAGGTGATCCAAGAATGATAAATGGTTTATCATCCTGCAGTACTATGGTAGGAGTCATGGAGCTTAAGGGACGTTTCCCGGGTTCGATGGCATTGGCATCATTGCCAACTAATCCATAGGCATTGGGTACACCGGGTTTTGCAGAAAAATCATCCATTTCATTATTCAGGAAAAAGCCGCCTCCTTTTACAAGAAAACCACCACCATAACTCAAATTAATGGTTGTTGTACCTGAAACTGCGTTGCCATCTTTATCCACAACGGAAAAATGAGTTGTTTCCCGGCTTTCATAAACAGTTGGGTTACCGGCATAAATGTTTCTGCTGGGTGTTGCTTTGTCTGGTGAAAAATCACTAATACGTTCTTTAGCGTATTCTTTATTTACTAGCATAAATAATGGCGGTTGCCAGAAATCTGAATCACCAAGATGTTCAGCGCGGTCTGCATAAGCCCGGCGTTCAACTTCAGTTAAAAGGTGTATATAGTTAGAAGAATTCCAATCTAATTCTGCCAGTGGAAAGTCTTCGAGCATATTTAGCATTTCCACCAAGATAGCTCCACCGGAGCTGGGCAGACCCATAGATAGTATTTTATAATTGTGAAACTGTCCTTCTATGGGATCACGATATTTGGATTCATAATTTAACAGATCTTCATGGGTTATCAGCCCATTCCCACGCTGCATCTCTTCCACAATGAGAGCAGCAGTTTTTCCTGAATAAAATCCATCGCGTCCTTTTCGTGCAATACGTTTTAATGTTTTAGCTAAATCTTTTTGCATAAAACGATCACCCGCTTTCCACTGACGACCATCCTTGCGGATGAACACAGCCGCAGCAGCTTCATTTCTTGAAAAAAGTTCTTTGTAATTATTGAATCGGCTGGCTTCGTAATGACTTAATTCAAACCCCTTTTCTGCCAGAGAAATGGCCTGATCTAGTAACTCCCTGCGAGAAATATTTCCTGATCCGTGGTCTTCCCATGCTTTTAATAACCCGTCCACTGTTCCGGGAACGCCCACAGAGGCACGGGTACGCAATGACATATTCTCGATGACATTGCCATCGGCATCCAGGTACATATCACGGTGAGCAGCAGCAGGAGCTATTTCTCTATAATCCAGTGTAAAAGTGGATCCGTCAGCCATACGGACGACCATAAAACCACCACCACCAATATTTCCATTTGATGAGGAAGTAACTGCCAATGCAAATCCTGTCGCTACTGCAGCATCCACAGCATTGCCGCCTTTTTTCATGATCTCAATACCAGTTTCAGATGCGTGACGGCTGGTGGAAACAACCATACCATTTTCCGAAAATACAGGGTAAGGGCTTGCACCATTAAGGGTTGTGCATACAAGTGTAATTAGCAGATGTATTTTCTTCATATTAATCATTTAACCACTGGATAATGTTTTCGATTCCTTGATTAACCAGCATAGCATTTTCTCCTAGATCATCCATTGTTAGATTCTGGTCCATTGAAATCTCTATAGGAAAACAAATTGTTTTTAAATTTAAAAATAAGGGTTATAAAATTAGTATTTATGGATACAATCGTCAATTTTCTCAATGAGAGAGTCAAAAGATATCCTTTCCTGATTTTGAGTATCCCTGGAACGAAGAGTTACTGTATTATCCTCAAGTGATTGATGGTCAATAGTAATTCCGAAAGGAGTTCCTGCTTCATCCTGGCGATAGTAGCGTTTACCGATGGAGCCCTGTTGGTCATAAATAACTTTATAATGGGTTTTTAAATCATCCGTTATTTTTCGAGCAAGTTCAGGCAAGCCATCTTTTTTGGTTAATGGACATACAACCGCTTTTACAGGTGCCAATTTTGGATGCAGTTTCATGACAGTTCGATTATTTTCGGTATCTTCCCAGTAAGCATCAGCCAAAACGGTAAGAAGCATCCGATTGAGGCCTGCGGATGTTTCAATAATGTAAGGGAAATATTTTTCATTGGCTACCTGGTCTGAATACTGCATATTTTTTCCTGAATATTCCTGGTGACGCTTAAGGTCAAAGTCTGTTCTGTTGTGAATACCTTCAATTTCGGACCAGCCAAAAGGAAATTCATATTCAATATCCCAAGCTTCTTTTGCATAATGGGCTAATTCTCCTTCTCCATGCTGATGAAATCGAATTTTCTCTTTATCGATGCCCAAGCTGTTTGTATAAAAATTTAATCGTTCATTTTTCCAGGCTTGCATTTCTTCATCATCAGTTCCAGGTTTAACAAAATATTGCATTTCCATTTGTTCAAATTCACGTGTTCTGAAGATAAAATTTCTAGCCACAATCTCATTGCGGAAAGCTTTACCGATCTGGGCAATACCAAAGGGAACCTTTAGTCTTAGTGAACCTTGAACCAATAAATAATTTACATAAATACCCTGGGCTGTTTCAGGACGGAGATAGGCAATAGACCCTTCATCTTCAACAGGACCAATTTGGGTTTTGAACATAAGATTAAATTGCCGTGGATTTGTCATTTTTCCGGTTGTTCCGCATTTCGGACATTGGATGGCAGACCAATCTACAGAATCGGGATTGTCATCTGATAATTCATCTGCCTTATAACGGGCTTTACATTGTTTGCAGTCCACCAGCGGATCATGAAATTCTGATATATGGCCGGACGCTTCCCAAATTTTCGGATGCATGAGAATTCCACTATCTAACCCAACAATATTTTCGTGGAGTTGGGTCATGGACCGCCACCATAAGTTTGAAATATTATTTTTTAGTGCAATACCAAGAGGGCCGTAGTCATAAACAGCACCGAATCCACCATAGATTTCAGAACTTTGAAAAATAAAACCACGTCGCTTGCACAAGGAAACTATTTTATCCAATGAATGCGATTTATCTGTCATTAGTCCATTTCCTGCAATTCTTTTTCAATTTGATCATTAAAAGGAATTGATGTGTCTTCAGAAGAAACGTGTGTAGGCTTATTTTCCTCATTTTTTGGAGTACGCAAATATAATCCAAATATTATTAATGCTGCGATGGCGATCATAACAGGCACTACCCATGCCATAACATTAAATCCTTGAGCAACAGGAATTGCGAGAATCCTTTCTCCATATATACGCACATAATGATCCAAAACCTGCTGACGTGTTTGTCCCGCATCAACCATAGATCGAATTTCGTTTTCCAATTGTGAATGGCCATGATCATAGACAGTTCCACTCCAGCAGCAGGGAGCCATGAGACTTTGTTCTAAATCAATTATTAACTCTTCATTGGATGAAGAAGCCACTAGAAAAGATAGTGTTAAGAATGTTAAGAGTTTCTTCATTTCTTTTTACGTCTTCTACTTTTTGCCGGCCCTTTGGCCCGCCGATCATTTATTAATCCAACTGCTGTGTCTAAATCAACGTCATCGGGGGAAATATCTTTAGGCAGTGCAGCGTTAAATTTACCATCAGAAACATATGGTCCGTAACGACCATCTTTAAGCACAATCGTTTCACCTGTTTCAGGATGTTTTCCAATTGATTTTAATTCACTGCTGGGTTTATTGCGATTCTTGATGACATCTACTGCGGCTTCCAATGTTACATTTAGTGGATCGTGAGGGTGAGGTAGTTTAACATTTTTGTCACCCACTTTTAAATAAGGGCCGTACCTTCCAAAATCAGCTCTGATTTCATCACCCGTTTCCGGATGCGTTCCGAGCAATCTAGGCATGGAAAGTAATTTCGCAGCTAATTCAAGATCAACGTCTTGTTTTTCTGTACCTCTTGGAAGAGATTTTCTTGTTTTGGAATCACCCAATTGAACATAAGGGCCATAAGGCCCTTCCTTTAAATAGATGGATTGTCCCGATTCAATATCAACACCAAGGAGTTGTGTTTGTGAAGCATCTTTTGCTAAAATTTCCATGGCTTTTTCTTCAGAAATATCTCCCATAGAAAATTCTGCAGGTATATTACGACGTTCTTCACCTTGCTCTAAATAAGGTCCATAGTTTCCAACCCTTATAACAATTTCCTCCACGCTGCCATTGGCGATTAAAACGGTACATGCTTTACGTATATCTATTTCACCTTCAAGCATTTTTTCAAATCCGGGGTTCTCATCACTACCAAAATAAAATCCATTCATGAAGGGAAGCGGATCAGAATCCCCCCTGGAAATGGAATCCAATTCGTCTTCCATTTTAGACGTGAATTGGGAATTCACAAGAGAAGAAAAATGATTTTCTAATAATTGTGTAACCGCAACAGCAAGAAACGTAGGCACAAGTGAACCTTTTTTATTTTGTATATATTCTTTTTCCTGGATACGCCCTATAATGCTGGCCCAAGTTGACGGGCGGCCAATACCCTGTTTTTCCATTTCCTTAATTACGGATGCTTCCGTAAACCGTGCCGGTGGTTTTGTATTATGTTCTTCCGGAGTGAGGTTTTTACACTCTAAGCGCTGACCTTCTTTCATTTCCGGTAGGAATCGTTCGCGGTCGGCTAATTTGCCATCCGGGTTATCACTGCCTTCCACGTACGCACGCATATAGCCGGGAAAAAGAATCACCCGGCCGCGAGCGCGGAAAATTGTATTTTTATTCTCAATATCAACTATAGTACGTTTAAGCTTTGCCGGTTTCATTTGGCTGGCGACGGTCCTCTTCCAGATCAAATCATACAATTTACCTTCGTCACTGCCTACCTTTGCACTGACCGTTTTTACATCGCTGAAAATAACACCAGCAGGGCGGATAGCTTCGTGAGCTTCCTGCGCATTCTTAACCTTGCTTTTATACATGACCGGTTTTTCGGGTAAAAATTCATCACCATAACGTTCTTTGATGACTTTTCGTGCACCGGTCAATGCTTCATTCGAAAGTTGAATAGAATCTGTACGCATATATGTAATAAGCCCTGCTTCATACAAGCGTTGAGCCATACGCATTGTTTTCCGGGCAGAAAAGCGAATTTTGCGTGACGCTTCCTGCTGCAGCGTACTGGTTGTAAATGGTGCATAGGGATTAGAAGTTTGTGGTTTCTCTTCCACACTGCTTACGATCCAAGGGCCATTTTGTAACTCTTCAGCTAAAGCTGTTGCTTGAGATGAAGAAAGTAATAACACATTATCTTTTTTCAATTCGCCTGTATTACTATCGAAATCTTTACTCGCCGCAAGACGTTTTCCATCCAATCTGATCATATCAGCGTTAAAACCTTCTAATGCATTCGTTTCCAATTCAGCTTGGAGATCAAAATATGTTGCTGATTTAAATAGTGCTCTTAAGCGTTCTCTATCAACGATCATTTTCAATGCTGCAGATTGTACACGGCCCGCAGAAAGAGATCCTTTTACGAAACTCATTGTTTTTTGGAGAGTGCTCCATAATAATCGAGACAGTTTATACCCAACGAGTCGGTCAATTATACGGCGGGTATATTGAGCATTGACAAGAAATTGGTCAATTTCATGACGTTGTTCCATTCCTTCCATGATACCTTCTTTGGTAATCTCGGTGAATTGAACTCTGGAAACAGACTCATTTACAATTTCTTCTGCGATATGTGCAGCAATAGCTTCGCCCTCTCGATCAGGGTCAGTGGCTAGGATAACTTCCGGAGCTTTAGTCGATTTTTTCTTAATTGCTTTGATGATATCTTCTTTGCCCTCCATGGCAACGAATGTGGTGGCGAATTCGTTATCTACATCTACAGCTAATTCTTTGCGAGGAAGATCTTTAATATGCCCTACACAAGCAAAAACTTCATACTCATTGCTGAGATATTTCTCAATTGTCCGTGCTTTAGCCGGGGATTCAACGATAATAAGTGGTTTATTCATAAAATAATTCCGAGGTTATTTATTGTTTTTCGTGCGCGTATTATAATGTATAATAAATTTTAGAAAAGTCAAACTACGAAATGTTTAACCAGATCACTTTCTGCGATTTCTTCCTGTTCCCCAGTAGTGAGGTCTTTAATTTGAAGAGTTTGATTTTTTATTTCTTCATCTCCCATGATGACAACTTTAATTGCACCAATCCTGTTGGCATCGCGTAATTGAGCTTTTAAACTGCGCCGTAATGTATCCATCGTTACGGCAAATCCTAACTCGCGTATTTCATTAGCGACCTGCAACGCTTTTCCACTGGCAGATTCCACCAGGTTTATCAAATAAACTGAATTCCCTTCAGTACTTTTTTCTTGAGGATCTATGGACATTAATATACGTTCCATTCCGGCGGCAAAGCCGATGGCAGGTGTTGGTTTACCTCCCAATGTTTCAACAAGCCCATCATAACGACCCCCACCGCATACAGCGTCTTGAGCTCCCAGATTGCTGGATATAAATTCAAATGTAGTACGAGTATAATAATCCAATCCTCGCACCATTCGCGAGTCTAATTCAAAGGGTATTTCCAAACTGCTTAACAAATCTTGAACGTGTGAAAAATGTTTCTGATCGTCTTCCGTCCAAAAGTCAGCAATAGATGGTGCCTCTGCCAAAAGTGTTTGTTCATCTGGATTTTTTGTATCAAGAATTCTTAATGGATTGGATTCTAACCGCTTTTGGCTGGTTTCAGATAATTGATTTTTGAGTGGATTGAAATAATCTTGGAGAGCTTTTTTATAATGACTGCGACATTTCCCGGAACCAAGACTATTCAATTTTAAGGAAAGATCTTTTAAACCTAATTTTGAAAAGATAATATATCCAATCGCTATTATTTCTGCATCTTGTTCTGGGAATTTTGACCCAAACGCTTCGATGCCGAATTGGTGAAATTGCCGTTGCCGGCCTTTTTGTGGGCGTTCTCTGCGGAAAAGCGGTCCCATATAATACATTCGCTGCAGTGGAGATTTTCTACCGAGATTATGTTGAATGAATGCACGAGCCACCGGCGCAGTCAATTCGGGGCGCAATGTTATAGATCCACCTGAACGATCTTGCCACGTGTACATTTCTTTGGATACAATATCCGTATCTTCTCCAACACTTCTGGAGAATAAACTCGTATCTTCAAAAATGGGGGTACGGATTTCACTATAACCAAAACGGGCTGCAACATCGTGAATAATATGTTCAAGTTTTTGCCAGCGAGTGCTGTCTTCCGGGAGAATATCGTGTGTGCCTTTGATGGTTTGAAATGCCATGAATTTATTCTGATATATTTATAATGAGATTTTCTGCTTGTTCTTTTTTATCTTCAGGGACCAGTAATTTAACCATAGCACCGGGAACATTTGTTGGAGTTATACTAAATGCTGAAGAAAAAAAATCTGATTTCAAAAAATAAGGAATATTATTATTCTTCAAAATTTCTCCTGCCATTTCACCATATATTTTTCCGGTAAATTGAGCGATTTTTATCCATATAATTTTTTCTAACGGTTTATCAAGTGGTTGTGTATCAACAAGGGTCACATTGCAATCTTTACAAATCTCAATCTGCGGTTTATATTCTGCTTGACACTTCGGACAGTATTTAAAATCTGTTTTTTCCATCTCTGAATTTGCGATGATTTTATTAGAGAATGAAAAAAGAATTAATACGGTACGATACTATTAAATCCGCCGCGTTCTTCTATTTTAAGATCCCTCAGAGTGGGTGATTTAACATTGATGCGGAGGTAGAAACCATTTGCATACCCACTCGGTGTCCAGTCCAAAGCCAATTCCCAACAATGTAAGTCACGGTAAATGGAAAAACGGTGATTGATGAGATCATTTTTCATCAAGTCAAATCTCGCCGAATAACTTATGCGCCATTTCTTTGTTATATTAATTGTGGAATTGGTATTTAGCCAAAATGTTTCCTTAGACAGTGAAGGGTTACTTTGCTGCAATGAATAGCCCAAGCTGAATCGCGTACTCCAAAGTTTACCTTTTGAGCCACTGCTGTTTTTTGCTGATGGAGATGCAGCTACAAGACTATCTTGAGCCACTGCTGCTGCTGTATCCCCTGCTGCACTTTTTATACCTATTCGCTGACCGGAAAGCTGAAAACCGGTTGATAAGCTTACACGGGTTAAACGGGGAAAGGGTAACCCTTCTTTAGTTCTTCTGATTTCATTAACACGCTGGTTCAATTCTTTGTCATATTCATAAAAATCATGGGTCATGCGCAGGTCCACGCTTGACTGGCCCACCTTTGAACGGATGGATGAGGATAGATTCTTCAACTGAAATTCTTCAGCAACAAAATTATAACTTGTACCCATCCGCCAAGAAAATAGATTAACAATTTTATCTTTTTCATCCTGTTTTATTTTAGCCTGAAAATTATTATTAACACTAAAGGTCATGGACTGGGATTCATTTTTTGAAGTTCCGCCGGCCAGGGTACCACTGAAACGATCATGGTAGAGTTCTTTGCCGGTAGTATCATTGATCGTTTCAAAATAGCCCAAATCGTTACCAAAAACTGGTTGAGAAAAATCAGGTTTATAAGAATAACCAATGGAAGGAGAAACCACATGGCGGACAGCAATGAGATTTCCAATGTTGAATGGGAATAATCCATAAATCTGTGTATTGATGGATGCGCCAAAACTTCCCGTAGTTCGAGAGGCAAAGCCGGGAATTTCTGTCTTTAAAATAGTGTTGGTTGTACTGTCCAACCTACCGGAAAATGTTCTGTTAACCCAATCTGATTTAAAACTGGCGTTAGGATTGAATGTGATATAGCGAAAGATTTTTGTTGGGGAATTAAGTGATAATGAATGTCGCATAACATTATCACTGAAATTTTGTTTTTCATCATTCCAGTAGTAAACATTCGTCGTATCATCAATGATCGTTTCTTCTGATTCATAGTATAAGCGCTCTTTGTTGGTCAATGAAGAATTATAACGCCAGGTAATATTATTATACCATTTTGGATCTCTGCCCTTGCTTGGAAAAAAGTTGCGCTGACCAAGATTAAAATTCATGGAGGGTAATGTAGATGTTGTAATATTTGTTTGCATGCCGTCATACGATGGTTTTGAGTAAAAAACAGATGATGAGTCAATGCGATCATCTGCCATCAAGTTTGTTGCGGAAGATAAATTCATACTCATGGAAGCCTGGATGGCTGGCCAACGTTTGGAATATGTGGCATTGGAAATTGTTTGCTGTTGATTCATGCGCTGTTGCGGATCTGATGTATATTTACGACTGAATTCGCCGCTGGTTGAATAATTTGCATTTGCATTAAAATTTTGGTTATGACGCAATTTTTGGGTGTGCTGCCAGCGAACTTGATAGCTTGTACTGCGGTCAGTACCAATATCAGTGATGTTATCCGAAGCCGATAATAATTGACGACTCTGCAAATTAAGCGACCCATTAAATTTATATCTCAATTTATAGTGGTTATTCAAATTAAAAACAAAGCCTTGGCGATCACCAAAACTCATAGTGAACTTTGTTCCCCAAAAGTCACTGGGAGCCCAAAAATATCCAAAGTTGTTGATATACTGTCCCCGAACACTATTTTCACCATAACCGGGCATAATCCATCCGGAATGGCGCCCTCCGCTCTTATGAGGAAAAATACCAAAAGGTAATGCTATTATGGGAATCCGACTAATGTATAAAACAATGGGACGTGCGATAACTTTGTCCTGATTGATGATTTTCATGTTCATGCTTTCAAAATGAAAATGGGGAGTTTCCAGGTCACACGTGGTATAAGAACTATTCTCGATATAATATACTTTTTTGTCATTGTTGCGGATTTCATTCCCCGTATAATAACCATCATCTGCTTTGGAACGTCCTTCTTTAATTCGTCCTTTACGGGATTTCAAGTTATAGACCAGAGTGTCGCCCACCATGGGATCTCGGCCCCGTTCAACAATGGTGGGTTTTTTAAATTCCACGGTTGAATCTGCCGGTGGTGTAGGATATGCTTTGAGCAAATTTCCATTCCAATCCACATTGATGAATCCGGATGTCAAATCCACATCAGTATATTTGATATTTGCATCACCCGTTAAATCTGTTTTTTCAGTTTGCATATCGTATAGTATTTCATCAGATGTATAAGTAATTGGTGCATCCATATCTTTGTTGGTTGTATCGGGAGTAAATACACCACGAGATCCTCCAGAAATATGAATATTATCTAATTGAACTTCAGCGCTGTCTGCAGTGTGAAATGACATGACAATTGTGTCTCCGGAGGCCAGATTATTCCCCTGGTACACTGAATCTTCAAAAATATGGTATAGCGTTGTTGCCATACCTTCCAAACGCACGGAATCCAAACTGCCATCCATGAAATATCCTTTTAGTGCTGAACCGGTCATATCATCGTCGAATGAGACAGATAATCGTTTTATGATGGTTGAGTCGAGTTCATCTAATTCAACTTCACGAAAACCGGATGCTGTATTTACGATATGCGCCTTAGCAGGGATATATACATAATCGAGAACATTATCTGAATAGTACATCTGGATTTCGCTACCTTCAAGGATACGACCTTCTTCTTCCAATTTTGGTTTGATACGCAACCACGTTTTGTCATGACTCACATCATAAATTGCTAATCCACACGTGGCCACACGTTCTTCTTCGACGATAGTTACATCCTGTTCTGCTGTGTAGGAAACTGCATCTTCACTTTCGTGTTTGGCATAACGCAAATAGTTGGCAGTTATAATTTGATTTTCCTGAATCATTTTAGAGTTGCCATTAGCAATGCCGCTGTCCAGTTCTGAATAATAGATAACCGTATCAGCTGTCAGATCATAATCCTCATCCCAAATATGGACATCATTATAACAAGTGAATTTGTCGTTGGGAGAATCAAAGTGGACGGAATCAGCTGTAAGGTTTTGACTTTCTTTATCCATAACCACATGCCCGATTAAGAGTCCTTGCCCGGAGCGTTCTGTATAACGAGCACTGTCACAACGGATAGTCATTTGCCCTTTAATAAATACAACATTTCCTGTTAAAAATTGCGTGGACTGGCCGTTAACATTTTTATTTTCTAGAAGATCGGCTTGCTGCAGACGCAAACGATTATCTTGAGCTGCAAGCAGTGATAAAAGAACAAAAAATAAAATTGAGTAGAAACCTTTCAATAGATAACGTTATTTATAGCGGTTGGACCAGCATTTTTTTAATCGGTTAGAAATGAATTCCTCATATCCTAAATGAGTCGGTTTATAAAAAGTTTCCTGAACATTTTCCGGGAAGTAGTTTTCATTAATAAATAGAATGGTTGAACTACCGGCTTCCAAATTTGTTTGACCACCATCATCTACCAAATGATTTTGTCCAATGAATTCATCTATTGTAGCCGGACGTATGCGATCGGCAAGGGGCGGTAGGTGAGTAGATGAAAACATATTTTCTGTTTTTGCCATAGTACGCTGTAAACTCCGGCGGAAATTACGCTGAAAAAATGCATATATCGACAATACGAGTTTTAATACTTGTTGGTTGTCTGGTAATAATGCCAGGCTGTCAGAATGAAAGGACTATCATGGAAAATGGATTAATAATAGAAACGCTTGCTGAAGGAGACGGTGCGGTTGCTGAACAGCATAGTATTGTCACTGTGAATTATACCGGTACACTGGGAAACGGAACTGTGTTTGATTCTTCTCTTAATCCGGGAAGAGAACCTTTTCGTTTTACACTGGGAGTAAACCAGGTTATTTCCGGTTGGGACCAAGGTGTATTGGGAATGAAAATTGGGGAAAAAAGAAAATTGACCATTCCGCCTGAATTAGGTTACGGCAGTCAGGATATAGGTGTCATTCCACCCAATTCTACATTGATCTTTGAAGTGGAATTATTAGAAGTGGAGTAGAGCCACTGAGGAGAGTCGAACTCCTGACCTACGCATTACGAATGCGTTGCTCTACCAGCTGAGCTACAGTGGCAAGAAATTAACTGGCGAAAATACACTTTTATTTGAACGTTCATCAACTATTGACGTTGATAATATTTCGCTGTTCTGTACGCACCATAAATTTCTCCCGTATAAAAAATACCAAACATGGAATAAGAAAAGCCTTTATTTAATACATTATCTTTTTTTGATGCTTCGATTGCAGATGAAGCTGTTAAATATACAATAACAAACCCCATAAACCCATCAAACCATCTTCCGGCGTACATACGTCCGGCACCGGGTACAATCGCAGAAAGAAATCCTGCTGCAATAGGTGACTTCTTGGTGAATGTTTTTAAATGAGAAGCAGGATGATCGACTAGTCGTCCGTCAGGATCATGAAATCCACCACGTATGTGTAAGTGGTTAAAAAATGCTGATGGATTACAGCGCACAATGCGATCTGCTGTCATTGGCAAACCTTTTAACAAACCATTTTCTTTTAAGGCTATTGCACCATACTGACTGCAGCTTGGATAAAATTGGCAATTCAAGAAATCAGCATTATGTGATATTCTTTGCCACCCAGCGATAGGGAGGACCACTATTTTTTCTATTATGGATGATTCTTTTGAAGTAAAGACTGTATCAGCAGGGTATTTAGATTGAGCAAATAGTAAGGAAGTAATTAATAATATTCTCATACTTTTTGAATGTGCCCTCTAATACTGCGTGCTAATAATGCAATGAGCAGTAACGCTGTTGATCCTAAAACCAATGATACTTTATCAGGAAAGAAAACCTTCACTGTGGATTGCAGAAAGCCAATAGTTCCTTCACCTCCAAGTATGGCAGCAGAAATCACGATAGCTGTAAGCATGTGTTCATGACTTTTTTTAGATACCCGCAAAGCTATTAAACCACCAATGGCAATGAGAAAAGCCAAGTTGAATCCTAAAAATAAGCCAATCCCCAAAGGCATTAAATGTACGGCTGAAAGTTTACCTCGAGATCGAAACGCTTCGATGACAATCGCCAATATCAATCCGGAAATAAAAATAGATGGATGAGGTAGTCCCTTCAGGTTCATTGCAACAATGTGTGCTTGAGGTGCAGGAAATTCCGGTGTGAATAATTTTTCAGCAATAACCGGACTTTGGATAACTCCCAGTAATAAGGGTATCATCAATGCGACAACCATAGCAGCTACGAGATCGACAATCACAATTTGTTTATGATCGGTCTCAACAATTTGAGCTGATTTATAATCATGGCCGATATCACCTGCGATTGCTGTGGCCGTAGCAATAAAAAACGTAATGATATAACGATGTTCCAGTGCAAGATCAAGATTAGCCATCCCAAAGAAAAATGTGATTAATAATGCTGACAATAATCCAAATTGTTCTAAAGGATCGATGTTGGTTAATCCTGTCATGCGGCTGGCGAGATTTACAGTAAAAAAAGTAAGTATTAAGCATAATACAACAGCGAATATTGGGATGCCCATAAAAAATAATATTAATCCGCTGATAATTGCCATTCCCCATACCCAAGGCTGTTGTTTGAAAATGATTGATTTTGATGGCAGAGTTGAACCGGAATGTAAAAGTATATATCCTATTCCAGAACCAATGACCATGCCCATTCCAAAATTCTGAATCTTCGGTGTAATATCCGGAGTATTGAACATTGCTGTAAAACCCATTGCAGCGATGACTGAAATAATACCTCCCGCTCCCCATGAAAAACTATTTGCTGATCCAAGAATAACTCCGGTTGCAATTACCATAGGCATAATTAGGATTAAAATGGGTTGGGATCCAACAATTCCAAGATCGATATAGTTCCAACCAAGTGCATCTTTGGCTAATGTAAATAGTGCTGCAAGAATCCCGAAAATAAGCATCAGCTCGAAACGATGATCTTTATTGAATCCTGCTTTGATGACTTCTCCTCCGGCTCGCCCGGCGGGAAAGGGTAAGTTGCGTTTTACAACATATTCTTCCCGCAATGGAATGGATAAGCCAATTCCAAGAATAGCGCCAGAGGCACAAACCAACACCAACCAACCATGGGAGAAATAATTCGGATTTTCAATAATGAGTCCAGGTAGTGTAAATACGACAGCTGCAGCCATGAGTCCGCCGATAGACCCTCCGGCCTGAGCAATGTTAATTCTGTTAGGTGACAAATCATTTACTAATTTCAAAATTCCGGATGAAACAATGATTGAAAAAATGATTGGCCAAGGAAGGGCACCCATTTTTAAGGCAATATATGCACTGGTGAAAAACAGAAAGACTGCAATGATGACAGCTGTTATGATCGGTTTCAACATGATTAAGTTTATGAAAAATTCTCTTGAATCCTACATGCTTTTACGGCAATTTGAACCAATGGTCATGAGGAAATTTTTTATATGTTTGTCCCTGATTATCTCCTGCATGGTGGCAGAAGACAATACTCTTTATATTTTGCATACAAATAATACCAATGGTGCTTTGGAAAATTGTTATTGTCCCGACCATCCATATGGCGCAATCGAAAAGAGATCCGTTTTTATCAATACTTTTATTAAAGAGAATCCCAATACAATTATAGTAGATGCAGGAGATTTCTTTTCGGTTACCAAACGCCCCTTTTTGGATAGCCTGATTATCGATGCGTATATATCGTTACCTTACGATGCAGTCCTTGCAGGCGACCAGGAATTATCTCGGGAAAATTTAAGTCAATATACAAAAAAATTGAACCATCCATTGTTAGTTGCGAACTTAACCGATCATAACGAACTTGGATTAAAAAGAAATGTTATTATCAAACGGGGGGGCTATCGCGTTGGAATCATTGGAATTGTGCATCCAAGCGTTTTTCGATTTTATCCGAAAGAAATTAAAGAAAGGATTGATTTGGAAAATTCAGAAGAAACAATTCGAACGTTCATTAATGATTTTTCAGATTCAGTAGATGTGATAATCGCCTTAACTCATCAAGGGCATGACAAAGATATTTTATTGGCAGAATCAATTTCCGGTTTAGATATCATTGTGGGCAGCCATTCACAAACAAAGTTGGATTCTGGCGATGTAGTCAATGAAAGCTTAATTGTTCAGGCAGGAAAAGAAGGATATTATGTAGGAATAATTAAAATTCAGTTCGATGATGATAAAAAAATAATATCAAAATTAGCCAAAATAAAAACCATGACCCTCGACATGCTTGATGATCCGTATATTATGAAATTAATAAATTCATACGAGCAAGAAACTGGCCACATAAACCGCAACAAACTAAAACATCAGAACCCTAAATAATGGAAGCCATAATTCAAGCACTAAAAGATAATCCCGTTTATCTGGCAGTTGCCGTTGTATTAGCGATTGTTATTTTATTCGGTGTTATTCGAAAATTGATCAAACTCGTATTAGTTATGGCAGCAGTATTAGTGATTTATATTGCTTATCTTGTATGGACCGGAGAAGAAGTAGATATGGATCGAATCAAGGAAGGTGTTCAATCTGCCGGAGAGACCATTTCTGAAAAAGCTGAAGATATCAGTGAATCAGTAAAGGAAAAAGTAGGCGAGGCCGTTGAAGAAAAACTGGATGAAAAGACCGAAGAGCTGTTTTCTCCTAATTGATAGCGTCTCTCAAACGCCCTGTTAACAGTTTCACAATCCCCTGCATGATCTCCATATTGGAACTCATGATCTCATAAAAGTCCTCTTGAGTGATTTTTAACAAAGTGGCATCTGTTTCCATGGTCACATCCGCCGATCGTGGTTCTTGGTCCAGCAATGCCATTTCTCCCAAGCAGGCACCTTTACCCAGAGAGGCAATGTGGCGATCGCCTTTGTGAATTTTAACATCACCATCAACAACAATGTACAGTGAATCACCAAAATCACCTTCAGCGAATAAGGGTATATTTGCGCCGAACTGTTCTTCTTCAGCGATCTGGGCCACTTTAGACAGGTCTTCGGTGGGTATGGTTTGAAACAGGTTTACGGTTTTTAACAGGATTGTTTTTTCCAATGTAGAATACATGGCGAGCTCCTCTTTGTCCAGTTTGAATTTTTGTAATGGTTCATTGACACCATTTATTATATCGTGCTTTGTAACGATCTCTTGTAATGCTAATGACCCTTTGATTTTTTCCCAATCAACATTTTTCAGCACAGCTGTAAGCTGATGTTTTAACGCAAAATCAGTTGCCACTGCTGAAGCCCATTCTTTATCACCGACAATCATGATCCCAAGATGCTTTTCCAAGCCAATGGGTATTTCAGCAAAATGCTTTTCACCTATATTCGTCAATTCATCTGTTGTAAGACCTTCCACTAATGGTGTAATTAATTCTTTTTCTTCCCGCTCAAAAATGTTATCCAGTACTTCGAGTACAAATGGCATCTGTCTCTTGTCTTGCTTTTTAATGGTCTGTAAGTAGGATTCTACAGGTGTGTGGGGTGTGTCGATCACTCCCAGTTTTAAAAGGAAAGGAACTTGTTTTGACAGCTCATGCTGAATGACTTCATTTAGTGTATGTTCTTTATCTACCTGTTCCACACTATTCAAGAAATCAATTAAACGGTATGCGTGTTTTGATATTTTATTAATTTCATGTTTAAGCTTACCTGCCTGTTCATCCGACAGTAATTCTTGCCTAGCCATTACAAGAAGAGTATCAATTATTTCTCCAAGAACACGTTTTTCTTTTCTTTCCAATAATCCGATTAAAGCATCAATTGTCTCAGTTGATCTATACACTTTTAATATAACAACAATGCCGCGCAACAGGTCTATGTCAATATGTTCCTGCTCAAGTGTGGATATTAATTCAGGAATAACAAAATCATCTGAAAATTGCTGTAAAGTATGCCGGGTAGTCGGTAGTGTTTTAGGATTGGATAAGTTGGATATAATGGCTGGAATCAATTCTTGATTTTTCCTTTTAGTCGCTACATCCAAAGCTGAATTACTGGTGATTTCCGATGGATTTTCCAGGAATTCTATTAATAAATCATTTGTCAGGATTTCTTGTTGTTCAGTTAAATGCCTGATAGCCATAGCTTGGATTTTCGGATCTGCACTGCTCATTTTTTCCTGGATTAATTTTCGTGCTTCATCTACTTTTTCTGATTGCATCATTTGTAAAGCAGCCGCAGCTGTTATCTGCAATTCCTGGTTGTCATCCGATAAATAAGTTTCAACAATTGGAACAGCAGCAGAAAGTTTGCGACTACCTGCAACATTGATAGCGATATCAGCGAGATCTTGGTTTTGCAGTGTAGCAATTAATTCATCATCAGAGATAACATTAGCATTATCTGCAGCAATCTTTAAGATGGTTTTGCTGACTTCCTTATTTTCTCCATGAAAAAGTTCATTCAAAGTCTTTGCCCAAGGCTTTAAGGGAATATCTTCAATCAATTCCAGTGCAAAGAGTTGTTTTACTTCTTCATCAGCACACAGTGTTTTTTCAATCGTTGCCACCATAGCACTATCGGCAACATCAACTTCCAATTCTTCAAAATTCAACTGCCGTTTTTCAATAGCTTTTTGGAGTGCATTGACATAGTCTCTTTTGGTTTTAAATGTATAAAATATCCACAAGGCAGCTACCGCAATCACTACAATACTTAAGAAATGGATTGGCACACTGATATACATTGTAGCAATAAAAATCGATAAGCCGGCAAACCCCTCCATAAAAGCTTTAATTGTGCCATCTATAACAGGTTTTGTCTCTTTTTTGGCTTTGGGAGGTACCGGTAACCAGAGCAACTGAATAGTAGCATTATTGATAGTGAATTTGAATACCTGGTCGGCAAATTTTGGAATAAAAATAGCTGCCAGGACAGGCACCATGAAAAATCCAATAGAACCTGCGAAAATTGCTAATGGAAGAATGATTAAGCCAACCAACACTCCGAATTTTGATAAAATACGCCCAGTCAGAAAAAATTGAACAATGAATCCAGCAGCTCCTGTAACAGCATAGAACAAACCAAAAAAGTTTACCAGTTCATCCGGCGTGGGGTATGCATTAGAAGCTATTATTTTGAATTGATAATCCACATATTTTGAAACAATGGCCATGGAACAAATCACAATAGTTATAGCAATTAAATAGCTGTCAAATTTGTTTTTGCTTTTTTCTTTCCTTGTTGCTGATTGTTTGGTAGATCCGCTTTCCAGTTTTGTACGATGAGGGCGGATCATCATGGCTGTCACTGCTGTAACACCAATAAAAAAGGTTGATGCCAAAAGGAGTTTGTCCGAACCGAAAGTTTGTACAAAAGGACGAATACTGAAACCAACAACCATGGCGGCAATGGCACCGCTGCCGCTGATTAAGCCAAAAAGGCGTTTAGCCTGACGGGCATCAAAAACCTCTCCTGCTAGTAGCCAAAATTGGGCAATGGACAGGACAATAATAATTTCAACCCATATGTATAAAAGGGGAATAATCCACCCAGAGAGCATGGATGTCAGCGGGATTAAACTGCCACCAAAGATAGCAGCAGAAAACATTATAACAGTCGTTAGATCTCGCCCCCGTGTCCATTTGATATATAATGGAATTACACCAGCCATAACGATAGCTATGGCCACAAACATTAAGGGTAGATATGTTTTTTCAAACAGGCTCAGGAAAAATGCATCACGTGCTGATCCAGCAGTAATACCCATAGCAGAAAAACAGAAAAAGTGTATAAAAAGAATGAAAAGGGGCTTGCCTTCTCCTTCTTTAATATCAAATATTTTCCATAAGAATTTCATGATGTATTCAATTTAGTAATAACACTACTTGAAAAATCAGAGAAATGGCTCACAAAAGATTACTTGCTAAATCAGCCAATGCTGACCGTTCACCTTTTTGTAATGTTACATGTGTATATACTGATTGGCCAGTAAAACGATTAATCAAGTAACTCAACCCGTTGGAAAGACTATCTAAATAAGGCTGATCAATCTGATTAATGTCGCCTGTAAATACGATTTTTGTCCCTTCACCCGCGCGAGTTATAATCGTTTTTACTTCATGTGGAGTAAGATTTTGAGCTTCATCAATAATAAAAAATACTTTCTGAAAGCTGCGTCCTCGAATATAAGTCAACGGTGTAATAACCAATTTATCAACCTCTAATAATTCATCAATTTTTTTAGCTCGTGGATCATTCTTTTTAAACTGATGTTTAATAAATGACAGGTTGTCAAATAGAGGTTTCATATAAGGATCTATCTTCGATTGAATATCTCCCGGAAGAAAGCCGATATCTCTATTACTCAAAGGAATAATAGGGCGGGCTAAATAAATTTGACGATAATCAGACCGCTGTTCCAAAGCAGCAGCTAAGGCCAATAATGTTTTTCCGGTTCCTGCTTTGCCCGTTATAGAAATTAATTTTATGTCAGGATCCAATAATGCTCTAATTGCAAATGATTGTTCAACATTACGAGGTTTAATTCCGTAAGCGTGTAATTTATCTACATGTACTAGGTTTTCACTTTGGGGACAGTAAGTTGCTAGTCCTGATTTTTGTCCATTACGTAAAATAAAATTTTCATTGGGAATTGGATTATCAATTTTGGCCAATAAATCTGAATCAATAAATCCTTGATCACTATATAACTGATCAATGGCTTCACTTGGAAAATTCTCAATCAGTCTAACACCCGTATAAATCTTTTCAATACTTTCAATTTTATCCGTGGTATAATCTTCTGCATGAAGGTGTAAAGAACGGGCTTTAAGACGCATATTTGTATCTTTAGAAATTAAAACAACCTCTCGATCAGGATTATCTTCTGCCAGTTTGAAAGCACAATTTAAAATACGATGGTCGGGATTATCTTCTTGGAAAGACGCTTCAACATCCTGATGCCAATTATGATTTACGACAACGCGAACAGTCCCTTGGTGGTCTTTCAAAACTTTATGATCCGTTTTAGTATCCGAGTATGATAATGTATCTAACTGACGTAAAAATTCCCTGGCATTGTAATGGATTTGCTCATTTCCCCGTTTGAATTGGTCTAATTCTTCTAAAACGGAAATGGGAATAACAATGTCATTATCCTGAAAATTGTATAAACATTCGGAATCATGGAGAATTACATTCGTATCCAGGATAAATAATTTTGTTTTAGACTTGGTTTTAGGCACTGGTTGTTATTGGTTTTGGTTTAATCTATTTTCTAAATACATATTATGAATAAAATATAGCCAGATGACTTCCATCAAACCAAGCCTATCTGTATTGATAATGTCAGTTATTATTTGTTTAAATGGAGCATATACCAGAAGTTTCAGAATGAATCAGGAAATAAATCATCATTTTACAGAAGAAATTCGTCCAGGATATGAACTTGAGATTTATCATCACGGAACGGATTCAGATACATTCATATTTTTCATTCATGGCGCCGGAGGTCGTGCTGATCAGTGGCACCACCAAATCAATGCTCTAAAAGATAAATATACGATTGTAGCATTTGATTTGTTGGGTCATGGCAAGAGCCCAAAACCTAAAGCCGGGTATACTTTTTCAGAACTAATGGGAGATGTAGAAAAAATATATACTAAATATAAACGCGAAAATAATATTGTAATTGCTCATTCTTACGGCGTTGCCTTTGCCTTACAACTTGCATTAAAGAATGAGCATAAAATCCAAAAACTTATATTAATTGGAGCAAATAAACCGCGATCGATTACACGTGTGGGCCTTTGGAATCTTCCGGTATTTATGCTCGAATGGTTTCGACTGGTTTTCAGTAATAGCTTTGCGAAAAATGCTTTTCATCCTGATTCAGATCCGGATTTTATCAACCGGGAACGGGTGACCAGTGATCAAAATCCCATGGGTGTAATGAAAGCGTTGATTAAAGGTATGAAAGAAATACCATCAATGAATGTTAATGATATTACACTTCCAGTATTAATTATAAATGGAGCAACGGATGGATTAACTCCTGTTGCCGGAACAAAGCGTTTAGCTGCTGAAATACCCAATGCTAAATTAAAAATAATTGAAAAAGCATCCCATTTGGTTATGATGGAACAACCGGAAATCGTAAACAAAATCATTGCTAACTTTATTAATCAATAACAGGAAATAATTGCACATGTTTAAAGAAGATTTGCTAAAAGAAAAAACAATCATTGTCACCGGCGGAGGCACAGGATTAGGAAAATCCATGGCAGCTCGTTTTGGTGAATTGGGAGCCAATCTTGTAATTGCCAGCAGAAGAGAGCAGGTTATTCAAGATGCGTCTGATGAGTTGAGCAAAACAGGAGCAGACGTTTTAGGCGTCCCTTGCGACGTTCGCGACCCCGCAAGCGTTAAGGGAATGGTGGATGCTGCTAAAAATAAATTTGGAAAAATTGATGTTTTATTGAATAATGCAGCAGGGAATTTTATCAGTCCCACAGAAAATTTATCGGCAAAGGGATTTAAAGCTGTGGTGGATATTGTTCTCAATGGAACGTTCAATTGCACCCATGCTGTGGGAAAGGAAATGATCGCTGATGGCGGCGGTTCAATACTAAATATTGTTACAACGTATGCATGGACAGGCTCCGGATATGTTGTTCCATCAGCAGCAGCAAAAGCTGGTGTTTTGGCGATTACACGATCTTTAGCTGTTGAATGGGCGAAATACGGTATTCGATCAAATGCCATTGCACCTGGACCTTTTCCAACTAAAGGAGCGTGGAGTCGATTGGCGCCCCCGGGACTTGGAATTGAAAAGAAAATGAAAAATCGAATTCCACTAAAACGATTTGGCGAACATATTGAACTGGCAAATCTTGCAGCATATTTGCTCAGCGATGAAGCAGGTTATATCAATGGAGAAGTTGTTACGATTGATGGCGGTGAATGGCTTAAAGGTGCCGGTCAATTCAACGAACTTGAAAAAATGCCGAAAATAGCATGGAAAGCCATGGATGCCATGCGAAAAAAATCTAAAAAGTAGACTTCAGAAGTTCCGTTAGAAATAGTCCAAAAATCCTGTATAGAATTATCGTATACGGAATAGCAATCACAGATAATATAAGAGGGCTGGAGCGAAATTCCTGCGCATAGGGATTTTGGTTTGTTCTTTCTACAAGTTTCCTAAAACCGTTCATTGTTAAGTGAGCTAACCAAAAAGAGATTGAAAAAAATAATAAAATAATGACATGATCAATAAAAGTTAAAGAATTCAACCAACGCCCGAACTTCATTCTTTTTCTCCCAACAAAGCTGCACCAAATACACCTGCAGAATCACCAAGTTTGTTCCTTAAAATTGGAGTGATTACATGTGTGCTGAATGTTTCATTATAGACAGAATCTTTTCCTTCTGAATAAAGTAAATCAATCTTTGACAGACCACCACCGAGCACGATGCAGTCAGGATCTAATATATCGATAATATGACTTAATGCACGTCCAAAGTTGAGGATAAAATTATTTTTCCATTCTGGGTGTTTTTTATAAAGCTTTTTTTCAATGATGTCAGTAACCATATGTGTTTGCCCGGTTAATTCTTCCCATTCTTTTTCAAGTGCAGACCCACTGATGTAAGACTCTGTGCAGCCTTTATTTCCACAGTAACAATCGCGTCCATCGGGGTAAAGAACATGATGACCCCATTCACCGGCAATATGATTCGGGCCTCTGTGTATATTGCCATTAATGATAATTCCACCTCCGACACCAGTACCCATAATAACACCAAAAACTACACCATAACCATTTGCTGCTCCTATCACTGCTTCAGCTAATGCAAAGCAGTTTGCATCATTTTCCATGAAGACTGGGAGGTCAAAACTATTTTCTAAATCTTTCTGCAATGGTTCCCCGATAAGACATAATGTATTGCTGTTTTTCATAACTCCTTCTGATGGATCTACGGAACCGGGAGTGCAAATACCTATACGTTCTACTCCAGAAGATTTTTCCAACAACTCATGTCCCAGTATTGATATCCTGCTGATAATTGCCTTATATCCATCTTCCCGATGTGTTGGTACTCTTTTCCGATCGATTGTTTCATTATTTTGATCCAGTAGAATTCCTTCAATTTTGGTTCCGCCAAGATCAATACCTATCCTATGCATCATAAACCTCTTTTAAAACTGTTTTAAATTCTGATAATATCATTGCAGTAGCGCCCCAAACTTTATGTTTTGATAATAAAAAATAAGGTATATCCATGTCATAACCACGAAGATTTCTTCTTTCCTCAAGTTCATTTTCATCATGTATAAGTTCATCAACATCAACTGAAAAAATATGTGCTACTTCTTCAGGAGCGGGACATAGTTCAAATTTCTTATTTATAGCACCAACAAACGGATGAATGATAAAACCTGTAACAGGAACAAATAAAGGAGAAAGTGCGCCTAAAACATCTATATCATCCGAATTGATGCCAATTTCTTCGTGAGTTTCACGTGTAGCTGTAGAGGAAAGCTTTTCATTAATTTCTCTTGAACCGCCAGGTAAAGAAATTTGTCCCCGATGACGATCGACTGTTTCTGTTCGTTCAGTTAACATAAAATATATTTTGCCATTTTTTTCATAAAGAAGGATTAATACAGCTGATTGAATGGCATCTTCTTCAGTCGTGTTGAAATTAAAAATTTTATCTGTCTTAACGCGCATTTTCCACTGACTACCTTGACCGGGTAGATTGCTTTTTAATCTAAATTGCAGCTTTTGGGATAATTTATTTAATTCCATAACAAGTAAAAGTTATCGTTTTTTTGAATAAACTACCTGATATTTACTGGAGTATATGAAAATAAAACACATCATTTGGGATTGGAACGGTACGTTGCTTAACGATCGGTGGTTGTGCGTTGAAGCAATGAATAAAGCGCTTCGTAAACGGAACTTACCGGAAATGTCAGAAGAAAAGTATTTAGATATTTTTACATTCCCCGTGGAAGATTATTATATAAAACTAGGATTTGACTTCGAAAAGGAACCCTTCACCGTTTCGGGTACTGAATTTATCGAAAACTATAATTCAAAATTTCATGAACCTGCTCTTCAAGATGGTGTTGTAGACCTACTTGAATTTGTACAATCTAAAGGTTTGACACAATCAATCCTATCTGCCGGAAAACACGATTATGTTCAGGATTGGGTTGCCTTTCATGGTTTAGAAAAATATTTTATTAAAGTCCTGGGAATAAACAATCATTATGCCAGCGGGAAAACAGACATTGGTAAGGCATGGATCAACGAAATGCATTATGATCCTCATGAAGTATTGATGATAGGGGACACGCTCCATGATTTGGATGTTGCCAATAATATGGGTGTGGAATGTATTTTAATTGCACAAGGACATACAAGTAAGTCCCGTCTACTAGAAACGGGTGCAACTATTTATAGTGATTTATTTGAGTTTAAGAAAATGTATTTGCAGAATCTATTACCAGTCAACTGAAGCATTAGCACCTAATCCTGGGCCATAAAATATCGCATTAAGAAGTAAGCGTTCGGATCCTCTGAAATAACCTCTGAAATTTGGCTGTGTGGCAAAAAGAATTACTTGGCCATTACCCAATCGTTCCCGTGTAGCCCAAGAACCTTTTGCGATTCGCTCTTTTGCTTCCGGCCATAATAATCCGCCGAGACGTAAATCTTCTTTTGAAGCAAATCGAGCAGGAGTTGCAGAAGGATTTTTTGTCATTAATACTGTAGAAGAATTAAACAGAACAGGAACCATGTCACCACAGCCAAAATTAAGCCAGTGTTCCTGATCCAGATTGACACGAAGAATTGTTCCTTGAGGACTCAATTTTCGTCCCAGCTCATCACGATCTTTTAATTCCTTAAAACCGGGTTTTTCCTGATCTCCTTCAGTTTTGTCATCAGTCGTAGTTTTTCCTTCCCACAATTCCAAACTATCCACCCTTATTTCTGCTGTTGACTGGTATTGTGTCAAGTTGTAATTATAACTATTTAATTCTTTAAGTATATTTCTTTTTTTACGAACGCTGCTTAAACCGGATGATGAATCAGCAAGGAAATTTGCAGCCCCTGCCAAGGCAATAAGAGTACCACCATCCTTGACCCAGTCTTTCAGTTTTTTAATGCCGCTTTTTCCTAATACCTGTTTATAAGATCCTCCCCAGGCAGAGGGTAAGACTAATACATTATATTTTCTTAAATCTGACCTGCCTACACTCATGAAATTCAATAAGGTGGTTCTTCTTTTAATACGCGTATCGAGTAAATGCCAAACTGAACCAAAACTGTATGCACTTGTAGAGGGGCCGCCGATTAAAGCAATTCGTGATTCCTGGAGTAAATTGACTTCATTTCCTCCAAGATCAGGACCTTTTTCAGCTAATGCCGTTCCAATTCCTACAAAATTAATTTTACTCTCAACTGCTATAGATTTGAGTACATTTTTATCCAATTGAGGATTGGACTGTTTACGTATTAGTATACTTCCTGGGGGATAACTATTTCCCTCGATTTGAACAGTTTTTTCAATGGCATACATCTGAATACTTTGATCCATCAAACGGGACATGGCAATATATATGCCGTCTTTTGTGCCGTCCAGGATAAAACCATAGTCAGCGTCTGGGTTCAATAATCGTCCGCTACTGGATAATTTTGTATAGGGACTCAAACCCTCACGGGGTAAAGAAGTTGTATAATAGCCTTCTATTCCAAAAGCTAATGGTAATGACCAGGCAGTGACATCATATAAAGTTGAACCTTCATTTTTCAATACTTTTTGGCGTTCTTTTTCCATGGATTCGGTGTCAAGGCGAATATCGAATTGCAGAATATTTTGAATCAGCGCTTTCAATGGTTGATTCACTTTTATAACAAGAGCACCTCCCTCAATCACAATATTTTTTACTTTTTTATTCTCATGTGATTTTGCTGATGAAAGGCGTAAATCCTTTGCCGTCACCTGGACTTCAATTGTTTGTCTCTGTAATGTTTCTACAAAAGCGTCCAAGCGATCCAAGTTGTTATGCAAGGGAAATACAAATGCTTCATTGGGGCTCGACTCAACGCTATTTTTGCGAATTTCATAATAATCATTCAGCAATTCTTCACGATTGGTTGCTACTGTAGACAAGTTAGCTATGGAACTTATAAACTGGTGGTGGACTGCTTCTCTAAAGGTTGTTTCCGAACCATCGGGTCTTTTCACAAGTTGACCTGAAGTACGTGATTGTTCGTATAAAATGCCCACTACACCAGCATAAATACCCCAGGAACTTCCATAGCCGGGATAAATTTCTTCATTCCAATCGCGGGTATAATAACTCCACCCATATTGATCAAAAGCGGTTGCCTGATCATCCGCGAAATTGGCCCACCATTTATGGATTACTTTATGGTAATAAGGATTGAACGGTTTACGGGGGGGATTGAATAAATAAGTATCGTATGCACCCATTTCATGTGAATCCACAAGGAATTGGGGTTTCCAATCCAAAATTGCCTGGACTTTTCCCCGAGTTTCTGGATGAACAGTTGCAAACCAGTCCCTGTTTAAATCAAATAGATAGTGATTGGTTCTCCCCCAGGGCCACATGCCGCTATGGTTCAAACTTTGCAGGTCGGAATTGGGAATAACCCCGCGCCATTGTTGATATTGTGATAAGATTCGTTCTCTGCCGTCAGGATTTTCAATCGGGTCAATACCTACGACTACATTATCCCTGATAAATTGAGATTGTTTATCGGTTCCGGCAGCCAATTGGTAGGCAACTTGCAGAGCTGCATCAGCGCTGGATATTTCATCACCGTGGATCGCATAAGCCATCCAGGCAATGGCAGGAGAATTCTTGATGATAGTTTTTGGGTTGTCACTTTTAGTCAGTGTACGTGGGTCAGCCAGTTTACTGATGTTTTCTCGGATCTGGTCTATATTTTCATGATTGTCTTTACTTGTGACAATCAGATATAAAAGTTCCCGGCCTTCATAGGTTTTTCCATAACTGTACAAAGATACATGCTCAACACTGGCATCCAGATATTCAAAGTAGGTTTTTGAATCCCAATGCCTAACAGGCCGGGCACCTAATTCAAAACCTAAGAATTCAGAAGGCGATTGGATACTGTTGTCATATGTGCCATTTGAGTAAAAAGGAATATCATAATCGCCCAACCCCGGTGAATCATGAGTTAGCATTGTCTGACTATTGAGTATTAAAGTAAACCCAATTAGTATGAGTGTCTGTTTTATCATTTTATCCCCAAGTTAAAGTTAGAATGAAAACGTCAGCCCGATGGAAACTGTATAGTCTTCCGGTTTATAAAAGATATCCGCTTTCATTATATCTTCATCGCTGTCTAACGTATAGACATAATCAGGATCAGTTCCATGAACATTTTGATATTCTTCTAAATTATAATACCATCCATCATATCCATATTCGACGAGAGAGTCATCATATGCATATGTATAACTCTTTACCACATCATTTAATTCATACTTTGAATTGAATTCATATTGGTAGCTAATATCTAATGTTAGTGCATCATGAAACGTTTGGAATGAAAAGACTAAAATATTTTTTAAAAGATACTTATTAGTATCATCAAATTGAGGTTTATAGAATATTTGCCAATCCATGAATAATCCTAATGATTCAAATTTACGTTTATATTTTGGTCTGAACGAATGGCGATATAGTAGAGTATGTGTCGAATCACCTGTATATTGTTCCTGTTCGTAAAGTGCAGCATAACTTATAGAAAAATGAGGTCCAAATCGATATTTTCCCCCAGCTCCAATATTGGTTCTGCTGTCAAGAGCATATAAGGAATCAAATTTCCATTCAGCAAAAATAAAGGGAGAAAACGTTTGATTAGCAAATAGATCCACTTTTAAGATTGCGCTTCCATCATCTTCATAAGGATCGTTATCATAAGTTGATTTAGCTCTGTCAGCAGCGAAAAGAAATTCTGTGTCAGGTAAAGCTAAACTACCAAATTGTATATGACCATATTTGGATATAGAAAAAGAGCCTGTGTAATAATGATAATCTAAATTTCCTCGTCGTCCATAATATGATCCTGATAATTTCAGAGACATGGGTTCAGCTATAATTAAAGAGATAAAACATGATGCTATTAGAAGTCGATTCATCTATTCCTCATTATTTTGTTGAAAATACTCTCCTTTTGAGAGTATTAATATAGAAATTATTGTAAAAAAAAACAGGGTAGAAGATCTACCCTGTTTTTTAAGCAATAATTAATCTATCTATTAATTATTTAACGGCCACCGCCTCTATCTTCATTTTCTTTGCCTTTTTCTTCTTCTTCTCCACCACCTGAAGGTTTTTTATCTCCTTTACTTTCAGCTGAACCCACAGCCGAAGATGCAGCAGCGGCGGAAGATTTGGAGGAACCGCCCCGTGAAGAAGCAGCAGCTTTGCTGGAGTGACCTTCTGGTGCTGATTTTCCACCGAAAAGTTTGCCCCAAAAGGACTTTTTACCAGAAGATTTAACTTCATCACTACCAGCACCTTTTGTATCATCGGTGAGGCGACTAGATTTTTCACCTTTTGTTGATTTGGAACCTGTTGGTTTAACTTTTACAGTTTCATCTTTTGGTTTGTCTATATTCCTATCTTGGGCGTAAACAATACCGACAGATGAGATCAAAAAAGTGACCATCAGTAATTTGACTAAGTGTTTCATTCGAAACCTCCTTTTTAAGATTATCTTACCAGAACCTGAAAGGTTATTAGGTTATCAGTTGTTGGATAATAAACTTGTATTTTATTAAAAACAATACTCTTTTTTAAAGAGTTGATTTAGATCACATTAACTATAGAATACCCGTTTTAAGAATATCGTGAATATGGACAATTCCATCAGGAGCTGATTTCTTGTTATCCTCAAAAACAAATAAACTG
>DJKX01000010.1 GCA_002436185.1 Fidelibacterota bacterium UBA6531
ACGGTTGAATAATGAGACTTTTAATTACACTACTATTTATGATTAATGTTGCCTTCAGCCAAAACTGGCTCCAGCAGCGCATCATTGCCGAACAGTTCGATAAAACCCTGGAGCATTATGATGAAGGACGCTACGCCACAGCGGACAAAATTCTGCAGCGCATATTGAAAAAGCCCACCGGTGAATTTGAACTGCCAGTCCATTTATTGGCCATGAAAACTAGTTTAGCCCTGGATCAATATGACGAAGCAAAAGAGTTTGGCAAGCTACTGCTCACCCACCATTATCAGCACGAATATATATCAGAAACGTTTATGGTTTTAGGTGACATTTTTGTTGCCGAAAGTGATATGGATGGTGCTTTCAGGATGTATATGCGTTCCCGGCAATTAACGGATGCGTCAGCAAATGAAAAAATTGATGCACGATTAATTTCAGCCATTCAAATTGGTATTTCACAACGAACGATTGCTGAACAAAAACTGACAGCCGTGGGAGATAATGAAGCTGTATTAAATCTGGCGATGTCATTTATCCATTTGCAAAAAGGCAACCCCGATGAATGTGCATATTCTTTAAGTAAGATTGATCCGGCACTCATTCCGGAAGCTTATTTCGAATTGTATGAAACACTACTTTTAGCTTCATATCAACCGCCGGTGGAAACATTCACATTTGGTGTTGTTATTGCTCTTACCGGAAAAAACGCACAATCGGGAAAATCATTTTTAAAGGGTCTTCATCAATCAACAAGGCGTCCTGGTCAACAGGTTAAAATTGCCTATCAAATTGAAGATAATCAAAGTGATCCACTGGAAACAGTCAAAGCAATCCAACGTTTGGCAAAAAACAGGCAGTTGCTGGGTATCATAGCGTCATTGGATGACAATGAATCCCTGGCGGCTGTCAACTCGTTGCAAAACAGCGCCATACCTCTAATTGTTACCGGTGGCGGAGCAATGTCTTTTACAGGCTTAAGCGATCATGTATTTCAATTACAATCAGACTGGACGGCTCAAGGGCGCATGGCAGCACGCTGGATAGGTGAATATTTGGATAAAGATAGTGTAGCAGCCATTATATCTTCTGATGAATTCGGCAATGCTGTTTTAGATGAATTCCTGAAAGAAATGGATGCTTTAAATAAAACGGTTATAGCTGTGGAAAGATATACAGGAAAACCTGAAAATTTGAAAAAGCAGTTTCAATCGCTACGGCAAATTGCGTTTAACCTTATTCCGCCTGAAAATCCCTACGATGAATTTTTGGGAATGTCCTTCGACAGCCTTGATGCATTGTTTGATGTGAATACTGACGACTACTTTGAATTAACAGAAGAGAAAAATGAAGAAAAAATAAAAGATTCTTCCAAAGTAGTTCTGTCAACAATTCAAGCACTTTATATTCCCATTCACCCGGATCATTTAAAATATATCGGAACACAATTGCCTATGTATAATCTAAATACAAAACTTGTGGGAAATTTGGCATGGAATCAACCGGATATTTTAGTGCGGGATAATGTGGGTCCCCATTTAGAAGGAATGACTATCCTGTCCCAAAAGAATGCTTTTAGCGAGGATGATTCTCCTAACCAAAATAAAAATGATGATTTTTTAATTGGCTATGACATGAGTGGTTTTATAACAACCATTTGCAATTCCGGAATAACAAACAGAACTGAATTTATCACCAAATTAGAACAAACAGAGTTCGATGGTATGGTTTATGACATTGCTTTTTCACCTGATAGCCATACCAATTCAACCATGCATATACTCAAATGTGAAAATAGATCTTTTATTCCATTCGGCACTTTTGGTGCAGATACAGTCCAGTTTCACGTACAGCAGCGCCCCTAATTCATTGCCAGTTACCAGTAAATCATACCTTGATATAAGTCCATATTTCTCTCAAAAAAATTTTCGGGCAGGATTTTCCCTTGGATTCTCCACATTTTCTAGTGAAGAAGACAGGAAACGACTTGCTGAAATAATTGGATTAAATAGTGAAAATTTAGTTGTTCCAAAACAGGTTCATGGTCATCGAGTTCAATATTGTAAATCTCCAGGGGAATTAGCTGATACCGATGCAATAATTTCTAATTCAGAAAATGTTGTATTATCAATCCAAGTGGCAGATTGCATTCCATTATTTATTCTAGATAAAAATTCAAAAATGGTTGGTTTAGTCCACGCCGGTTGGAAAGGAACGGCTAAAGGAATTGTTTCTAAAACTATTCATGCAATCAAGATTTATAATGAAAGTCAAAACAATATAATGGTATTAATTGGACCATCAATAAAACAATGCTGTTTTGAAATTGGTCCTGAAGTGGCAGACGAATTTTCGAATGATTTTTTGGTTCAGGGAAGTGGCGATAGATCATTTTTGGATTTACAGGGTGTTGTGAAAAAGCAATTAATGAATGCCGGAATTAAAAATGAAAATATAATTGATCTCGATGAATGTACCTGTTGTCAGCCAAAAAAATACTATTCGTATCGCAGGGATGGAAAACAAGCAGGTAGAATGATTGCGGTATGTGGTTGGGTGTAGCCTTTTAATTCCAGTTAGTTCCCTCTAAATTATAAGCTTATTATGGATATTATTGATGCATTAATCCTGGGTTCTTTGCAAGGGATGACAGAATTTTTACCTATCAGCAGTTCCGGCCATCTTGTATTAGGACAACACTTTTTGGGTTTATCTCTACCGGGGAATTTCTTTGAAGTCCTGGTCCATTTAGGAACCCTTTGCAGTGTTCTGGTTGTTTTTAGGAAAGAAATTCTGAAACTGATTCAATCTATAAAATCGGCAGAGAGTAAAATAATGCTGTCAGCACTCGTTATTGGAACTATTCCAGCTGTATTGATTGGTTTAAGTATGAAAGATAAAATTAGCCAATTGTTTGAAAATCCCTTGGCTGTTTCATTCAGTTTGATTCTAACGGGAATTTGGTTAGTGATGACAAAATGGTTTGTTAATCAGCAATCGAATATTAATCTGAAAAATGGATTTTTGATTGGTTGTGTACAGGCAATTGCTATTATACCCGGAATTTCCAGGTCAGGAGCAACAATTGGAGTTGCCATGCTGTTGGGTATTTCTCCGGAAAAAGCAGCAAAATTTTCATTTTTACTGGCCATTCCAGCCATTGCAGGGGCGGGCTTATTAACGGCAATTGATATTGATCCTGCATTCGTTTCCAGTTTTTCAAGCGGGACAATTATTGCAGCATTCTTTAGTTCTTTCCTTGTGGGTTGGGCTGCTCTTACATGGTTATTAAAATTGATATCAAAGGGACAATTTCATTGGTTCGGACTTTATTGTATGACAATCGGAATATTAACATTAAGCATTTAAAAAAGACATGATCGGTTTCATTTTTGTTCTCTATCTCATTTTCCTCATTATTGTGGGAATATGGACGTTTAAACTGAATAAAACACAGGAAGACTATCTTCTCGCGGGTAGGAAATTAGGTCCTTGGGTAACGGCATTCTCTGAGCGGGCTTCCGGCGAATCTGCCTGGTTACTATTGGCTCTTCCCGGTGCTGCAATAGCAGTGGGTTTGGGAGAAGTATGGACTGTGATTGGAATTACGATTGGTATAATTGCTTCTTGGTTTTTGATTGCTGAAAAACTTCGTACCGAAACTGAAAAATACCAAGCTTTAACTATTCCGGAATATCTACACCGTCGCTTTAAGGACCATTCCAATATCATTCGCCTTTTTTCCGCATTGATTATAGCTTTCTTTTTTGCATTTTATGTTTCAGCTCAATTCCATGCATCGGGAAAAGTGTTAAAAACATTATTTAATTTCAATTCAGTAACCGGTATTACCATTGGTGCAGCCGTTATAGTATCGTATACGCTCATGGGTGGGTTTTTTGCTGTTGCTTGGACAGATCTGCTCCAAGGGATTTTGATGATTGGAACATTAATCATTTTACCCATTGCCGGTTTTATTGATTTGCAAAGTTCCCAGATGTCATTCGCTGAAAGCTTATCCCAAGCGGGACCTACTCATTCATCCTTTACTATGGGTAAAGAAGGGTTTGCCGCTTTGGCCGTGGTTTTAGGCGGATTAAGCTGGGGATTGGGATATTTAGGGCAACCTCATCTTCTCATTCGTTACATGGCCATACAAAACCCTTCAGATGTAAAACAAGCAAGAACGATTGCTATCCTCTGGGCAATCCCGGGAATTACAGGTGCATTTTTAATAGGTTTGGTAGCATTGAATTATTTTGGTCCAGATTATTTTACACACATTGACGTGGAACAAGCCATGCCGTTGCTGGCCCAAGAGTTGCTGCCTGCAATTGTTGCAGGATTATTTATTTCCGGTGCAGTGGCTGCCATGATGTCTACTGCTGATTCACAGTTGCTGGTGTCCACTTCAGCTATTACAGAGGATTTTATTCATCAATATCTCGGCAAGGAAATGACTAGTAAAAAACTGGTTACCTTGAGCAGGATTACGATTATTATTTTAGGCCTTTTTGCTTACATAATAGCAATAATATCGGAAATTCAGGGGAAAAACATTTTTGGTGTTGTTAGCTATGCATGGAGTGGTTTAGGCTCTGCCTTTGGTCCTGCATTGGTGTTGACATTATGGTGGCAGAAAACAACACGGAATGGAATTATTGCCGGACTTTTGACTGGATTTTTTACAACAATCATATGGGCAAATGTTGATGTTTTACATTCTGCAGTATCTGAGAGGTTAGTCAGTTTTGTACTGGCATTTTTAGCTGTAATAATCTTTAGTTTGTTGGATAAGAAAAAATGAAAGAGCAATCCTTAAAAGAGATTTTTAATAAACTGAATAAAGGAGAATTAAATCAAATATACTTTTTAAAGGGTGATGATTATTTCCTTCAGGAATATTTTATTAAAAAATTGGAAATAAGTATTTTTGGGGATGATACTTCACATCGAGAATTATTAATGCCCGATGATCTGAGTTCGCAGGAAATATTGGATAGAATAAATCAAGCAGATCTTTTCAGCAGTCAAAAATATTTTATTTTACGCAATCCGCAACAGATCAAGGGAAAAGCTCAAAATGAATTAATACAATTTTGTTCGAATCCCACACCAAATCATTTCCTTGTCATTATTATGGATGATTTTTATACATCACTAAAAATATCAAAAGAATTGGAGAAAAAATTAAAACCTGTTGATGTACGTAAACCGTTTGATAATCAATTGCGTTCTTGGACAAAACAATTTTTTGAAGATCATAATATTGAAGCTCCACCCAGTGTTGTACAAACAGTACTGGATATGGCTGGAGATTCTGTTTACCATATAGCGAATCAAGTAGAAAAAATATGTTTAGCTTTAGGAGATGAAGATTTACTGACTCCGGAATTTGTTCAAAAATTCAGCGGCTGGAATCGCGAATATCAAAAATGGGAATTCTTGAACGCTGTGGGGCGAAAAGATCTTGCAAAAGCATTAGTGACGGGTAATGATTATATTTCCAGAAATGATATGATTTCCTTGCTCCCCAGTCTGACAGCGCTTTTTCAGGAAATGCTGTTTATACGGTTGAATAATGGAACTTCTCAATCGTTCAGAGGTTATATCCCACTAACCAACGGAGTTAAGAATAAACTACCTGAACATGCGAAAAAGTATACAAAACATGAAATCGAGAGTGGTCTTGCCCTGTTGGGCGACATTGACAGATGTATAAAAACAACCAGTGAAAATGATGAATCACTCCTTACCCGCTTCCTCTTCAATGCCATCATTGAACATGCCTGAGGAATTTCGTTATACGGACGAAGAACTCATTGCCCGTTTTCAGGATGGGGATGAGCAGGCGTATGTGGAATTGGTCAATCGCTACAGAGACCGATTAATGTCCTTTATTTTCCGTTTTGTTAACGATATGGAAAAAGCAGAGGATATCGTTCAAGATACTCTTATGAAACTGTACACGCATCGTCATTTCTACCGCAATATTGCCAAATTTTCTACATGGATTTATACGATTGCAGGCAACCTCGCCAAAACGGAATTACGCAGAAAAAAACGTCATAAAGTGACTCACTTGAGTCATATGGGAACAGAAGAACGTGAATATCAACTTCCATCGGTTGAACCCGAAACGGGTGAAACCGCTCAAGGTCATTTTGCGGAAAAACAAATTCAAAAAGCTATTCAGGAATTACCACTCCATTTCAGAACGGTCGTAATTCTTCGAGATATTCAGGAACTTTCTTATGAAGAGATTAGTAAAATCGTCGACGTTCCACTGGGAACAGTGAAATCGAGAATAAATCGTGCAAGACTACAATTACAACAAGCACTTAAGGAATATAGATAAACAAAAGGACAATCATATAGATGGATCGTTATCAGTTTGAGGATTTAATATCCGACTTTATAGAAAATAAACTTTCAATGACCCAGCGTAAGGATTTTGAAACTTACCTGGATGAAAACCCCGAAGCCATGCAACAGTTAGACTCTGTTAAGCAAGTCATAGCTTCCATGAAATCAATGCCTGAAGTTTCAACTTCAACTGATTTCATGAAAAATCTAAACAAACGCATTGCAGCAGAAAAAGAAGCTCAATCCGTTGTTAAAACAACCCGATCATTTGCTGGTTATACACCATTAATGGCCAGTTTATCCGCCGTTGTGGTTGTTGCAGTTGTTTTACTGGGATTAGAATTCATCCCGGAAACGAATAATCAAGCTACATTTTCTCCCACAATGGCTGAACAACAGGTCGATGATTTACCCATT
The DNA here is from genome assembly GCA_002436185.1 of Fidelibacterota bacterium UBA6531. Taxonomy (GTDB): domain Bacteria; phylum Fidelibacterota; class Marinisomatia; order Marinisomatales; family TCS55; genus UBA2126. The sequence continues at coordinate 6,781 of DJKX01000010.1, forward strand.
CTTCCAACTCAACCGAATGATGACATACTTGCTGAAAATGAAGATGATTCTACACATGTTGATGAAGACATGCCTAACACAACTGATTTTAAGGATAGAATTCAATTAGTTGGAGACAGGCGACCTTAAAGTCATTTCCCCATTTAGGAATTGTTCCTTAAAGACCTTCCAGATATCCTCGCTGAAGATGTAGTTTCTGACAGCGAGGATTTTATTTTCAGATGAACGTAAACAGATTAGCAACCGCAGCCATCTTGGCATTTGTGTGTTTTATACTATTTGTTTATCCTGATCCACAAGGCGATTTATATACCATTCTGCGTTATATCGTTTTCGGTTTATTGATCGTTATTTTATATCAATTTTCCACATCAGATAATGATATATATGAACCGGAAAAAGAAAAAAAAGAAGAAAAAAGTTCATCTATCAACCGCGGATTAGATATTCGTGAAAATATACATGATCAATACGAACAATTATTACAAATGGTATTTAGTGTGGTTATGGCTATTAATGATAAATATAAAGCTTCGTTCTATATGCTCGATAGTAGCGGAAGTCAATTGAAAATCCAATCTGCAACAAAAGAAGGATTTAAGAGATCAATTCCAACAGATAATGAAGTCATACAAACCGTACTGTTACAAGAAAAGGCCGTTCTTTTCCAGCAAACGGATGTTCGTGAGTCTTGGGATGGATTATTTGAAGAAGAATCTTGGCGAGGAAGTGAATGTATATTGGGTGCGAGAGTACTATATAAAAATGCACCTATTGGATGTATTTTAGTACAGACGGATCATTTTTCTACGATACAGGAACGAGACCGAAATTTGCTCACAAGTTTAGGACGGTTTGTTTCCTTAAGTATGGTAAAACTTGATAATATTGAAAAATTATCACAGGATAATTATTTTCATTATCAGATTGCTAATTTACTAAACTCAATGGATATACAATCCGAAGTAAATGGACTATATGAAAAGGTTCGTGATCTCTGTCGAACTTTTTTTAATTATGATAAATTGACGATTTCAGTTAAACAATTGGACGGAGAACACTATAAAGTTGTTTTGGAAGACGGATACAGTGGTGATGTTGATCCGGAAAAAATATATTCTATAAAACGTAGTATTCACGGCCGAGGATTTCGCGCACATGAAACAGTTGAATCAAGTGATATGAATGAAGAATTTTATGAAAGCGGCCGTTTTGAAGAAGGCGATTTGGAGAATCATGATTTCAAATCAATTTTGACTGTTCCTGTAATTGTCCATGACAGTGTACAATATAGCATAACCATCGAAAAACAGACTTCAACTCGTTTTAGTGATTCTGATAAAAATGTGTTGGAGTTGCTCGCATTAACATTCGGTTCAATTGTTTCCTGGCAGCAACAATACTGGAAAATGCATGAAAATGCTATGCACGACGGTTTAACAGGACTTTTAAATCATAAAGCATTTATAGACAGATTTATGGAAGAAATCAACCGGGCAAACCGATATCAACACAGTATTGTTTTTGCAATTTTAGATTTGGATAAATTTAAACGCATCAATGATTCCTACGGACATTTATATGGAGATTACGTCATAGGTAAAGTAGCTAACATAATTAAGGAAAAGGTCAGGAACATTGATGTTGTTGGGCGTTATGGAGGTGAGGAATATGGTATTTTACTTATCAACACAAATATTGAAAAAATCGTTCCTGTTGCCCAAAGAATTATAGAAGGAATTGCAAATTTTCCATTTACGATGGATAATATCGATGCGCGCGTGACGATCAGCTGTGGTTTATCTGAATTTCCAAGACATACAGATAGCTTGAAAGAATTAATAGCCAAAGCCGATGAAGCCATGTATTCAGCCAAAGCAAATGGAGGAAATCTTGTTGCTGAATTTTCTGAAAATGAATCGATAACAAATGAATCAAATTCCAATATTTGATTTTTAATCCAACAATAATGATTATTAAATCCAGAATTTTTTCCGTTATTTTATTCATACTTATGGCTAGTTGTTCCCAATTGCCAGAGCCAAGCATTGATCAATCTGCATCAAAAATTGTTGAAAAAAATCAAGAGCCAAACCCTGAAGCTTTAAAACATTTTATGGATGCACAATTGTATATAAGTCAAAATAATTACCCAATGGCGATTATTGAATTGCAAGATGCACTCAGGCTTGATCCCACAGCCGGCAGCATCCATATATCTTTAGCGGAATCGTATTGGAAACTCGGCAAAATAGAGCGAGCTGAAGAAAATTTAAAAATGGCTATATCATTAAACGAATATGATATTGATGCCAGAAAAATGCTTGCTGAACAATATATCATCCGCCATCAATATGATCAAGCTGACAAACAGTTTAATGCTCTTCGAGATATAGAGCCTCAACAGGCAGAACATGTGTTAGCTCAAGCTGAATTAGCTGCAGCACGGCTGCAATGGGACAAGTCTATCAAACTCTTCCGTGAGGCTTATGAAATTGATAAAGCAATGATAAACGCATTGGAAAAAGCAGCCGAGTTAGCTTTACGAGCGAATAAATTGCAAACAGCCAGAGACATATATATACGCTTGGTAAAAATTGATGGCCGTAATGTAGAGTATTTATCTGCCTATGCTGATTTGATCATTATGGATGAACGCTATGATGAAGCGGCAGAAATCATCGAAAAAATTATGGATGTTGAAGGATATAGCAAAGACAGGCTGTTCCAATCTGGAATTATTTTTTTTCAAAAGAAGCAATTGAATCAATCACTGAATTTTTTTAAACAAGCCTATAAAATTGACGATCAGGACGGAAATGTTTTGCATTTTATTGCCACAGTATATCTTGAACTGAATCAACCTGATTCAGGACACGTTTATGCCAATAAGCTCATAAAATTGGATAATAACGATCCTAGAGGTTATATAAATAGCGCTTTAGCAGCTATGAATAAAGATCAGTATCAGGAAGCAGTTGAAATTTTATTAGAAGTAGCTGATTCGTTCGATCAAGAATATGGAATTCAATATCTCTTAGGTAATGCCTATTATCAGCAGAAGAAGAATGAAGAGGCGCTTGTGTATTTGAACCGTGCTTTAAAGATATCTCCCAAATCAAGAAATATTCTTCATATCTTGGCTATTATTAATGATTCAATGAAATCATGGACCAAATCTGATGCACTTTATGAAGAGCTAATCAACAGTGACAGTACGGATGCTCAGGCATATAATAATTATGCTTACAGTTTGGTCGAAAGAAATGAACGATTGGATTTTGCTCTGCAAATTTCAATGAAAGCCATTACACTTGCTCCTAAAAATGCAGCGTATTTAGATACGTACGGTTGGATTTTATTTAAACTTGGAAAAGTAGATGATGCCTTGAATTATATTCAGCATTCAATCGAATTAGAAGAAGATAATGCTGTGGTTCTTGAGCATTTGGGAGATGTATTTATGCATTCGAATCGTAAAGAAGATGCGTTACAATTCTATCGTAAAGCCTATAAATTTGACAGCAATAATGACATACTCAAGAATAAAGCATTTCCAGATTAAGCTAATTCCCATCGGACTAGTTAGTATGCTCATCTTCAATAATTGTGCATCTACTGATCAGTCTATTTCCCCGACTATTGATTTGGGACAATGGATGGAAAAATATTCTGTTTGCCGTGGGAAGGGAACATTAATCTCATCAGGACCCGTTAGAGGCAGATTATATTTCGACTATACATGTTTAGGTGAGGATGTATTTATCCATTTTAAAGATGTGTTAGGCAGGAAAACCATGATGATGATTATGCGGCCCAATTCTGTTGAAGCGTGGGATATAATGCAAAATATACGGTTTTCTACAGAAAGTATTTTTTTACGATTCCCCTTTTTTGAAGTATTAAAACCGATAGACCTGGTATCCATATTTTGGGGAATAGAACCTATTAATCTACTCAAAGTAGATACAAATAATTCCATGACTGAATCTGAAATTGATATTAGATTTTCAAGTGATGGTTCGGGTCTGCAGGCTGTTTACATAATAATGGATAATGAAAAGCAATCGATTGAAATGACATTTGACGAAAGAGATTTTGGAAGTGCTTACCCTCATTTAATTAAACAAATACCTGAATCGACACCTCACGCACAATTATGAAATCAATTTCAATCATCATTCCCGTTTATAATGAAGTAGAATCCATTAGAGAATTACATGGTGAATTAACACATGTATTGTCAAGATATGATCATTATGAATTGGTATTTGTAGATGATGGAAGTTCCGATGGCTCTATTGACTTACTTAATGAGTTGTCAAATACCGACGGTCATACAAAAGTGATTCAATTTTATCGTAATTATGGCAAAGCAGCTGCCTTGGCTGAAGGATTTAAATATTCTTCCGGAGATTACGTTGTAACAATGGATGCAGATTTGCAGGATGATCCGGCAGAAATACCTAATCTCGTTTCAAAATTAGAAGAGGGCTATGATCTTGTTTCTGGGTGGAAAAAAACCCGTCATGATCCTTGGACAAAGCGCTGGCCATCGAAGTTTTTCAATCTTATTACTCGTTTGATGACAGGTGTTAAAATTCACGACTTTAACTGCGGATTAAAGATTTACAGGAATTCTGTAATAAAAACGGTTGAAATATATGGGGGACGACACCGTTACATCCCCGCATTAGCTGGACAGAAAAAATTCAAAGTGTCAGAAATCATTGTCAATCATCGTTCCAGAAAATTCGGCGTAACAAAATATGGTGGTGCCCGGCTTTTTCATGGTTTTTTTGATCTTATTACCATTTTGTTTTTGAATCGTTATACTCAACAGCCATTGCATCTTTTTGGAATGGTCGGGATTATTTTATCTACAATGGGATTATCAGTAGAAATATATGTGCTCTATTTAAAATATTTACTCGGTGAACCTTTTCAAAGACATATAGCTTTGTTGGTATTTGGAGTTATGTTAATTCTGATCGGAATTCAATTTATTTCTATGGGCTTGTTGGGTGAAATGATGGCTCGTAGTCAGCAGAGCAAAGAAGACCGTATCAAAAAGATCTTCGATAATTTTTAGCCTATATTATGCGAATAGCCATAGTCGGTCCATTTCCTCCATTCCGTGGCGGAATATCTGACCTGAATTCTGCTTTAGCCCATCATTTATCAAAAAACCATGATGTTAGAGCGTACAACTTTACAACTCAATATCCAAAAGCACTATTCCCGGGGAAAACTCAATTCAAGATAGGCGATGCTGCGCAAGATTTTGAAAATATTCGTTGTTTAAGTTCAATCAATCCTTTAACATGGAAAAAAACTGCAGATAAAATAATCATCAATAAGCCGGATTTGGTGTTATTCCGATATTGGATGCCGTTTTTTTCGCCAGCATTTTATGCAGTAGCAAAAAGAATACGAAAAAGATCGAACACTAAAATTATTGCCATGTGTGATAATATTATTCCACATGAAAAACGAGCACTTGATCAACAGCTTACGAAACGATTTTTTGAACAAATGGATGCATTTATTGTTCTATCCAAAAAAGTCGAAGAGGAATTATTAAGTTTTATTCCAGATGCACATTATAAATTCAGCCCTCACCCAATTTACAGTATTTTTGGTGAAGCTCCTTCTAGAGATCAAGCCAGAGAACTATTAAATATTTCTACCAAAAAAGTACTAATGTTTTTTGGATTGATTAGAGAATATAAAGGATTGGATATATTAATTCATGCCATGGGAAAACTCAATAAAGTTATAGATGACTATACGTTAATGATCGTTGGTGAATGCTATGAAGATGAGAAAAAATATATTGATATGATTGAACAAAATGGTATTCAAAATAATGTATACACCCATTTTTCATTTGTATCGGATGAAGATGTAGGTACTTATTTTTCAGCCTCCGATGTGGTTGTGTTACCCTACAAAACAGCATCACAAAGTGGTATAGTTCAAATTGCTTATCATTTTGATACACCGGTCATTGTCAGCAATGTAGGTGGTTTGCCAGAAATTGTTGATGAAGGAAAAACAGGTTATTCCGTTAATCCAGATCCAGACTCATTTGCTGAAGCGATTCAATCATTTTTTGCCAGTGAAGATAATGCATCGTTTAGTATGAATGTTGCTGAATTTAAAAAACGATTTTCTTGGGAAACCATGATAGAAACAATTGAGAATTTCGCAAATGTCAGGTAAATCATCAGTAACAGTTATTGTCCTCAATTGGAATGGGAGGGAGCTTCTGGAAGATTGTTTAGGGTCTTTAGAAAAAGTGGATTATAATAATTTCAATGTGTTAGTTGTTGATAATGGTTCGACGGATAAATCAGTAAATTATATTAAAACAACTTTTCCAAGTGTAGATGTAATAGAACTGGGAGAAAATTTAGGATATGCTGCAGGAAACAACGCAGGATTTAAACATGCTGTATTAGCGTACAATATGGAATATGTAATTTTTTTAAATAATGATACAATTGTAGAAGAAAATTTCATTGAACCATTATTAGTACCATTTAGAAATAACAATGTTGGTCAAACTATTCCAAAAATCTTTTATGCAGGTGAAAAAAACAAAATATGGTATGCCGGTGGCAGAGTTAATCTTTGGACAGGGAATATTTATCATGAAGGAATACGTGAAATAGATAGTGAGAGATTCAATAAAATAAAAAATACAGATTATGCAACAGGTTGTTGCTTTTGTATTAAGACGAGTGATTTTGAAAAATTGAATGGATTTGATGAATCCTTCAAAATGTATGGTGAAGATGTAGATTTATCTATAAGAGTAAGGAATATCGGTAGAATAATACTCTTGGCACCAAATTCAAAAATATGGCATAAAGTATCGGCATCCATAGGAGGAGAATTTTCATTTAAAAAAATATTAAGAAAATATAAGAGTTTACTGAAGCTATATTATTTACATTCAAATATAATACAATGGATGACATCAATTATTTTTAGTCCTTTCTTGGTGTTAACTAACATTATTAAATACTTTCGGCTTCGTTTTTATAATAAATAATAATCTTCTGTGTATTAATTATGATTAGACTAAAACAATTTCAAAAAACAAAAGAACAAGATTTCTTCTTTGCTTGGCATTTCCAACGGAAAATTTCCGGTTTGACAGCACTGGTATTAAAGAATACCTTTATTACTCCTAACCAAATTACCATGTTAAGTATCTTGATTGGTTTATATAGTTTTTATTATTTTTTTCAAGGTGGTGCTAAAAATGATCTAATAGGAATATTATTATATCAGTTATCATTTTTGCTGGATTGTGTTGATGGTGACTTAGCCCGATTGCGAGGAAATAATAAAGTTAAGTTAAGTGGAATGTATTTTGACTATTTCAGAGCATTGGTATTGGAACCATTATTACCAGTCTTTTTAGCAATTGGATTAGCGATGTATGGATATTCAGAATTATTGGTGTTATTATTAGTTGTTGTCTCTTTCTGGCGCTGGGCACCGCAATTTTCCAGAGAACATATTGTTATTCGTCAATTATCACGTAATCAAAACCTTGTTCAAAATCCACAATTGTTTGAAGATATGCCCAAAGGGATTGGCAACGGAAATAAATCACTTGCTGGATTAATGTCCAAATTAGTAATCATTTTTTGGGGATTACCTATTGGTCTTATGAATTCAATCACTGTTTTGGCATTTGTTGGAGTCTATTTTCTTTCGGTTGTTCAATATCACGAAATAAAATTTATTTATCTTATTTTATTAGCTATTTTTTATTTAATATATTTTTTAAAAGCTTCAATAAGTGAATATAAATTACTCGACGAATTTTGGAGATGATTAATAATGATTAATAATTCATTTTGGAAAACAAGAGCCGAAAATTATAATAAAACAAGTTGGGTAAAAGATGATCATTTATTAAATGCCTATTTATCGTTAATACCAAAAAATAATATTTACAGGAACATATTGGAAGTAGGTATTGGAACAGGTGCTGTTGCAAATAAAGTAGTGGATATGATTGGCCCAATGATTGGATTGGATAAAAGCAAGGAAATGATGTCAAAAATAGATCATGATGGCATTACAAAAGTGGTGGGGGATGCCCACGACCTGCCATTTGATGATAATCATTTTGACCTAATTTATATGCGTAATGTCATACATTACCTCGAAAATCCAGCAATAGTATTTGCTGAAATTTTACGATGTTTAAAAAATGAAAGTATTTATCTGTTTTCACAAGTCATACCATTCAGTGATGAAATTTCCGACGAATATGATGAATTAATTGGTAGAGATATTCATTATCCGAACCATGGCGAAATAAAGGATTTTTTCTCTGATTACATTATTTTGGATGAGGTTGAATATGTTTTAGAAGCACAAAGTATAATGAATTGGTTAAATAATACATGCCAGGATGAGCAAAAGAAACAGAAGATTATAAACCAGCATAGAAATACATCAAATACATATAAAAATATGGTGAATTATAAAGAGGAAAACGATGATATACTCGTGGATATAAAGCATCTTTTTATTTTATCTCATAAATAATTTTAAAATTATTGAGTTAAACTAAGTATTACTCATTTTTTTATCCATTTACTCATTTTCCTTTTCAGACGTGCAGTAATCTGAAATTGACCAAAAAACCTGTTTTTCAATTCAAATTTTTCCAACTCGTTAAGTACCATTGGACATTTTTTAATTTGTTCATCGAATAATCTAGAAACATAATCATATAACTGCACATCCAACTGGTTATACTCAATAATCAATTCCTTAAGCTTTGGTTCAATATGTTTTGTTCTTTCATCTCTTTTGATAGCATTTGCAATTGAATAATAGGGAGTATCCCAGCGTAGCATATGTTTCAAGAGTAAGATCGTCTCATCGTATCTCTCTGTTAGCCCAATTAAAAGGAAATGATCGGTAATATTTTTTTTGGCTGTTTCAAGATGTGATTTATCTAATTTATCAAAAGGTATATTCAGGGATGTTTCACGTCCGGCGATTAAGCGAGTTTGTCCATTATTGACCATTTTATTTTCACCACTCTTTATAAATTTTTCAATTGACAATGAATTTGCCAGTTCATGATATGGGTGATTCGCACGCTTTTTGATATAATTATAAGCTGAAATTGTACGTTCAACAGGATCCCTCATCATGGAAAAGTATGAGCATGTTTGAGGTATAAATGTGTGAACACCAAAGTAAACATGTCCTTTGATCAATTTATACCCTGACATTTGATTAACTCGATTTTCATTGAAATTCCCATCTGTATCCAAAAGTGTTTTGTTTTCAAATGTTTCCTGATCAGAATATTGTTTTGTTAGAATATCCCTTAATGTTGTGCCTCCTGTCCTTGGCAAGTGCAGAAAAATGAGTGTATCATTCATTTAGATGTATACCTGATTGAGTAATAAATTTAGATTAGTTCAAAGATAGAGAATTCATATTTCACACAATAATTAAATTTAGTCATATTTACATGCTGACACATACACAAAGAAGGCTAGTTAATGTTTTATTAGGTTCATTTGAAAATGCTTTAGTGGAACCATTTCTAAATCTGAATGCTATAAAAATAAATCCTATCTTTTTAATTGGACCTCCAAGGTCGGGTACAACTGTTATATATCGCTGGTTCACTTATTATCTTGATGAAAAAATAGCATACATTTCTCGCCTTGCTGATTTATATCCTGATGGAGCCTATTTTTTAAACTGGTTTGGGTTAAAAATGCTTGGTAAAAAACTCGAAATTCAAACTCCTCATTCTTATGGACAAGTTAAAGGAATGACAGCGTTGGCGGAGGGGAATAGGCTTTGGCCTTGGTGTGAAGATAGTTTAGATGGGCAAGTTAAATTAAATGCTAGACATTTATTTGATAGAACAAATTACCAAAAAGAAAAAGTTGTTACTCCTAATGTGTACCACTTTTTACATAAAGTGATAAGAAAACAATGCTTATTAATGAATAGCGATATTTTAATTAATAAGTCTGTTCATAACACAATCCGTATTATGGAATTAAAGCAATTATTCCCAACAGCAAAATTTATTGGAATTATTAGAGATGGTCGAGCTGTTACAAAATCATTAATAAATGCTCGAATTGATATTAATGGGAATTCAAAAAACTGGTGGGGTGTAAAACCATCAAATTGGGAAAAATGTCAATTATTACCACCACATCTTTCCTGTGGAAAGCAATGGGAAGGATTATTGAATGATATGGAGACACAATTTGAACAGATTCCAAAAAGTGATTTTATAAATATAAGATATGAAGATTTTTTATCTGAACCTTTTGTGGAACTTAAAAAGGTATATAGTCATTTTAATTTGAAGTTTGATTTTACAACAAATCAAGGAGATAGCTTAAAAACCCCAAAGGACTATAAGCAATATTTTACAGAGAATGAACTAATTGAATTAAATGAAAGTATTTCAAAAAAATTATTACAATGGGGATATAATTGATAAACAAATCTATAGTTAATTGGTAATTATGAGATCAATTAAAACAATAATTATTTCTTTAATTATGTTTTTTGTGTATTGGTTTTCACAATTGATTCCAAAAAAGAAAAAACTGTGGATTTTTGGAGCATGGAATGGAGAAAAATACGGAGATAACACTAAATTTCTTTTTGAATATATAAATAATAATAAAACAGAAATTAGGCCAGTTTGGTTAACAAGAAATCAAACTGCGTATGATTTAATTGAGTCCAAAGGTTTTGAAGTAATTTGGACGTATAGTATAAAAGGATTTTTAATATCAATGATGGCTGAAAAAATCTTTATTTCTGTCGGAATTAAAGATGTTAATAGGTATGTAGTTAATAGAAAAGATGTCATTATGATGTGGCATGGAGGTACTCCGATTAAAAAAATTGTATTTGATGATACAATTACTCGTAATAAACAAAATTTGCTAGAAAAATTAATATTCTCATTATTTCCTTTTCTTGGTACAACTCATTTAAAAGGTTTAGCGATTTCTGGATCTTTAGAAGCTTCAAGAATTTTTCAAAGTGCATTTAATGCAAAAGAGGGACAAGTGTTATTAACAGGATTTCCTAGGAATGACTCATTTTTCGAAATGAATCAAACTGCTCCTCTTTTAACTGAATTAAACAATTCAAAATTAACGAATGTTATTTATATGCCAACACATCGCAAAGAAGGGAAGGGTAAATTATCAGAGCTTTTTAATTGTGATTTAACTGAATTAAACAATTCATTTAAATCTCTTAATTCTAAACTATTTATAAAACTTCATTACTTTCATTTAAGGAAACACACTTTCAAAAATTTAAGCCATGTTTATTTTATTACTGATGATGACATTGAACAGGATATATATACTGTATTAAACAAATTTGATATATTAATTACAGATTTTTCAAGCGTTCACTTTGACTATCTTCTTACACAAAAACCAATTATTTTTGCTCCATTCGATAAAGAAAAATATTTACAAAATGACAGGGAATTTTATTTTAATTATGATGAAGTAACTCCAGGCCCACAAGCTGAAAATTGGGAAGAAATATTGGTTTATATTGAAAATTTTATCCATAATCCAAAACTATTTGAAGAAGAAAGACTCAATGTTATGAATAGATTCAATCAATATACGGACTCACAAAATTGTCAAAGAGTTTTTTCTGCCATTAATAATAAAAATTAAAGTTCATGAATTCTAAAATTCCAAAACAATCCGGTAAAATCGCCAAGGAAGCCACCATTTCTTTCGTGGGAATGGGAATCGGCGATGCTGCACGATATTTATTTACTGCTATTTTAGCGAGATTTGCTGGGATAGAATTTTTAGGGATTTATTCATTAGCAAGCTCAATAACTCGCATTGGAGAGGTATTTGGTAGAGCAGGGCTGCACAGTGGAGTAATGCGATTTGTCAGCCGTTTGGATAAAGAAACAGAAATCGATGAAATAAAACAACGGATTCTCTCTGGATTAAAACTTGGATTGATGTTTGGAATAGTAATTATGATTTTTCAAATAGCATTTGCAGATTGGCTGGCATTTGAATTATTTAATGGATCTGAATTACTTAAAACTGTATTGATCATCAGCGCTGTTTCGTTACCTTTTGCGACAATTATGGCCATTTCCGCCTTTGCGACCCAAGGTTTTAAACTGCTTAAATATAAAGTAATGATATTAAATATCATTCGTCCGGTCATTATGATGGTCTGTGTTCTAATTAGCATTAGTTTTTTTACAAAAGCTGCTGCCATCAAATATCCATTATTAATTTCAGCAGTGTTTAGTTCATTTGCAGCAGTAATATTTTTAGGAAAATTAACTAAAATAAAAATGAGCCAGATTTTTTCGGGTGTTATGGATAAAGAATTGCTGCGTTTTTCCTATCCGCTCATGTTTGTAACGATTTTGGGGACGTTCATGCATTGGATGGATATAATGATGCTGGGTTATTTTACTGATACAACAACTGTAGGTTTATACCATCCCGCTGCCAGAACGGCTGGATTATTGCGAACAGTTTTGCTGGCATTTATGGGCATATTTTCACCCATGATGTCTGAATATCATCGCAAAGGAGATATTGGTGAAATGGGTAAACTATATAAATTAATCGTCAGATGGATTATAAGTTTGTCATTACCTCTGGCTATCATTTTAATATTATATTCAAAAAAGATTATGTTGTTATTTGGTGTAAATTATTTAAGTGCGTCAAATGTATTGATTGTTTTGACAGGCGCCGCATTTTTGCAAATAATCTTCGGTAGCGGGGGGCATACGTTAACTATGTCTGGTTTTACCAAAGTTAATCTAGTTAATTCAATTATAGTCGTTTTAATCAATATCACCTTGAATATTTTATGGATACCACATTTTGGAATTATTGGAGCAGCATACGCTACATTTGTTTCCATGGCATTATTGGGGATTTTACGGATTGTAGAAGTGTATTATTTTATTAAATTAAATCCGTTTAGTTTAAAACTGTTAAAACCAATAATAGCTGGAGTAATAATGGCACTTGTATTGATTTCTATAAAACCTATGGTATTATCATTGCATACCATTGTTTCACTGATTATTATTTTACTTGTTGGATTATTATCATTTTTCTTCATGCTATGGATGTTGAAATTCGATGATGATGATCGTGAAATATGGTCAGGCATTGGTATGATTACAAATCGACGGGAATCTTAATGGAGTTTAATTGGAAGCACCCTTTTTTTATTTCAGCAGTTGTTCTGACAGGAATAATTTGTATTTTATTTTATAATGTTATTTTTCAAGGAAACATTTTTGGTTCACCGGATACACTCGCTCCAAAGTCTTCAGGTATCATTTTACAGAAGAGTTACGAAGAATCCGGTGAATTTCCCCTATGGCAGCCATGGATATTTTCCGGTATGCCAACGGCGGAAGCATTTACTTTTTTAAGTTATCTTTATTTCCCAGGTATATTATTAAAATTATTATTTATTAAAGGTCTTTTTGCTCAACTCCTCCATTTATTGTTTGCGGGCATTGGAGGGTTCATATTATTGCGGTCATTGAAATTATCTTCTGTTGCTTCATTCCTTGGGAGTACTGCATTCATGATAACCCCCTTTATGATCACTATGATTGTTTTTGGTCACGGAAGTCAAATGATGACAGCGGCATATCTCCCATGGATCATATGGATGACCATTAAAATCATGGAAAAACCTTCAATCTGTAATGCTGGACTTCTAGCGATATTATTTGGGTTTCAATTACAGAGAGCACACGCTCAAATTGCCTATTATACGTGGATGTTGGCCGGAGCGTATGTTTTATATATGCTGATTATCAATTTTAAGAATCAGGAAAAACGGAAAAGTACATTTATCGGTTTTGGCAGCTTTACTGGTGCAGCTATTCTGGGGATTGGTATAGCATTGTTAATTTATTTGCCTTCTATCGAATATACTCCTTTTTCAGTACGGGGTGGGGGAACAGCTGGAGGAGCAGATTATAGTTATGCTACGAGTTGGTCATTTCATCCAAAAGAAATGTTAACATTTCTTTTACCATCCGCTTTTGGTTTTGGCGGGCAGACATATTGGGGATTTATGCCTTTTACGGATTATCCAAATTATATGGGTATTATTGTTTTACTATTAGCCGTCCATGGATTATCAACTAAGCGAAATAATTTAACTTGGTTTATGTTGGGAACATCCATTTTAGCGATTTTCATTTCTTTTGGGAAGCATTTCAGTCTGATTTATGATCTGTTTTTTGATATATTTCCTTATTTCAATAAATTTCGTGTTCCGACTATGATCCTGATATTGCTGCAATTTAATATCGCTGTATTGGCAGCTATAGGTTTAGATGCATTAATTGGATTGAAAGAAAAGATAATTCCTCGTTGGTTTTGGATAATATCAGGTGCAATTGGATTGTGGTTGCTAATTCTTGTAATGGGATCCGGAATGTTGGAATCTTCATTGCAAAATAGCTTTACTCAACCCAGAACACGGGATCCAAATGCAATCCGAGCAATCAATAATTTGCGCCTTGAAATATGGAGTAAGGATGCGTGGTTATTAGTTCTTTGGGTAGGATTTGGACTTGGTGCAGTGTGGATGTGGATACATCGTAAAATAAATAAGAATACATTTTTAGCTGCAATTACTGTAGCAGCAATTATAGATATTGGACTTGTAGACTGGCGAATTATTCATCCGGATCGTAGATCAGGTCGTTCTGCATCAACGATGTCATTGAAAACTGTAGATCGATATTTTGATGACGATCCAGTCATCAATTTTCTACAAAAACAGAAAGGTGATTTCAGGATTTATCCAGTAGGAAATCTTTTCGGAGAATCCAGATTCAGAGCATTTGGGCTGGAATCGGTAGGAGGTTATCATCCTGCAAAATTAAAAATAACAAATGATTTCATTCAAAAAACAAAAAATATCAGTTCATTTTCTTTGATGAAAATGCTGAATGTTCATTATATAATTAGCCAGCAACCCATTCAGTTTCCTGGATTGGTAGAAGTATTTAAAGGCAAAATGCGGTCGGGGAGAGGTGTTATTTCTCCAACTGTTTATGAATTGAAAGATAAATTACCCAGAGCATGGTTTGTCGAAAATGTCGAGGCAAAATCGAATGATCAACTGTGGCGGATGATAAATGAAGCGAACTTCAATCCTAAAGATATTGCTTATATCAAATCAGATGATGACAGAGCTGGAGTTTATTCAAAAGGGACTATCAATAATATTGAAAAATCAATTCATTCGTTAACGATAAATGTATCATGTACAGAAACTGGGTTTCTAGTAGTGAGTGAAGTTCATTATCCATTACGCTGGAAATGTACAATCGATGGTCAACCGGTAGAAACGATCGAAACCAATAAACTAATTAGAGGAATCATTATTCCAAAAGGAGAACATACTGTTAAATTCATTTATGATCGCTCCTCATTCAATAAAGGAAAAATGATTTCAGGATTTTCTTTTGTCATCGCATTAGGGCTTTTAGGTGTTGGTATTTATAACAACCGTAGAAGATCATGAAAATTTATAAGCACTCAACAAACATAAAAGGCGGCTTGATTTTTCTGGGAGTGATCTTGATTTCCTCCCTGCTGATGTATTCACAATCCATTGTAAATAAATTGCGAAATGATAATAGAGAGATAGTCCAACTCTATGCAGAAATTATCGCAGCTACTGTAAAGGATGAATCGGATGCCAATTTGAGTTTCGTTTTTGATGAAATTATCAAAAAAGTACAATTTCCACTCATTTATTCTGATCGAAATCATATACCAGTCTATTCAAAAAATTTGCCCGAAGATTTAAATCAGGAAGACTTATTAAAACATCAAAAAACGATGTCAGCCCAAAATAAGCCAATTCCATTGGATTTTGTTGATAGTAATTCAGGTAAATATTTACATATTGGTTTTTTGTATTATGGTGATTCTAACCTCATCAAACGTTTGCAATGGTTACCTTTCCTTGAAATAGGCGCCGTAGCCATTTTTATCATTTTGGGATTTGGAGGATTTACGATCATTCGCAACAGTGAAAAAAGACATATTTGGGTAGGGATGGCCAGGGAAACAGCTCATCAATTGGGAACGCCTGTTTCTGCTTTAATGGGTTGGGTAGACATTATTAAACAGAATCCTCAAAAAATAAATGATGTATTGGATGAAATGTCTACGGATATTAATCGATTAGAACAGATTGTCGACCGTTTCAGCAAAATGGGATCAGAAGCAAAAATGGCGGAGTTTGATTTATCAAATGTTATTGAAAATGTAAATACATATCTCGAACGCCGTTTACCCTCAATTGGAAAAAATGTTCAAATAAATAATAAAGTAGAAAAGAAATTATTATTAAATGGAAATAGTATTCTCGTTTCATGGGCATTAGAAAACATCATTAAAAATGCAATTGATGCTATTGATCATGATCAAGGAAAAATTGAAATCGAAAGTACGAAAGTAAATAACACCATTTTTATCACCATATCTGATAATGGTCGGGGGATTCCCCATAAAGACAGGAAAAATGTATTTCGTCCCGGTTTCAGCAGTAAATCTAAAGGATGGGGAATGGGGCTGTCACTGGTAAAAAGAATCATTGAAGATATACATGCTGGAAAAATAGAGGTTAAAGAATCGTCTAAAATGGAAGGAACAACAATACAGATTTCAATTCCTCTATAATGCTTTTTGAAAGGCGTATATTTTCTCGGTAATTTTCCGAACAATTTTAAGGAGTTTAAATGGATTTTCTTTATGCATTAGCAGCACCAGAAGGTCAAGGCGGCGGTGGTATCGCAGCGTTTTTGCCTTTTGTTCTAATCATGGCTGTCATCTATTTTCTAATGATACGGCCTCAATCAAAGCGTCAGAAAGAAAAACGCCAGATGCTTGAAAATATAAAAAAAGGCGACCGTGTAATCACCATCGGAGGTATTCATGGCAGTGTTGCCGGAATTAAAAATAACGGCAAGGTTGTTGTCTTGAAAGTTGATAAGAATATGAATATTACTGTGAATAAAACTGCCATTGCAGGATTAGCTGGTAGTGTCACGGAAGAAGATACACAAGTGGAAACTCAAGCATAGTGGCTTTAATGGACATTATTCAATATGGTCATCCGATTCTTCGTAAAAAGTGTGAGAAAGTCACTGATTTCGATGCAATTCCAAAATTGATCGGTGACATGTTTGATACGATGTACGAAGAAGAAGGTATTGGCTTGGCAGCAAATCAGGTGGGTGTTGATTTAAACCTGATGATTATTGATGTCTCTCATACGGAAGAAACGGATGAAATTCACACACTGATAAATGGCGAAATTATTGACAGCTGGGGAGAATCAATATTTGAAGAAGGATGCTTATCAATCCCGGAAGTACGTTTGGAAGTGAAACGTCCGGAATTCATTAAATTAAAATATCAAACAATCAACGGTGATGAAAAAGAAGATGAATTCTCAGGATTATTGGGTCGTGCAATCCAGCATGAGATTGATCATTTAAACGGTGTTTTCATCGTAGATAGAGTTAGCCCACTTGTCCGTATGCAGGTGAAAAAACAATTAAAAGAAATTGAAAAAGAATCTAATATGAAAAAAAGATCAATAAATCGTAAGGAATCATTCGTTTTATAATCCAAATATATTTCCAATATTTCGTCCAAACCTTTCGGGGGTTCCTGGAAGGTTTGTTTTTTTAGGAATCGACAGATGAAAATTGTTTTTATGGGAAATCCACAATTTGCTGTTCCAAGTTTGAGGAAACTTGTGGAAAGTGATCATGATATATTGTCGGTAGTTACGAATCCGCCTAAACCAGCAGGAAGGGGTAAACAATTAATTAAATCACCTGTTGCTGAATGTGCAAAAGAATTAAATCTTCCAATAATTGAAACAGATGAGCTTGAATCTGAAAAAATATTACATACTTTACGTGATCTAAACGGGGATGTATTTGCAGTTGTTGCTTATCGAATATTGCCAAAAAAAGTGATCAATATTCCACTAAAAGGTGCCATTAACTTACATGGCTCTCTCTTGCCGAAATATCGTGGTGCAGCACCGATTCAATGGGCATTGATTAACGGTGAAAGTGAAACAGGATTAACAACCTTTATCATTCAGCCAAAAGTGGATAAGGGAAATATTTTACTTCAGAAAACGATTAAAATTGATCAGAATGATAATTATGGATCTCTGGCAGAAAAAATGAGTCATACAGGGGCAGAGTTATTGGTGAATACGGTGGATCGATTCGAAAGCGAAAATGTCGAACCGTATAATCAACTCGATTCAAATGCAACAATGGCGCCAAAGATTTCACCAGCATTAACAAATATTAGTTGGGAAAAATCAGCCAAAGAAATTCATAATCTTATCCGTGGGTTAGCTCCATTTCCCGGCGCAAGGACTGTATTGGATAGTAAAACTCTTAAAATATTTAAAACCAAATACATTGAAGAAAATTCAACAAATAATTCAGGAGAAATCTCTAATATTGGAAAAGACTCCTTTAATGTACAAACCGGCAAAGGTCAACTGATTGTATTGGAAGTTCAAGTAGAAGGAAAACGCCGAATGAATGCTGGTGATTTTCTCCGTGGTGTGCAACTAGATATTGGAAAAAATTTAAACTGATGGATCCGCTGCGCAGGCACGCAGTTAATGTTCTGACTCTTTTTGATAACAAGGGTGCTCAATTAAAACACATACGTGATACATATTGTAAAAAGTGTTCTATCAGCGGAAATGATCGCCAGAGATTAACTGCAATGACCAATGAAGTTATCCGATGGAGGGGACGATTGGATTATTGGTTAATGGGGCTCTTGAATAAACCCAATCGAAAAATTCAGCCTGAATTAAATAACATTTTACGTTTAGGAATCTATGAAGTTGTAATGGATGAAAAAGTTCCGGATTACGCTGCAGTGGATGCTTACGTTGAAATTGCAAAAAGATCATTGGGAAAAGGACAGGGAAAATTGACAAATGCCCTATTAAGAAAAGCAACTGCTATACATAAGACTGACAAACCGGAAAAGTGTACATTAAATGACTGGTACTCATTTCCTAATTGGCTTTGGGAAAAATGGATAAACCAGTTTGGAGAAGAAAAAACAACAGAATTAGCTAACCTTTATAATTCAGCACCCAAAATTGATATTCGCAGGAATGAAGCAAAGTTGAGTCATGATAATTTGCAATCATATTGTAATGATCATGATGTGGAGATTGAACCATGGAGCGATTCAAACATTTTTTACAAAGTAATGCGCAATTTGTCTGGATTTAGAAATTTGATTGTTGCCGGTAAAATAAGCGTTCAAGACAGGGCAGCAGGGATGGTTGTCGAATTATTGGCTCCAAATCAAGGAGAAACCATTTTAGATGTATGTGCTGCACCGGGGACAAAAGCGATTTACATTGCAGAATTAATGGATGGTAAAGGAGAACTATACATTTCAGATAATAATACAGATAGAGTGGAGAAACTTGAGTCGAATTTCAAAAACAGTGTTATTGATGTAAAAGATGCTTCAAAAGATAATTTTCCCATGGCGGATGCTATTTTAATCGATGCTCCCTGTTCTGGAACAGGAGTTATAGGCAAAAAACCGGATATTCGGTGGCGTCGGTCAATGAGCAATATTCAAGAATTTGTTGAGTTGCAAAAAAGTATTATCAACCATATGAGCCAGTTTCTTAAACCCGGCGGCAGGATGGTGTATTCAACGTGTTCGATGGAGCCGGAAGAAAATTGGGGTGTGGTTGATGCATTTCTTAAATTAAAAGGTAATTATTTCATAGATATGGAAACAAACGACGTTTCTGATAGTTGGCTGGATGAAAGAGGTGCTTTGATACCATTTCCCCCAAAAAGTAATACGGATGGCATGTTTGCTGTTAGATTGATTAATGGAATTGAATAAAAAATTAAAACAATATATTTTAGCATTTGGTGTAGTATCTCTAGGTGTAATCATTTTATTTGAATTCATCATTATGCCAGCGTATACACGTCATGATAAAGATCAATACCTTGTTGACGTAAAAGGTAAAACATTGGAAAATGCCATTGCTATTATCGAAGCTGAAGATTTCCGTGCTATTGTAAGTGATACAATGTATACCAATAAAGTTGCTTCGGGAATTGTTGTAGACCAATATCCCAAACCACATATGAAAGTAAAAACAGGTCGAACAGTTCGTCTTAAAATTTCTATTTCAGAGAAATTAGTCTCTATACCAAATCTTATTGGCCAATCATTACGCAGCGCTGAAATCACCCTCCAACAATCAGGATTGCGTATCGATACAGTTTATTCTGAATACAATCCCGAATATCCAAAAGGAACCATCGCCTGGCAGTATCCGAAAGCGAATGATACGATGAAAAAAGGACTGGGGATTCAGATCACTGTGAGTAAAGGCCTACCGCCTGATTTTTATCAAGTTCCCAATGTGATCGGTTTGAGCTTAAATCAGGCGAAAGAACATTTGGCAAATGCACGGTTGAAAGTAGGTAAAATTTCATATCATGAAGATCAGGACCTTGTGCCCTATACTGTATTGGATCAATCAATTAGTGAGGGGACTGTTTTGGACAGAGCTATGAAAATTAATATGGTTGTCAGTGTATTGGATCTCCAGGATATCTTTAATCAACTGACAACTGAACCCTAAATGATCAGTCCAGCAGAACTCAGCCGCAAGCTGATACATCTTTTTAACTTAGTCATTCCCATTTGTTACTTTTATTTCATTACTGATAAAAATCAGATGGCGACATTCGTACTCGTATTTGCAATAATATTTATTATTATCGACTTTGCGAGAATGCGTTTGGAATTAGTCAAAAAGATCTTTAATCAATTGTTCAATTCAATGATGCGTAAACACGAAATCAGCGGTCGGTTTACCGGAGCTACTTGGGTTCTGATTATTGCTGTTCCAGTTATTTATTTTTTACCAAAAGAAATAGCAATTTTGAGTCTTGTATATATGTCAGTGGGTGATATAGCAGCCGCAATTGTCGGCTTATCATTTGGTAAAACTAAAATGGGAGAGAAATCGTTAGAAGGCTCTATTGGATGTTTGACCGTTTGTATTTCTGCAGCACTTTTACTCAATCTTGTTCCTTTGACTGTTTCAATGAGCGGTGCGGTAATGGCGACCGTTTTTGAGGCTTTGCCGCTAGATATTGATGATAATATTCTAATTCCTGTTGGAGCCGGCACCGCCATGGCTATTGTGAGTTCTTTTATCGTATGACATTTTTATCACCGACATTATTGTGGGGTTTGTTGGCAGCTTCTATTCCCATCATTATTCATTTGATCAGCCTGAGTAAGACAAAAGAAATGGATTTCAGTTCCATACGATTTCTGGAGGAAATGAAGCACGAGTCTATCCGCAAACTGCAGATAAAACAATGGTTATTAGTTTTATTAAGAACATTGATAATAGCAGCATTGGTGTTCATGCTTGCCAGACCAACGACAGAAGGATTTATTTCCAGTTGGTTAAGGGGCGACGTGGAATCAAGAGCAGTGGTAATTATAGACAATTCGGCAAGTATGTCATTAACTGGTGAGAAAGAGTCCCTGTTAGAAAATGTAAAACGGCAGTCCAAACTCCTCATTAGGAAACTGGATGAGAATACAGAAATTGAGATATATCAATCCAATCCAATGAAATTGATTTTCAATGGGAAACAGGACCGCGACCAACGTATTAGTAAAGCCATCAGTGCAATTTCACAATCAGCGACAGCAGATAAACTTTGGCCAGTCATCCTTAATGCGATTAAAACTGCTGAACAGCATGAAATCAATAAAGAGTGTTTTATTTTCAGCGATATACAATCAGTACCGGATACGCTTTCTTTAAACCAGTTGCAGAATGAGCTAATTGAATGGAAGCTCTATTTCATCGGGCAGGAGACGGTCCAAGACAATATTGGTATATATGAAGTTTTGCCCGTAAGCCAAGTCAAATTGCCGGATCATTTGATGAAACTGAATACGCTTGTTACAAATGAAGGTGATATTGAAAAACGAAATGTCCCTATTGAATTATACTTGAATAATGATCGGGTGGGGCAGGTTGTTACTGCCTTCAGCCCGGAAAAAGCGAAAGAATTTTTATTCCAAGCTTACCCCGGGAAGAGTGGAATAATTAGAGGCAAAATGACAATACCGGCAGATGATTTTTATTTTGATAATGAACAATCATTCGAATTATCTATTCCCAATCAAATTTCCTGTATGTTAATTGGAGAGTCTGTTGAAGACATATTTCTCATTGAAGAAGCGCTTAACTCTATCAGTGGTGAAAATGAGTATATTTTTCTACATAGAAAAATTATGCCATCCATCGAAAAACTTTTTCTTGATGACACAGATGTATTGATTATGAACAGGCCGCATAGGATTTCGAATAAGGCTTTGGATGATATCCAGCGATTTACTTCTCGAGGCGGTGGTTTAATTTGGATATCAGATGTAGGGGATGGACAATGGTCTACAGACGTTGAATCTGCGTTAAAATTGCCCATTTATATGCAAATAAAAGATGCGGGATCGGAATCGTTTTTTGCGGTTGAACGAACCGATACACAGCATGGACTTTTTGCAGATTTAACGGTGCGCAAAATGTCTGATGAACTTCCGGAAGTGTACACATATACCCGGGTCAGGCCGCGCTTAAATCAGAATGTTATTTTATCCATGCATAATGGCGATCCATATTTGCTCGAATACAAGTTGATAGGCGGAAACGTCTATTATTTTTCATCCCCAATTGGATTAGAATGGAACGACCTAGCGCTGCGGGGCCTTTTTGTCCCATTACTACATCGTATGCTTATTCTTTTGGCAACGGATGAAAGTAATACTCTACCCGTTTTTGCGGGAGAAACAAAAGAAATTAACATGCCCAAAGAACTGTTGAATTCAAAATGGGAAGTGTATTCTCCATCAGGAAAACAGACCTTATTGATTCCAGATTATAACAGGGAATTATTGCTGATTGAAAAAACGGAAGAATTAGGATCATACGAAATTTATGCAGGCGGAGATTTTTTTACAGCATTTTCAACACAATTGCATCCTCATGAGCGTCCGATAAATAGAATATCCGGTCAATTGATTGTCAATGCTATCGGATCATCGCAAGCACACTATATTTCTCCCGGAGAAAATACAACTGCTGTTCTTCAGGACTTACGGTATGGAAAAGCCCTGTGGCGAAATTTTTTAATAATAGCTATCATTTTAATGTTGTTAGAATCCATTATTGGCCGGCCAAATATCCACGCGTTAAAATCTAAAGATTGATGGAAAATCTGGAGTTAAAGCTTGAAAAAGCACTGTTGGTTGGAGTTATACATGGAGAAGTGAATGAGGCCACAACAATTGAACATTTAGACGAATTAGAATTATTGGCTGATACTGCCGGCGCT
Organism: Fidelibacterota bacterium UBA6531; assembly: GCA_002436185.1. Taxonomy (GTDB): domain Bacteria; phylum Fidelibacterota; class Marinisomatia; order Marinisomatales; family TCS55; genus UBA2126. The sequence continues at coordinate 30,338 of DJKX01000010.1, forward strand.
AAAGTTGTGGGTCAAATCACCCAGCGATTAAAAAAATTAAATCCCCAATTTCTAGTTGGAAAGGGAAAGGCAGATCAAATAGTCGGACAAGCCAAGGAACTTGATGCGCAGCTTATCATTTTTGATGATGATCTTTCTCCAGCTCAAGCAAAGAATTTTATGAATCTTTCTGATGATCTAAAGGTGATTGATCGAAGCGCTCTCATCTTGGATATATTTCGTCAGCATGCCAGGTCTCGGGAGGCAAAGACTCAAGTAGAACTGGCGCACTTGGGATATTTGCTACCCCGTTTAACACGACAATGGACACACTTGGAACGACAGATTGGCGGAATCGGAACACGCTCCGGTATGGGCGAAACACAAATTGAAATTGATCGCCGATTAATACGTACTCGTATTTCCAAATTGAAAAAGGAATTGGAAAAGATCGATCAGGAACGGACTGTCCAGAGTAAGGGCAGGCAGACATATTTCCGCGCTGCACTGGTGGGATATACAAATGCGGGAAAATCAACGATTATGAATGTTCTTTCCGGAGCCGATGTATTTGTTGAGGATCAATTGTTTGCCACGCTGGATACAACCATTCGTCAAGTGGATATTAACGATTCGCACCAAGTCCTGTTAAGTGATACAGTGGGGTTTGTGCGTAAACTGCCACATGATTTGGTCGCCAGTTTTCGCAGCACATTAAAAGAAGTGGTGGATGCGGATCTTTTATTGGTCGTTCTTGATGCATCTTCGCCACACGTTTCAGATCACTATAAAACGATCAAAAATGTTCTTGACGAAATTGATGCCGGAGATAAACGAAGCTTGATTGTTCTAAATAAAATTGATTTAGTTGAGGATATGAAGATATTGAATCAATTAAAGCAGACATTTCCTGAAGCGGTTATGATTTCTGCGTTAGATAAACTGCGATTGGATGAATTGCTTAAATCCATTGAATCCATCATGAATGAAGACTTCCAAACTGTGGACGTAGATATTCCATTTGCGAATGGGAAAATAATTTCAGAAATCCAGGATGATATGGATGTGCTCGACCGCGAATATTATGATGAAGGTGTGCGTATGACCATCAAGGGACCCAGCGGTAAAATCCAACAGATTTTAAGTCAATTGACATAAAAACACTCAAAAGGTGTAGGATATTGGATTTTTACTTATCATTCAATCATCCATTCAATCAACCTTTCACAGTTATCATAAAAAAAATCCCGACACTTTCGTGTCGGGATTAAAACTTCCCGCATAGAGTGTTTTTCAGGATCATGATTAACATGAGTGGTGACCTCCCGCCAACAGCAAACTTCCTTTACCCCGGCGAACCAGAGAAGGCCTGTTTTTTGCCGACAGAGTTAGTCTCCAAGGGTAATTATTGAAGATCCTGAATAACGTGTCTCAAGCGGGAATTGTTAAAAAGCTACTCTAAATTTATCCGATCAAACAACCGAGAACAAGGGTTAATTGTAATCTTTTAATTTCCCTCAAGTTGTTGAACCACTGCTCTCTGATTTTTACTTTTTGCTTAATGAAGTATCTGGCCCAAGAAAGTCTTAGTTCGTTCATTCTGTGGATTATTAAAGAATTCTTCCGGTTCGTTTTCTTCAATGAGCATACCTTCATCCATAAAAACAACCCTGTGGGCAACACTCTTAGCAAAACCCATCTCATGGGTAACAACAATCATGGTCATACCATCTCTCGCCAGGCTGATCATAACATCCAGAACTTCTTTAACCATTTCAGGATCAAGTGCAGAAGTGACTTCATCAAACAACATAATATTGGGTTTCATACAGAGGCTTCGTGCAATGGCTACCCTTTGCTGCTGACCACCTGATAGCTGACCAGGAAATTTGGCTGCTTGTTCTACTATCTGAACTTTTTCTAAATAATGCATAGCAATGTCTTCAGCTTCTTTTTTGGATATTTTCCTAACCCAAATGGGTCCGATGGTTAAATTTTCGAGAATAGTCAGGTGAGGGAATAAATTAAAATGCTGAAATACCATGCCAACTTCAGATCTAACTTTTTCAATATGTTTAAGATCTTTTGTTAACTCTATTCCATCAACAATAATCTGTCCCCTCTGGTGTTCTTCGAGGCGATTAATACATCTGATCAAAGTTGATTTGCCAGAACCCGAAGGACCACATACAACAATACGTTCTCTTCGCTTTATATCCAGATTGATATCGTTGAGTACATGAAAGTCACCATACCATTTATGCATGTTGATAATTTTGATGATGGTATCTTCGTTAGAAATATCTTTCTTTTTATTAGAGTTTTCGTTCATAAATCATCGCTTTGTAAAAAAGTTATTGGTAATTATTATAAGCCTGTATCTAGTTCTTTTTCAAGTTTTCGGCTGTAAGTGGACATAAAAAAGCAACATAGAAAATAGATAACTGCTAAAAATAAATATGCCTCTGATGAGAATCCCATCCATTTAGGCTCGGATAATGCAACTTGTGTTGTTCTTAATAGATCATGTAATCCTATAATAATTACAAGAGATGTGTCCTTAAAAGCTGAAATTAAGACACTAACAGAGGGTGGAATAACAATTTTAAGTGCTTGGGGTAATATAATCAGGCGCATGGTCTGAGCATAATTTAATCCTATGGCATCCGCAGCTTCAAACTGCCCCTTATTCATACCCTGTAACCCACCTCTAACTACCTCGGCAATATATGCTGCAGTGAATAATATAATTGCAACCTGTGCTCTTAAAATTGCATTAATTGAGACCCCTTCCGGTAAAAATAGCGGGAAGACAACCGATGACATAAATAGCAAACTAATAAGAGGAACACCTCGAATCAATTCGATATAAAACACACAAAATGTTTTAATGACAGGAAACTTTGATTGCCTGCCCAGAGCTAGAGCGATACCTAAAGGATAAGATGCAGTTAATCCGAAAACTGAAAGTTGTAATGTTAAAATAATCCCACCCCATTTTTCTATATCGACAGGGGCAAGACCAAAGATACCACCTTTTAACAGCGCGCCCATAATTCCCAATGAGACAAGCCATGTATAACCCAGATATTTATTCCAATAATTTCTATTTCGGCTGATAACTAGTAGTGTGCAGAGCAATATGATGGCAGTAATCGGCCTCCATAAGACATCCTGAGGATAAAATCCGAAAAGGATGATTTTATAGTTAGCAGAAATAAAGGACCAGCAAGCACCGCTTGCTTCTCTACAATTGGAATCGGGTGCCCATGTGCTTGTAATAAAAGCCCATTTAATAAGTGGTATAATCGAAAACCATAAAATACTTAATAAGCCGAGTGTGAGAATAGCATTAATTGGACTTGAAAATAGATTTTCACGCGTCCAACCAATTATACCGACGTCTGATATCGGAGGTTTAACAATTTCTTTTTTTATATTTTCATTGATAGTTTCCATAAGAAATTATCTAGTCTCCTTATCTTTCAACTAATGCCATTTTCTTGTTATACCAATTCATGAATGCTGAAGTTAACAGACTGAAAATCAGGTAAACGATCATGATAAACATAACACCTTCAATTGCCTGGCCTGTCTGATTTATTGCAGTTCCAGCCACTGAAACAAAATCCGGATACCCAATGGCAACTGCTAATGAACTGTTTTTCGTTAAATTGAGCATTTGGCTGGTTAATGGGGGTATAATAACGCGTAGAGCCTGCGGCAAAATAATCAAATTTAAGACCTGCCCAGGTTTAAGTCCGATGGCAACGGCAGCTTCCGTTTGACCCTTTGAAACCGCTTGTATTCCAGCTCGAACAATCTCTGCCACAAAGGCTGCTGTATAAAGGACCAGTCCAAGTAAGAGGGCAGCGAACTCAGGGCTGACAGTTAATCCGCCTTTAAAGTTGAATCCTTTTAGTGCTGGTACATTCATTTCAGTTGGCATACCACCGAATATCCAGGTTAAGAGGGGAAGACCAATGATCAGTCCAATTGATGTAGAAAAGACAGGGAATGTCTGGCCGGTTTTATTCTGTCTGTTTTTAGCCCATTTTTTTATTAAATAAATGATAATAACAGCAAGAATAAGGGTTGCGGCCATATATTTATAAATTGGGTTGGCCGCAGGTATTCCAACAATCAAACCACGATTGCATATAAATAGTCCAGCTATCGGATTAAAGGCTTGCCGTGGTGATGGCAGTATTTCATAAAAGAATGCATACCAGAAAAATAATTGTAATAAGACTGGGATATTCTGGAAAATTTCAATATATGCAGTGGCGCATTTGTTTATTAACCAGTTTTTAGATAATCTGGCTATTCCCAAGAATGTTCCCAGTATAATAGTTAAAATAATACCAATAAAAGAGACGAGTAAGGTGTTTAAAAAACCTACAAAAAGTGCTTTAGAGTATTTGTCTGCAGCCGAGTATTCGATTATGGACTCACCAATTTCAAAGGATGCTTCCCTGTCTAAAAATTCGAAACCGGTGGCAATGGACTGCCGTTCTAAGTTAGCGGTTGTATTAGAGATTAAATACCAGGCAACAAAAGCAAAAAGACAAGCTGCGCCTACTTGATATAATATCGCCCGTTTGTCGGGATCATACCAGAATGATATGTGTGATGAAATATTATCAATATCTTTATTCACAATACCTTCTAAAAGCCCATAAATAGTAATGGTGCAATTTGAAACAAATCGCACCATTACTAATGTGAAAATTAAATTTTATTTAAATGGAGGAGAATACATCAAGCCACCATTGATCCACAGTGCATTAAGACCTCTTTCAAGTTTTAACGGAGTGTTCACGCCGACATTTCTTTCAAAAATCTCCCCGTAGTTACCTAAGGTTTTAATGATTTTGTATACGAAATCTTCATCAAGGCCCAACGCTTTTCCATTTCCTTTTGTAACGCCTAAGAATCTTTTGATTTTGGGATCATTGCTTTTCAACATGAAATCAACATTGGCTTGAGTGATTCCCATTTCTTCTGCATTAATCAGTGCAAGCGTTGAATAGTTCACGATATCTTTCCATTTGTTATCGCCATGTCTTACTGCAGGAGCAAGGGGCTCTTTTGAGATAATTTCAGGAAGAATCATGTAATCATCTGGGTTTGGAGCAACGGTACGGATGGCTGCCAATTGGGAAGCGTCTGTAGTGATGCAATCGCATCGTCCTGCGAAAAATGCCTTGTTAAGCTCGGGAGTTGATTCGATCACAACTGGGTTCATTTTCATGCCATTGGCTCTGAAATAATCAGCTGCATTCAACTCGGAAGTTGTACCTGGAAGAACACATACAGAGGCACCATCAAGATCTTTGGCGCTTTTTATACCCAATTCTTTTGGTACAAGAAATCCCTGGCCGTCATAATAGTTAACAACACAGAAGTCCAGACCTAGCGCAGAGTCTCGACTTAAAGTCTGGGTACAATTTCTGAAAAGAACATCAATTTCGCCGGATTGCAATGCTGTGAATCTTGTTTTCGCAGTAAGAGCGGTGAATTTCAGTTTGTCAGGTGTCCCAAATACCGCTATGGAAAGAGCTCTTGCACAATCAACATCTAACCCTTGTTCAACGCCTTTTTCATTAACATTACCAAAGCCGGCAACGCTGCCATTATACCCTACTTGAATAAATCCTTTTGCTTTTACATCTTCAAGGGTTCCTGCCATGGCAAATGTTGACATCGCAAGAACGGTGACGCAAACAGCTAATACTTTAAATAACTTCATAGATAACTCTCCTTCATTTACATAAAATTAATTAGTTATGGCCAATTATCCACCCCGGAGGGCAATACGTTTCTGTTCGGTTTCTGCACGACCTAAGGCGATACCAAACACAATGCCAATGAGGATGGCGATGAGCAATCGGTTTGATGATTTGTTTTTATTCATTTGGTAACTGGTTAATAATCTACAAGAAATATTTTAGGAGGACAATGTGTAAAATTCATACTGAAGTTAGTGTAATTGTGGGTATCCTGTTGGCTGTCGTGAGACATGTTAACTCGAAAAGCATTTACACTGACACATTCGTATAAAGCAGTCTCATCCAAGAACAAGTACATATAAATTGTCTTGAAAGGTTGCATAGTAGTGTTGGAATTTGCAGATGATAAAATTAATTTCACAGGCACAAGATGAATCAAACGCCCCTAAAATATGTTATTTTTTTTACAGTTCTAGTAGCCTTAACTGTATATTTTATTATGTTGAATGCAGCTTCTTTTCGTTTTCATACCGTTCGGGATGATTTTATGGACTGGCATTTCGCCAATAACCCCACTTCCGCCACGTGGATTGGCATACATGATTACGATGGCCGATTACCGGATATTAGTGCGAAAGGCCGTGAAAAAGAACGTGTGCAATTGTTTGAAGTTAAAGAAAAGTTGGAAGCCATCGATGGTAAATCACTGAATGATAATGACCGCATCGACCGACAGATTTTGCTGGATATGATCGAATCCAGCTTTTTTAATATGGATGAATTGCAGAGTTTTTCATGGAATCCACTGGAATACTTGTGGGGATTGGGTTACGCTTATGAAAGTTTGTTAGCCTATGATTTTGCTCCGGTAGAAGAACGGGCGGAGAATTTATCCAGACGATTTTTAGCCACATCTGAATATCTGGCTCACGCTCAAGAAAATCTGGTGGAATTTCCTAAACCTCATTTGGAGACTGCCGTAAAGCAAGCCAAGGGGTTGGCGGGTATGTTCGATTCATCTATCCCGGAAATGGCAGAGAAGCTCAAAGATGACTTTCGAAAGAATTTTGAACACAATGCAGGCTTGGCTAAACAAGCTTTAGAAGAATTCATTACATTTTTGGAAAGTCATCAGGATGATGAATCATTCAGGGATTTTAGAATTGGCCGGCAGCTGTATAATAAAAAATTATTTCATACACTTAAGGAAGGCGTTTCTGCGCCGGAAGTTTTGGAACGAGCAGAGCGTCATTTACGTGTCGTTCAAAATGAGATGTTTGCCTTGGCAGAACCAATATACGCTGAATGGTTTGGAGAAACACCGGCTACAAATAGCCATGAAAATAAATTGAAAATGACGCGACGAGTATTGGACAAAATTGCTGAAGATCATGCACCGCGAGATCAGGTTGTGGAAGCAGCACGGGAGACCATCGCGGAGCTGGAGCAATTCATCCGAGATAATGATCTATTAACTTTAGATGATTCTAAACCATTGGAAATTCGAGAAACACCGGAATATCAGCGCGGTGTGAGTGGGGCGTCATTGCAATCGCCGGGACCCCTGGAAAACAACTTACCTACTTTTTACAATGTGTCTCCTATTCCGGAAGATTGGACAGATGAACAAGCCAATTCGTTTTTGGAAGAATACAATACCATTTCCATGAAGATCTTGTCCATCCACGAAGCATTACCTGGGCATTATGTACAGCTCTATTACGCCAACCGCCACCCATCATTAGTCCGGGCATCATTTGGTAGCGGAGTCATGATTGAAGGCTGGGCTCATTATACGGAAGACATGATGGTAAATGCTGGACTTGGCGGTGGCGATCCGCAATACAGCTTGGTGGAAAAGAAATGGAAACTTCGTGGTATCGCTAATGCCATCATAGATCAGAAGATCCATGCCGAACGCATGACAGAACAGAAAGCGCTGGATCTCATGATCAATGAAACGTTTCAGGAAGAATCAGAAGCCAATGGAAAATGGCGTCGGGCTCAATTGACATCAACGCAATTGGCTACGTATTTTACAGGTTATATTTTATTTTTGGAATTGTTGGAGGATTACAAACAACAGGAGGGAGATGATTTTGTTTTGAAGAAATTTCATGAAGAATTGCTTTCATACGGATCAATTCCCATTCGCTATATCCGCGAAATGATGATAAACGAATAATGTCATACTAAAGGAACAAGATGACTGAAGTATCTCAAGCGATTGATTTATAAAACATACTCTTGAGATTCTTCACTTCGTTTAGAATGACAAAATAAAATGACATATTTTTCCATTATCCTACTTTATCTCTTCACTTTAATCGGTGTGGGGATATACAAATCCAAAAAGATTAAAACTCAAGCCGACTTTGCCGTGGCGGGGCGCAGTCTTTCTCCATGGGTTTTGGTGGGCACTATGCTGGCCACGTGGATCGGTACCGGCTCCATTTTGGGCAATGCCGGAAAAACCTACGAAACGGGTATGGCCGCATTGATTCTACCTCTTGGTGGAACATTGGGAATTCTTTTACTGACGCAGATTGCTGGAAAAGTCCGCAGCTATGAAAAATACACTGTGCCTGAAATCATCGGCGATCGCTACGGCCCTGGAGCGCGACTCTTGAGCGTTATTGCGTTGGTTATGGCTTACATGGTTATCGTCAGTTACCAGTACAACGCCGGTGGTGCCGTCATTTCGACTATCCTCACGGATGAGAACGGCGTTTCTCTAATTTCATTGGAAATGGCCACGGTTGTTGCTGCGGTATTTATTATCGCGTATACCATGCTGGCGGGACTGGTGAGCGTGGCTTATACCGATGTGGGCAACGGCATTATTATGACCATTGCACTCATTATTGCTTTTCCCATCCTCTGGTTCAAAGCCGGAGGCTGGAGTGGAATGGAGGTTGCTTTTGCCGGAATGGGTAAGAATCAGCATATGCAGTTTTTTGGTGTGTATTCCGGGATGGATATTATCAATTTTTGTCTACCTCCTTTTTTGCTGGTGTTGGGTGATGCCAATATGTACCAGAGATTTTTTGCTAGTAAAGATGCAAAAGGCGCCAAGTCTGCAACCAAATCACTTGTGTTTGCTGTGGTCATAATCGAATTACTCATTATTGCTTCAGCTTGGGTAAGTGCTTCCATGATTCCAGATGCAGAAGTGGGTAAACATGTGCTTATTTATGCAGCCCACAGATTCTTACCCACATTTCTGGGCGCTATCATGATGACGACGATTGTGGGTATTATTATATCCACGGCTGATTCTTATTTGCTGGTGCCGGCGACCACGCTCATGCGTGACATTTATTTAAATTATATAAACCCCAAAGCATCAGAAAAGAAAATTGTTCTATTGAGCCGGCTGTTGGTGTTGGCTCTGGGCATTGTTGCATTTATCGTTTCCAGAAGCTTTGCAGAATCGGAGGGCTTTTTTGAGCGTGCGCTTTATGCCTACACCATTTACGGGGCGGCTATTACACCTGTTTTAGTTGCAGCGTTATTTTGGAAAAATGCCACCAAAGAAGGCGCAGTGGCATCTATCATTTCCGGAACGGTGATAACACTGTTATGGAAAGAAGTGCCTGCATTGTGGACTTGGCTTCCGGGTGGTCTCTATGGTTCTGTGGATGAAGTTTTGCCAGCCATTTGCTGTTCTGTCATCGCCCTGGTGGGGGTGAGTTATGCGACAAAAAAATAGCTAGATCGTCTTTGCTAACGGAGGATTTTGTGTCTGGGTAAAATCCGGTTTTGGGCCCAAATCTCGGCTGTAATATTCAAAGGTAAATCCCGTACCCTGCCAATTATCCACCCGGTTAATGATCTTTATATCTCCGGTAAATTTGGAAGACTTACCCAGCTTTACGTGACCTGTAATAAAGCGAATGCTGTCACGCTTCTTGGCCCAGCTTAAATAAACCCGTTTCAAAATTTTTGCGTATCCGTTGCCCTTGTATTTATCCATAATGACAAATGCGTAGGTATAGAGGGTGTTGCCTTCACCAAAGTTTTCGTCCAAGCGAGCCCAAGGTTCAGATGATAAATCTTCAATAGCTACACCGATAATAAAGCCGATGATTTCTCCACGGTAACGGGCGATGAATGGCAGAGAAGATGGTTTATTAAAATATTTGTGGATGGTGGCCTTGGAAAGAACGGCCTTTTCACCGTATTCATCTGACAAATGCTCGGAAATCCTGATAAGCTGGGGATAGTCATCCTCGCCCACGTGCTGCATAAGTTCGACCTGAAAAACACCGGACGAGGCAATGATTCGGGATTTAGAGCGGTGTTCAATATCAAGGGAAAGCTGTTTCATTATCAGTTAGGTATCTCCAAGTATAAACGTCAGCATGTACTGGTATGGCAGATCTTTTTGATGATCAGTTAATAAATAACCGGCTTTTCCCAGTTCCATTATAACATCTTCCGGTGAAAGTTTATGTTCATCGGGCGGACCCACAGGTAGATCACCTTTTCTGAAATCCACGATAACTAATTTACCGTCCTGTTTAAACTTTCTCTTTATATTTTTAAAGTATTCCACTCGATCTTCAATATGGTGGTAGGTATTGCAGATGAACACAATGTCAACAGGTAAGGGAATCTTCGGGTCATGAAATTCTCCTAAAATACTTTTGAGGTTATGTATGCTTTCTTCTTGGGCACGATGATTCAAGTAATCTACCATATCTTTTTCAACGTCAACGCCAACCACATTTCCTTGGTGAACAACCTTTGCGAATCTAACTGGGAAATATCCCGTTGCAGAACCAATATCCACAATGATATCGTTAGGTTCGATATTCATGGATTGAATGACTAAATCCGGCTGCTGCCATTCATCTCTATCGGGATTCTCAAATATCTTCGCCCATCGTTCTGCATCGCTAAAACTGTGTTTATTGGATTGATGTTTGTAATCATGTTCCTGGGCTGGGAAAAGTGTGGTTAACAAGAGAAATAAAAGAATTTTTTTCATTATTGAAATCCTATAATTTTTTCATTAATTGAACCTCGTAATTTAAGGATGGATTTATGTTAAAAAACTACATTGTCAGTTTGATAATTCCGTATTACCGGAGTAAAAAAAATCACAAGTACAATTAAATCTAAAGCAGTTGAAATGCTTAAATCATTCTATTCCTTCAGTTTGAAAGAAAATTCATGTTCGTTCTTCGAAGTTTGGTGGTAGGTACGGTAAATTCGCCGCCGATGGAATCCTTCAATTCCCGACTTTCAAATCACATTGTGGCAAAACAGTCTTGGCTTTGCGTGGGGCTGGACATAAATCCGGAAAATCTGGCATCTGAAAATCCATCTTTTGATGACTTAAAAACTCACACGAAAAAGGTCATAGATGCCACCCGGGAATTCGCAGTTGCTTTTAAACCAAACTTGGCTTTTTTCGAACGCTGGGGCAGCATCGGCTTTGCCTGGCTGGAAGAAACAATGGAATATATTGGTAGTGAAACGATTACAATCGGCGATGCGAAGCGTGGGGACATCGGACACACTGCGGCTCAATATGCTCACAGTCTTTTCGATCATTTTGGTTTTGACGCTGTCACGCTGAATCCGTATATGGGCCGGGATGCCATTGACCCCTTTATCCAAAATCCTGAAAAGGGTGTTTTTGTTTTATGTCGAACATCAAATATATCCGGCGGCGACCTTCAGAATTTGAATGTGAACGGCAAACGTTTATTTGAAACGGTCGCCGAATATTGCACCGGTTTGAATAAATTTAACAATGTTGGTTTAGTTGTCGGCGCTACTGTTTATGAAGAAATTGAAATTGTACGCAACCATGCACCTGGATTACCTATGCTTATTCCGGGAGTAGGAGCACAAGGCGGGGATTTGGAAGCAAGTCTCACAGCCGGTAATACGAATGGTGCTGCACTTATAAATGTTTCCCGGGGAATTAGTTTTGCCGGAAATCAGAGCGAAGAAGCGATTCAAGATGCAGCAAAAGAGTATGTTGAAAAAATGAGACAAATATCATAAATCGAAATATAAATTATGACTGACAATTATTTAGAAATTTTCAAAGAAACAGGCGCTCTTTTGGAAGGGCATTTTGTGCTGACATCCGGTCGTCACAGCGCTACATATTTTCAATGTGCCAAAGTACTTCAGCATCCTGAACATTTATCTCATTTTGCAGAAACAATAGTGGATTATTTTAGTGAAACAGAAATCGACACTGTCATTTCACCGGCTGTAGGCGGAATCGTTATCGGTACGGAAGTAGGGCGGCAGTTTGGTGTAAAAACCATCTTTGCTGAAAGGCAAAATGGCAAAATGACACTCCGCCGCGGATTTGAGATTACTAATAGTGAAAAGATATTAGTCGTAGAGGATGTCATTACCACCGGCGGTTCGGTAAAAGAAGTGATGGATGTGGTAGAAGAATGCGGTGGAATCGTGGTTGGAGTTGGAGTCGTTGTTGACCGCGGCGGAGGAAACGTAGTCTTACATGAAAATCAATTTGCTGTCACAACCCAGACAGCAATGAGTTATCATTCTGACGAAATTCCGGAAGATCTAAAACAGGTTCCAATCGAAAAACCAGGAAGCAGGAGTTTAAAGTGAAACAATTAACGCTCGTATTAATAGGACTATTATTGATGAATGCATGCACAAAAGAAGAAGACGTAGCAGTGTTATCAACCCGTTATGGAGATATGGTATTAGAATTTTATCCGGATGTTGCACCAAAACACGTGGAAAGTTTCAAAATCCATGCTCAAAACGGATATTTTAACGGAACCACATTTCACCGGATCATTCCTGGCTTTGTTATCCAGGGCGGTGATCCCAATTCAAGAGATGACAACAAAATGAATGATGGCCAAGGAGGCCATGCTGCCAAGTATTATGGTTTTGGTGATGAAGCATTAGATACTTCATGGACGATCCCGGCAGAATTCAACGATCGTCCTCACGTAACCGGCGCCTTATCCATGGCTCGAACTCCGGATGAAAACAGCGCCGGCAGTCAATTTTTCATTTGTGCAGCTGCTGTTAACAGACTTGATAACCAATATACTGTATTTGGTCAAGTCATATCCGGGTTGGAAGTGATTCAACAGATCGTAAACACTCCCCGGGATAATCGTGACAACCCCAAAGAAAAAATTGCAATGGAAGTATCCATTATACCCAGGAGTAAAGCGCTAGAAGAATGAGCCTGTCGATTGGTTTAGCCTTGGGCGGAGGAGGAGCTCGCGGCGCAGCACATATTGGAGTACTTCAAATTCTCCATGAAAATGGAATTCGATTTGATAGCATTGC
>DJKX01000053.1 GCA_002436185.1 Fidelibacterota bacterium UBA6531
TTGCGGAACTGCCGGAAAAGGATTGAGATTCGATAATGCGATTGGGTCATACCAATTCAAAAAATTACGAGCATCACCAGCAACGACACTCAAATTTCGAGCAGGACAAAGATTGGGTACGGAAACCATATCCACTGTAAACGTAGCAGAATCATAAACAACCGTAGCAAAACTGGCTCCGGAAGGATCCAGGGCTTCAACTTCGACAAAATGTGTTCCTTCAGATAAACCTGAAACGGTTACAGCAGCAGCAGATGTAATCTGGCCCGCAGCTGTACCATCCATAGTGATCTGCACATAGCCGTCGCAATTTGTACAACCTGGAGAACCTATCGTGAAAAAATCAGCTACTGTAATCTCTACATCAACAAAGTTTGTATCAAGAACAGTACCTGTAACAGGGTTTATTAATTCTATGACTTCGTCGCGGTTTTGGGCCGTCAGGACGGAAAGTACAATAATTATTGCTGTGATGCGTCTCAATCTTTTAACGAATGACATGCATGCCTCCTCATTAGTGGATAATAAATGGTGATTTAATGCCATTATATTGGAAACGAAAATACTCATGAATTTACTCAATGTGAATTGATATTCAATTCATAAAACTTTCATTAATGAAAAATGTGAGCACGGGCACATTTTATTTTAATAATACTATTTTTCGAATAAGTAATCGTTCATTTGTATGAATTTTAAGGAAATAAATCCCTGTTGGTAAATCAGTTTTTATACTAAAATTCCGTTTACCGATAGATAATTCGCCATTGAAAATGTTTTGTACATTACGTCCGATTATATCTATTAACTGTACGTCCACCATCTGACGTTTCTCAAGAATAATGGTAATTGAAAACTGATTATTAAATGGATTGGGATATGGTTGACTCACAGTGAATGATGTAGGTAAAAATTCTTCCTTAATTCCAACAGCAGTTGAATCGTAACGAAAATACTGAAGTCCGCCGGCATGGGTGCCGAAAACCAAATCCGGTTCACTTTCGCCATCCCAATACAGTGCTGCCGGTGCGAGGTTTCTGCCCATATACGGAATATCTGTCCTTAATTCGGCTGTCAATTCCTCACTGTCCAGATAAGTGATCTCGTATAATTCACCCTCTTCATTCCCGGCTATGATATGTCCATTCTTCAAAACGCACGGTGATGCATTATCGCCAATATCAATATTCAAGTACGACATTGAATCAAACACAGCTGAATCAGCGCTGCCCTGGTTCCAGTAAATATGAATAACGCCATTCTTGTCCCCAACTGCCAAATCATCATCATCATCCTGATCTATATCCCCAAATGATGGGGTGGCCCGACCGCTTAAATCAATATTCAAAAAGTCAGCTTCCGGGTCTCCAAAAATGCAAAAAAATGGATCGTCCTGGTACTGATCTATCTTATAAAGTTTGCCATTAAATTCCCCAACAAATAGTTCCTCTCCGCCATCATTGTTGAAATTAAAAAAAGCAGGCACCAGGTTATTTCCAATTTGCGTAAACCATTTTACACCGTCACCCACCAATGCTGGCTCTGCAGCTGATCCATTGTTATTTAAATAATATATACTGCCGTTCCAATTTAAATTTGCGCTATCACTGTCGGTGCCAATCCATATTTCTACTGCATTTGAATTGCAATTAGTTGTCAATGTTGGATGTGTCCCTGAAATAAAATCTAAACCCGGCAAAAGCCTGGATGTCATCATTTCATAATCCCAGTTTTCCCCTGTACCATTATTCTGGAAATAGTAGAGATTATCTAAATATTCTGTTCCATACGCACCGGACAGAACTCCCACCACCATATCGCCATCGCCGTCAAGGTCAAAATCGACAACACGAGCAATATTATGGCCTGTGGTGACAAAGTCCGTACCTTGCGGAAAATCAGTGATCATCAGTAAATCATCAAAATCGGGATTTGTAGACGTTCCATAATTTTCCAAATAAAACAGTCCCGGTTGATAAAAATCACCCCAAATCAAATCCAAGTCATTATCGTTGTCCAAATCAAAAAACTCAACCGCATTCGCACCGTGACGTCCTGGTGTCCAAACAATCTGAATATCTTCAAATGAACTTGTGATTAATTCAAATTGGGGAACACTATTGGAAAAACTATGGCCTTTGTAATATGCTAATCGACCTGAAATATCGCCAATAAAATAATCAATAATGCCATCTTCATCAATATCAGCAATGGCCGGAATCACGATCTGTCCGCCATACACTGGGAGATTATCTATATCCAGCAGCTCATCCGCAACCAATTCAAATTCACCATTCTCGTTGGACCAGTAACTGACGTTATCTGAATCAGGAGTATGACTCAAAAGATCCTCATCACCATCACCATCAAAATCATGGAAGGCAAACCAAGTACCAACATTTATATCTTGAAATGTTTTGGTAACAAATTCAAATTGTGGAAAATAAAAACCAGTATCAGGTATTACGACTGCCAATCCCTCCCAATATTGTAAGTAGCCATCCCTATCATTAATAAAACAATCCAGTATTCCATCTTCATTCCAATCAATAAAACGGGGATCGGGCTGATTCAACCCGCCTGTGAAGGGTTGGGAAATCTCATCATCACCAACTATTACTGTAAAAGGACTAACATCACGAACGTATCCTTGGGGAAAAATAATATTGAGGAATAGAATTAATATTGCTGACTTTTTCATTCTAAAACAGCTGAAGTGGAAATTTCATCAATATCCCAAATGAGCAGCCGATCAACTTCTTCGTTTAGATTTATATGTCGCAGCAAAAATGGCGGGAACGAACGAAAACGAAGTCGCGCGGAAATTTCCAATGTTGATCCGCCTTCCGGAGCAAAAGTGGGTAAATCAATGATATAATTGACCATACGGGAACCACTGACCGGGAGAGTATAATCATTCATCCAAACCATATCTTCTACACTCACATTCATAATACCTGAATCACCTGCTTCATTATACAAAACAGTGTTAAAAACATTTAATTGTGGATCAACCAACTTTTCCGGATCAGTGTAAAAATCATATATATCACCATTTTCATTCAAATGCCCGGAATGAAATATAGTATCACCATCAATACTGGCAATAACCTCTAACCAGAGCTGTCTGGTAAATGTTACTCCTGATGGAAAATTATGTCCCGCATTATTGCTGATTATCAATTTAATTGTTAAAGGTTCAGTAGATAGCAAAGTGTCTGCCAATGGTTCAAAAATATTCACGTCTGCTGAACCATCCAAAATTTCTGATATAGCCGGAAGTAACCCATTATTTTCAGATTCTGCAATAATTGATGTACCCACACCCGGAAAATAATGGCGGTGTAAATTTTCTCGTAATGGTCCGCCTTCTGCTGCATACCCTTCGTAAGTAGGCATATGGCACGTTTGGCATTCCGATCCCATTGCTTCGAATGCAGTCCCTTCCCATTCAAAATTCGTAACTTCCGCATCCATTCCATTCACCGTTAGATTATGACAATTGCGGCAAAAATCGGATTGATCATATCCCTCATGAAATTCTGATTCATGAAATGAATTATTTTGTGGATCATCAATGATACTATATCGTGTTCCATCCATATATAATTTAAAATCTGCTGTTTCAAAATTTTGTTCGGCAGTCTGAATATCCGTGGATTCAGGTAAATGAGTTGTCGAATGACACACATCGCAGGTTACACCTTCCTGAATTTGAATAGGTAAACTGCTCATGATTTCTGGCGTTAAATTTTCATGATCTGTTATAGCATCCGTCAATGCAGCTATGGGACTATGGCATTGCACGCAAAAGTCACCCAATTCTACACCTTTAGCTGCATGAGAATTATGAGCGTTTTGTTGAAGTTTAAACCATACTGGATCTTGCGTAGAATATGCATGCATGGATGCAGACCATTCTTCATAATGATTGGGATGACAATTTTGGCAATCAGTTGCAGAGTTGAAATCTTCAACCTTGAATGTTGTTTGGATGGGTCGTTCTGCAAGAGGTTGTTTTTTACCTAAATCATCGCACGACATCGCAATGATAAAAAACATAACTGAAATAATGAGTCTATTGAACGATTGCCACCCCAGTTGGCATTGGATCTGTTGTGCTGTCATTACCTAAATTGATTTCGTGTAATAGTAATTCATTTTCTGTATCATAAACATACGCATTTCCGCTCCCGGGAGAAGTTACAACCAATAAATCATCATTTCCTGACAAAGCGCAACCATGCAATAAATCCATTGAAAAATTATCAAAATTAGATATCTCTCCGGTTAGAAAATTAATAATAGAAATACTATTTTCCATTCGATTTGCAACAAATAATTGTGAATCATCTTTAGAAAGCTGAAAATGCCATGGCATCATTCCAACAGGAAATGAATCCAAACTATCTCCTGTGGTTGTATCAAAAACTCTAATTTCATTGGAATTAGAACAGCTGATAAAGAGCTTTGTATTATCATGGCTTAAATCAAGTTCCAGAGCATTGTAAAAACCATCATTAATTTCATACGATGATGGAACATCTGATCCGATACGGAAATTATCTGGTTGGTAATTTTCTTCACCAAACCTGTTTGTTTCAATTTTGAAAAAATGAGACGCTTGGTTACTCGCTACCCAAAGTGAATTCCCGTCTGAACTTAACGCAATGCCATGGGGAGAATCTGCGCCCACGTTGACTGTTCCGACTACGGTCATTGTTTGAGCATCAATTTTGTGAACAAGTTGCGAAGCTGTACTCATTCCCAACATAGGCATAAATCGGGAAACGTATAAATATTCTCTTTGTTCATCCAATGCCATTAAAGCCGGCATATTGTCAACAAATACTGAATCTACCAATTCATCTGTTTTTAGATCAAATTTTAGAATACTCCCATTGGCAATGAGTGTGCAATACCAATAATTATGGGTTTCATCAATTACAATATAGTGTGGCATATCGCCTATGTTGGTGAAATCTACATCAATATAATGAATGACTTCTCCCGCATTGATATCCAACACGGCGATTCGATCTTGGCCCTGGAGGGTGATGTATGCTTTCTGCACTTCCTGGGGATTTCGATCATCACAGGAAAGCGCAATAATCATTCCCAGTAGAAAAACGGATCGTTTAATTAGATCCCTTTTGAAAAACTGAATAACCATTTGTCACTATTAAAACGTATGCCATCTTTAGATTCACTTACATCTTTTACAAATAATGGTGCATCAAGTCGCAAAAAGAATTTTTTACCCAAAATTGATTTTCCCAAACGCAGGCCCAAACCGGCATCAAAAAGATAGTCACCATTAAAACCTTTGTCTCCTTGGGTATACTTACTGCCCCAAATCCATCCATCATCAATAAACGCTGCTAACTCTATGTCCAATGGTTTGAAGGATGGTTTATAAAATATTTCAAATGAATTGGTAATCACGGATTCAGCACCGGCTAGTCCCTCACCAAAATAGCCTCGCAAATTAGCATCACCGGGTAAATGATAATGATTACGCAAATCTGTATTACCGTAGAAAGATGACTGGTCCCGCAAATATGGTTTCATATAAAGATCACCGGATCCGGCTCCTTCAATGGTATAGCGCTCCTGGGCCGGCACACCAGATTCACTGATAATATGGCCTAAGATAGATCGATTGCGGATGCCAATCTTTTTGATGTCCATATCGAAAGCAATTGTTGCATTGAAACGCGTGAATGACCAGTCAGAAACAGAGCCGGGAGTTGTGGCAACGTCCAGATTGACCTTGGCCAAATTCTGCACCGAAAAACTATACTTGCTGTATATAATGGCTACCTGCCCGTGATCATATAGATTGGTCAGGGACGTATCTTTAGCAAAAGTGACATAAAAACCAATGGACGCATAGTTGGTCATAAAATCAGCAAATACTTCATTAAGGTGATTCTTGATTTCTAATCCATAGCCATTTACACCACCCAGGTCGAAGGCACGAACAGCTGTTGAAAAACCGGCAAAACTGTGCACCGGTTTACGACTTTTATAATAAGACCAATAAACATTTTGTGATTCGAGGGCATAATTAACTTTCAGATCAAGATGCTCCCAGTGACCGTATTTTCGGTTTAAAGAAATGCCTGATACATAGCCATCTGATTCGTGGTACGCTAATGCAGGTATCCAGCGCACATAATAACTGTTGCGGGGGTTGAAACCAGTATTTATCCAATCAAACTGCCACACACTTTGCATACGGTTACTAGCGTTATTTCTTCTGTCTACATCCAAGGTCATGACATCAGGATCAAGCACAACAGATCTAGGCTCTTGGGCTAGATTGAATACAAATGTGTCTTTTGCCCGCCATTTATGATTCTTCCACCAGATGCGCTCTTTGTTTCCATCTTTCAGAGTAACTTCCAATAATTGCGGCATTTCCCGCTTTCCCAGTTTTTCAATCTCTACGTCTACCTGCCAGGTGCCATCTGCTTGTTTTGTCTTTTTCCATTTCTTGATGCCATAATCTAAAATGCGTGTATTATGCAGCCAGGGATTGAAGAACCAGTCCAAGTTTTCCCCACTCACATCTTCTATGGCAGTCACAAAGCGTTTTTCATTAACATGTTTTAAATGCCAGCGATCATAATATTCCTGCATAGCAGCATAGAAAATGGAATCACCTAAAACGTAATTCAATTCTGCCAGCATCAGGCCTGGTTTAGTGTAGGCGTTATAACGATAGGAACCGCCATTATTAAACATAAAGGATTTGCGGCTGATGGGCTCATCATTGCCGCTGAATTGAAAGCGTATGGTGGACCATTGACTGCTGCCCAGCATGTTATTGAATTTACCGTGCTTTTTTTCAAATGGTTTATAGCGTTTTGATGTTTGCAAGTCAAAGCCATAGGGACCATAGCGATCGATCATATATTGACCGGTTTGGAATGTTGTAAAGCCTTCATCCAGCCACGCTTCGCTTACTTCATCATTCCCCATTATGCCATAAAACCAAATATGCCCAATCTCATGGAGAATAAGGCTTTCGCTTTCGCTACCATTCATCACCAGCATGGGGTATTCCATTCCGCCGCCACCCAGGCGATCTGTGGTGGTCACTTGTGGATAGGGATACATACCGAATTTGGTGCTCAACCATGCCAATGCCCTTTCCGAACGTGCCACCACTTTTTTGGTCCATTTTTCACCATTCTTTTGATTAAAAAGCACGTGGACATCGATGCTGTTCCAGGAACCGTGCTCATAAAGAAAATTTGGTGAAGTTATCCATGCAAAATCATGGACCTGCTCTGCGTGAAATGAAACCGTCCGACGGGAGGTAGAATCAATTTCCGCTTTATTCTCTTTGTATTCTTCCAGCCATTCTTTGAAATCTTTGGATGTATCCACAGTTACTTCTGCCCAGCCCGGATCACCTGCCGTGACAATACCTGTGGCACCCACCGTGTACCATCCGGGAACATCCATAGTCACATCGAAGGTGCCGAATTCACCATAGAATTCTCCTTCAGCATGAAAAGGTATATTGTGCCAGCCACGCTCATCATACACAACAACCTTTGGGTACCACTGGGCAAGGTTATACTGGTCTCCTTTACGTCCGGCTCTTTCCACCTGTTCACCTACATGGTGGACCCAGTCAAATTTCATAGTTAATGTTTCACCCGGCTGCAACGAGTTCGTTAAATCCGCAGAAAGGATTGTATCATCCACTTTAAATGTATCAGCTAAAACGCCTCCATCTTTTTCAATTGTAAAGCCTGAAACATCCACCTTACTGAAATATTCTTCCGTTCCCTTAATAAATTTTGTAGCTCGACCCATTCGGCCGAATTTTTGTAAATATTCTCTATGTTTTACCGATCCTTCCTGAAAAGCATTGGGTAGAAGATGCAAATACATATTGTTCAATTCATCGGGTGAATTGTTTGTATATTTTATAATAGTACGGCCACCAACCGTGTGTTCTTTGATATCCAGTTTTACATCCATTGTATAATGGACGAATTGCTGAAAATAATCTTCTTCAGCATATGAAATAGAGGTAAATGTGAGCAGAAAAACTGCCCATTGAAAATTTATTTTATTCACGTGTTTTTCTCTTGTTTAGAGGTAGGGTTTAATATCGTTATAAAAGATCTTTTCTGTCCGCGGTCCAACGTAACGTTTCACAATGTAGCCATTGCGGTCAATGATAAGTGTTGTGGGAATACCAACGATCGACCTACCAAGAGCCTGACCGTATAGTTGTGTCACTCGCTGTGCATCATGCTCTTTTATATCTGTCAGTACCGTATAATTCATTTGCCAATTATCCATAAATCTCTGGATCTGTTTAGGGTCTTCACTGCGGGCACCACGTGGTAGTGTAATGCCGACGATCTCCAACCCGGATTCATGGTACTTATCATACAATCTAATAAAATCTGGGATCTCTACTCGGCAGGGCCCGCACCACTTGCCCCAAAAGTTCAGCAGGACCACTTTTCCTTTTAGGTCACTCATTTTGACCAAATCACCTGATGTGGTGGCCAATGTAAACTCTGGAGCAAGTACAGCATTGGCTGGTAATTGAGGCTGGGGAAAAATCTTATTAACAGAATTTGAATTCTTTTCATCTTGGCTTTCAGCTGAGCCACAGCAAAAAATTAGAGGCAAGGTTAAAATGGTTATAAAATGTTTCATTTATCTAGTTAATCCTTTATCCAAAAATTTTAAAAATTCATCCTGGTTCCGAGTCATCCCGGGAAACTTCCCCAGCACATCATCTTCCGGACTCAAAATAACATAATAAGGCAGCGCCGCCGTACCGAAACGGTCGATCTCATACTGTTGTTTTTCCCTGTAATTATTGCCGCCGTCTGTGTACAAGCGCACCAGCACAAAATCTTTAAAACGGTCTTTCACTTCATCCTTCGTAAATATATTCGATTCCATCCAGCGGCAGTTGGTACAGGTATAACCTGTAAAATCCACAAAAATATTTTTACCAATCATATTCGCTTCAACAAACGCATCATCCAACTCCGTATACCATTGCAATTCTTCTCCGCCATTCATTTCAGAGATCATACCGACCTCTTCAGTCAATTTTGGAGGTAGGTAGGAATAGATCAAGCCGTGGATGGGACGTCCGAACAGGCCTGTACTTAAGTAGAGGGCGAAGGCTAAAAAGAAGATACTTAACATCATCCGCGGGACACTGACTATCTCAATTTTAGAGTCATGGGGTAATTGGATCTTACCCAACAAATAAAAACCGGTAAAGAACATAAGTATCGCCCAAATGGCCAATACGGAAATATGCGTAAAAATTTGCCAGTTCCAGACCAGGTCGGTGTTACTGAAAAATTTAAAAGCTGCGGCCATTTCCAAAAAACCCATAACCACTTTCACCGAATTCAGCCAGCCGCCGGATTTGGGCATGCGGGCTAAGTATTGGGGAAAGAGGGCCAAAAAGAAAAAAGGCAAGGCAAAGGCAGCACTAAAGATCATCATGCCCAGCATAGGCCAGAACCATTGGCCCTGGGCGGCGGCCACCAATAATAAGCCCACAAATTGAACTGTACAGGTGAAGGACGTCAGGGTAAACGTAACAGCCATAAACAAGGTACCGATATAACCGCCCCGGCCTTCCTGATTTTGGAACAATTGCCGCAGGCTGG
>DJKX01000007.1:0-1703 GCA_002436185.1 Fidelibacterota bacterium UBA6531
ATTGAAGCAATCGTCGTTATATCTATTGGACCCAGTTTTGAAACTGCTTTCATACCAAACAGGCCTTTATTCTGTCCTGAAAATGTTACATATTGCGTTGCCGGTAGAGAAAGTGAAATATTCCCTGCATCAATCTTTTGAATAATATCATCCTCTTCTCCTTCATAAGAAATACGGATATTATTTTCCCAGTCAAAATCCCGTTCAGAGTCATTATCCATGAGTACTGTGATGCGATCGCCGATTTTTCCTTCCACATTCAAATTCTGTTTTTGATCAAATTCTAGATGGGTATTCTGGGATTCGGCCAAACTTGAGCGTATTAATTCCTGATCCTGGAATACCATTTTACCCGAAATATTTATATTCCCTCTCACGCGCAATGAAGCAGTTCCCAATGCACCCATATCAACTATGTCAAACGTAATGCCTTTTCCTCCTCGTCGGGTTTCTTCAATCACATCTTCACCACCCAACGATACCTTTTCAGAAAATAACAACCGGCGCTTGACATTCATCATGTGCTCAAAATACCATTCTACCGGTGCAGTGAATGGTACCCGAAATATTTCATCATCGATATATTCTGTAAATGTGATGTGTGTCCAATCACGATCTATATGAATTTCAATATCACGTTCTCCAAAATCAGCTTTAATCCAGCCTAAGGGTACCAATAACGTATCTGACAAAAGGCTTAATGGTTTAGGTAAATTAGGAAATGCCGGTGCGATATAATCGGAAGAAGGAACAAAGTTTTTCTTGAAATTTTGGGCGGACGAATCCTGCTGACCATCCTGGGCAAAGATTGCCGAGAAAGCCATAATAAGTACTAATATGACCGCATGCCCTTTATGCAAAGGGAACTCCTATGATAGATATTTTCGGTGTTTTAAAGCCCCGGTTTATGGGGGTCAATCCGATAGCGGTAGGTCTATAGGTTAGTCTCCTGTTGGTTTATTCTCGCTCCAATGAGCGGATAAAAGTTTACATAGTTTTTGCAAAGCAAGTCCACGATGGCTTATTCTATTCTTTTCTTCTGTAGAAAGTTCCGCGAATGTACGTTTCAATTCTGGAAAATAAAATACCGGATCATATCCAAAACCATAGGCGCCTTTTGGTTCTTTTGTAATCAATCCGTTTATTTTACCCTCGGTAATTATTTCATCTTTACCGTTTACAAAGGCTGTGACAGTTCGAAATTGAGCAGATCTGTCAATTTTACTTTTCATTTCAGAGAGTAATTTATTTACGTTGTCCTCAAATGATGCAGTTTCTCCTGCATAACGAGCTGAATACACACCTGGTGCTCCATTCAATGTGTTGACCTCTAAACCAGTGTCGTCACCGATAGCTGGAATCCCGGTTAATTGGTTCACAGTTCGTGCTTTGATCAATGCATTCTCTTTTAATGTTTCTCCTGTTTCAGGAATATCTTCGATATTTGAAAATTGTTCTAAAGTTAAAATATCGATAGCAAAATCTTTCAATAAATCGGTCATTTCTTCCATTTTATGGAGATTATGTGTTGCTAATATAATTTTCTTCATAAAAAGTCGAGGAAAATAGAATGATGACTCCAATACAGCAAGAACTTTAAAAACATTAGTTTGAGTTTGCAAAACGAGATCAACTCCGCTAATTTCAGCGGCTTTTTTACACGTAATTCAATGTGGCTTGGTAGCTCAGTCGGTAGAGCAGAG
>DJKX01000007.1:2064-6777 GCA_002436185.1 Fidelibacterota bacterium UBA6531
CGAGCCACTATGATAAAAAGGACTTACTCCTTTTTCATTCATAAATACTATTTCACTGAAATCATTGTATAATTGGACTCGCAAATAGTCTTTTTTTCTCCCCTTTGAAATATTTAAATCAATTTTGTTTAATTTAAACTTGAATAGTTTGTAGGTTTAACCAAAGACAAAACAGCAAAAAAAATGCCTAAATCAATACTTATCATTTTTTCATTTTTATTTATTATGTGTTGTCAAGATGATCTTTTAGATCCATCAGTGATCAAATCCGCCAGCAATGACGAATTCAAATTATCCTTATCACTTTCTGATGATGTTGTTCATGAAGACGGTAATATTAAAATTGATGTAGCACTTGAACGCACTGTTGATGCACCGTATTTCCTGCCCAGTAAAATGCTTGGTGAATGGTATTTAAGGGAAATTAATGGTGAAATTCTTGCTGAAGATTCATTATTGATTGTTTATGAATTTTTTGCTGACAGTACTTTTACGATTAGTAAAACATTTTCATTTACTAATACATCTTTGGGTTCACAAGTATTGGGAAACTGGAATGTTTACAGTGATACAGAATACTATTTAGACCACGGCTACGACACAACAACTACAACTGAATCTACTATTGCGTTTTGGACAGTTGGTGATACTACCTATACTGTAACAACTCAAGATATTGTGCATATAGATTCGATAAAATCTTTTAATTATACTTTTTCAAATGATTATGGAGTTGAACTGACCGATAAAGTTGTATATGAATATATGACTGTTACCGAAATTGACACATCTTATGAAGTTGGCACCACCACATTTCATTCTGAAATTGCTCGAGATACAACTTATGCATCTGATAGTACTAGTGCATCTCGAGATGGAATGTGGGAATTCACACAAGATTCCATCAAAACTCTAGCAGTCCACTTTTATGACAGACCCGGAGGTGAACACAATACTTACACAACCACTTTTGATGTTGATATAGCAACTATACCTGTGAATAGTTTTATGTATTGGACAAGCAGTAATGGCCGAAATGTTATTTTACAAAAAACAGGTTCATCTACTACTTTTGATACACCTGATGATTCAACTGCTTCATTTGCAGGAGGATGGACATTTACTGAATCTAACGATGAATTTTCCATTTCCCTTATTTTAAATAATGAGGTCGAAACGGGAGCCATAACGTTTGATGCACCAGGTTCAACAATTCCTGTTGGTGGATTGATGTATTGGTCAACAGACGAAAATCAATTTGTATTTGAGAAAAAAGCAGCCGCGGATTATTCAGATCCCAATTTTGAAGGTCTGGATATGAACTTAATTGTTTCTGCCTTAGGCGGAGACATTTATGTATTGAATTCCACAACGGGATCTGATTATAAATCGTTTGACGTTGAGATTGGTTATGCTGCAGGTGACGAATTTGAAGCAGTGTGTTTTTATGAACCTAGTTCTAGTGCTGGATCCAGCAGTTATATTTCAGCTCAATTTGATGATATCACTCTAACCATTTCTATTTATATAATCCAGGACTGATGCGCCGGTTATTTCTTTTTTCCTGGCTTATAATCCTTTGTTTATCTGCAATACAAGGACAAACTTCAACACGCGCAACTCCTGGAAAGACAATTTTCCGTGATTTAGAATTTGAAGTAATCAAGTTAAGTTATATACGCACAGATCGCGCTGTAGCTATCCTTAAATCCATAGGTTACGTTGTTATAGAGTTTGAACCGGGTAAAGATAGTCATGCAGGTGAACGCCAGTATACTCCCAAACAATCTTCAAAATTCAATGTTAACGATGTTAAACCCAGCGAGCTGCCGATTATAATTAAACTTCCTGAAACTGAATCTGTTACATTAGTTAAAGAAGAAAAATCATCATCAAAATCCAGCAAAAAAGGTGCAGTGAGTGTAAATCTTGGTGGAATTACATTAGAAAACACAACAGATGGTGAACCTATGCAGCGCCTGCTTGTTGGATATAATAGAGACAAGTTTGATGATGTGGCTCAATTACTGGATTTGATTCATAATAAAATTGATCTCCCAGCAGAACAAATTTTAATCGAGGCCTTAGTCATTGAACTTGATTCTGATAAACTGGATGAGCTGGGAATTGATTACAGCGGAACAGGGGCAGGATTTTCTGCATCCTTCCCGCCACCGGATTCTGAAACAGGTGAAATCAATCCATTCACAGTTATTTTGGATCGAACTCTACTCGGCAATGCCAACACTTTCAGAACAAATGTTGAAGCATTAATCAGTACGAAGGCTGCGGAAATTTTATCAAAACCTTCCGTTTTGGTCCTGGATGGCCGGCAAGCCCGCATCCAAGTAGGGCAGCAAATACCAATTGTTAAAACAACAGATACACAAATTTCCCAAACGAAGTCTGTTGATTATATCCCGGTAGGTATAGTTCTGAATCTGCGACCCAGGATAAACGAAGATGACACACGTATTACGATCCAAGTGGAAACAATTATAAGCGAAACAGAACAACGCATCGGCGCTTCTTCCGGCGGTGGCGTATTGGAAGCTCCTGTAATAAATAATCGCCGAGTTCAATCCTTTGTACGTGTAGCCAATAATACACCTTTCATAATTGGTGGATTAATTTCAAATAAGAAATCCCAGAGTGAAGGCGGTATCCCTATTTTGAAGGATCTTCCCCTCTTAGGAAAAATATTTTCGGTATCTTCTGAACGATCCATCAAAAAAGAAGTCATTGTTGTTATTACTCCGCATATCATTCAGGAATCAGAGAATAATTTCAGCCGTGTGATACCCCAGGATTCAGAATTGTTTAACGCTTTTGGTAATCGGTCTTTTCCGAACAGTTATCGGGTTCAAAATACTGATGTGTTTGACCTGAGTTTTATTTATAACAGTCCTATTTTTCAAAAAATACAGGCTGGAGTTGTTGAAGCGGCTAAACAAGATAAAGCCATGTATGTGGAAGAACCCTATAAAAGTGTTCTCGAAGGACGCGTATTTGGTGAAGAAATTCTTGTTCGCAGGATGATTTATGAAATCATCGAAAAGATGGATTATTATAAACATATTGACCCTGAAAAAGTGATGTTTTTCCACAATGAAGCAAATAATCCTGCGGGATTTAAAGTTGAACCTCTAGCAGGTTATATACGGCGTGTACTAAACATGAAGGACGAAAAATATTTACGGCTATCCTACTCAATTCACGGTGAAGCATCATTAGATAAACCCTTTGTACGACCAACTGCTATAGTCGCATATGATGATATAGATTTAAAATATAATTATAAAAAAATGATACGCATTAAGAATAAAAGAGGGAATGATCCCAGCGAAGATAGTTTTACAATATTGATTAGTAAAGAAAAACACGAAAGACGTTTGTATGAAATTTTGGTCATGAAAAAAGTCCTGGAGTTAAATCCTGATCTATCTTTACAGCTGGATTATTTCAAACCGGGTATCGAAATTCTTTTTCCTTCTCCTGAGGTCCTGATCAAGGATTTTCATATTGTAGACAGGGACGCAGCTAAATATTTTTATGAAGTGAATGATTATTACGGTGCCTTTGAAGACGTCTTCAATCAAAAAACATCTGAATTCGTTGATTTAATGATAAAATAAACGTAAATCACATGTGATTTATATCAAATAATTGTTTTGATTTTTATTGTATATTTTTGTTATAATACATTAAACCATAAGAGAATAAGGAGAGATCATGAATAAAACGATCCCGAAATTCCTCATACCAATTTTAATCATCTTTGCTGTTGGACTATACGGTCAGGATGATTGTCCTGATGATTTTGAGTTTTATCCACCTGGAGAAGATGAACCCGGCTGCATAGAATACACCGATTGTAACGATAATGGTGCTTTTGACGTGGGTGAACCATGTTATGATGACGGTGATGGTGGCGATCACCCAGGTGGTGGTCCGCCACAGGCCGGTGACGAGTGTGATCTATGTGACCATGTATATTCTGGTGATGAAGATCACCATGGCCACTGCCCCGCACCCACATGTGATGTGGTATTGGACACCGATGAAGATTGGGAAGAACACTGTAACGATGATCCAGATCACTGTCCTGAACCGCCAGATGGTGATGACGGCTATGAAGAATATGGCGAACACACCGTCGGAAACTGCATTGCTTTTGCTGAAGGACGTGGATCATATTGGATTGGCGATGAAGAATTCGCTGTTTGGGATGACCCCAATGTTGACTGCAATACCCTATTTGATCAAATAGGGTATCAACCACCAGCTTATATGTGTTCCTGGACATGGGGCGATGGCAATCCTTGCGGATATACTTCAGAAGACCCAGATGATAGCCACCAGCACTGCGGTTTTACCGGTTCAGACGGCATTACTTGCGGACATACTTCAGATGACCCGAGTGCTTTTCATGATCACTGCGGTTATACCTTTTCAGACGGCAATACTTGCGATGCATCATTCGACAATCAAGGCGATTTTGATGCTCACCAGCACTGCGGTTATACCTTCTCAGACGGCAATATCTGTGGATGGGCCCCTTGGGAAGACAACACCTTTCACGAGCACTGTGATCAAGTCTTTCCTGATGGCAATCCTTGCGGCGCATCATTCGACAATCAAGGCGATTTTGATGCTCACCAAGGCGATCATGCTGATGACGGCGGTGGCTGGTATTGCCAAATCTGTGATGAG
>DJKX01000037.1 GCA_002436185.1 Fidelibacterota bacterium UBA6531
TTTGATTGCCGCTATATTTGTTATGGGTTTAATTCTTTTAGCTGATTCACTCCCGCACACAGAATGGTCACCAGTAGATTCTGCAGCCTTTAATAAGGTTTTCGGATTATTTGGGCCTGCTGTATTTGCTTCCATGGTAGCGTACTTGACTGCCCAGTTCATAGATATTCGCATGTTTCATTTTTGGAAACGGTTAACCAAGGGAAAACATTTATGGTTAAGGAATAATGCATCAACAATCGTAAGTCAATTTGTGGATACAGCTTCAGTACTGCTATTATTATGTTTTGCCAATGTGCTCGCTTGGGAACGGTTTCTGCCTTTATTGGAAAACGGATTTTTATTTAAAGTTCTTATTGCTATCATAGATACTCCCATTATTTATGGAGCCATTTATTTGTTAAAAGGAAAAATTGAAATTGCACCTTTTAAGGAGGCTGTTGCTTATGAAGGATCATAATAATCTCAAGGAAATAACAAGATCATTGTTAAAGGAGATCGGAGAAGATCCAAATCGCGATGGATTGTTAAAAACTCCTGAACGTGTGGCCAAAGCGTGGGACTTCTTCTCACAGGGATATGATACAGATATCCAAAGTATTGTGAACGACGCCATCTTTGAGGAGGATTGCAGCGAGATGGTTGTTGTCAGGGATATAGAATTCTTCAGCATGTGCGAGCATCATTTGATTCCCTTCTTTGGACGTTGTCATGTAGGATATCTGCCAAATAAAAAGATCATAGGACTCTCCAAGATTCCACGCATTGTCGATGCATTTGCCCAGCGGTTACAGGTTCAGGAAAGGCTAACCGGTCAGGTTGCAGAAATATTGATGGATATTCTTGACCCCAATGGTGTAGGTGTTGTAATGGAAGGTCGGCATCTTTGCATGCAAATGCGTGGAGTGGAAAAACAAAATAGTTTCGCCACAACTTCAGCCATGTTTGGCCAATTTCGTGATTCTGCGGAAACACGTTCGGAATTTTTAAGCATTATAAATAGGACTGTCGTATAATGGCAAAATTTGATATAGCAGTTTTGGGCGGCGGCCCCGGTGGCTATGTTGCGGCGATCCGTGCGGCACAATTGGGCAAAAATGTTGCGATTATAGATAAGGATCGGTTGGGAGGCATTTGCCTCAACTGGGGCTGTATTCCCACAAAGGCGCTGTTGAAGAATGCAGAAGTATTTCATTATATAAAAAATGCCGATAAGTATGGAATCAATATTCCGAAATACACCATTGATTTTGGAGCAACTATTTCCAGAAGCCGGGCAGTTGCAGATCAATTATCGAAGGGCATTGCCTTTTTAATGAAGAAAAATAATATTACTCATATCGAAGGAAACGGAATACTGACATCTGCAACATCCATTGAGATTACCAAAGGAAAGAAAAAAGAAACCATTTCAGCTGAAAAAATCATATTGGCTACAGGAGGAAGGCCGCGGTCATTCTCAGGAATGGAACTTGATGGTAATCGTATTATTTCTTCCAAAGAAGCTATGACTCTTAATAAAATTCCCAAGAAAATGATTATAATTGGCTCGGGTGCAATCGGTGTTGAATTTGCATACTTCTATAATGAATACGGCACTGAAATCCACCTTATTGAAATGCTGCCCCGCATCGTTCCCATTGAAGATGAAGCTGTCTCCAAGGAATTGGCACGTAATTTCAAAAAGTCCGGGATAAAGATATATACGAATGCTGAAGTTTCAAAAATTGATGCTCTTAAAACAAAAGTTAAAGTTCATCTAAAGCGCAAGGGGAAAAAAGAAACTATCGAAGGCGATATTGCCTTGGTGGCAATCGGAGTAACAGGAAATATCGAAGGAATTGGACTTGAAGATATTGGCGTTGCAACAGATAAAGGCGCCATTATAATAAATGAATTCAGCCAAACGTCCGTGCCAAATATTTATGCCATTGGCGATGTAACAGGACCGCCATGGCTGGCTCATGTTGCGTCGGCTCAAGGCCATGTAGCTGCGGAGCATGCTGCTGGTCATGATACCACACCGGTTGATTATACAAATATTCCTGGATGTACGTATTGCCAGCCCCAAGTTGCATCAATTGGCTTGACAGAATCAGCTGCCAAAGAAAAAGGTTATGATGTAAAAATAGGAAAGTTTGATTTCAAAGCCAGCGGGAAAGCCATGGCTTCCGGTGATACAACCGGCTTTGTGAAACTTGTATTTGATAGCAAATATGGTGAATTACTCGGTGCTCATATCATTGGTTCGGAAGCAACGGAAATGATCGCTGAACTGGGAATGGCGAAAGCATTAGAATCCACTTGGCATGAATTGGCAACAACAGTCCATGCCCATCCAACATTATCAGAAGCAGTTATGGAAGCAGCATTAGATGCCATGGGTCAGGGAGTGCATCAATAATGCTGAATTTCCGTGACCTGGGATTATCACCCTATCAGCAAACATGGGATTTGCAAAAGAAATTACAATCCCGGCGTATCAAAAATGAAATTGAAGATACCGTATTATTGGTTGAACACGAACCGGTATACACCTTTGGGAAAAATGCGGATGATAACCACCTCTTACAGAATTACCCTGATGATGTAAACATTTTTCATATCGAGCGGGGAGGAGATATTACGTTTCATGGCCCGGGGCAACTCGTGGGCTATCCTATTATAGATCTCCACAATTATAAAATGAGTATTAGTTGGTTCATGCGGTCTCTGGAAGACATTATTATTAATACACTCATGCATTATGACATTGCAGCAAATCGCAAAGAAGGTCTTACAGGTGTATGGGTAAAAGATGAAAAGATTGCTGCATTGGGCGTACGTATATCACGATGGGTAACCATGCATGGATTTGCATTAAATGTGAATACACAACTCCATTATTACGATAGTATTATTCCTTGCGGGATCTTTGAATATGGTGTGACGTCTATGGAAAAAGTATTAAGCAAAGAAATAGATATGGATGAAGTCAAACACGTACTTATCCAACAATTCGAAAATATTTTTAACTCACATTTAACCTCGGTGGACTGATGGCGCGTTTACACGGATTTATGAAAAAGGAATTGCTGGCAGTATACCGCAACATGGTGACTGCCCGGCGTTTGGACGAAAAAATGCTGATTATGCTGAAGCAGGGCAAAAGTTTTTTTCACATTGGCGGGTCTGGCCATGAAGCGGCTCAATTAGCTGCAGCTGCAGTATTGCGACCAGGTGAAGATTGGGCATATCCCTATTACCGCGATGCTGCATTATGCCTTGGTTTGGGCATGACTGCTAAAGAACAATTATTATGTTTCCTGGCCCGGAAAGATGATCCCAATTCCGGTGGTCGGCAAATGCCACAACATTACGGACACAAAGATTTACGCATAGTCAGTCAATCCAGCCCCACAGGATCACAATATTTGCAAAGTGTAGGAACAGCCATAACGCGTAAATGGGAAAAAACGAAAGAAATCGTATACGTTTCCAGCGGTGAGGGCACAACCAGCCAGGGGGATTTTCATGAAGCCTTGAACTGGTCCAGCCGGGGAAAAGCCCCAGTTATATTCCATGTCCAGGATAATGAATACGCTATCAGTGTCCATATTTCAGAACAAACGGCCGGCGGTTCAGTTTATTCCATGGTGTCCGGATATCAAAACTTGGCGCGTTTTGATGTTGACGGCACCGATTTTTTTGAAACACATCTCGCTTTTAAAAAAGCTGCTGAACGTGCTCGGAAAGGAAAAGGACCCTCAGTTATTGTTAGTCATGTGGTGCGTTTACTGCCCCATTCTTCTTCAGATGACCAGCGTAAATACAGGACGGAAGATGAATTATCTGTTGACCTTTCTAAAGATCCAATAACGCGGTTCGAGAAAATGTGTACTGCTGCAGGGACGATCAGTCAAAAAGAGTTTGACAAGATCAAAAAAGAGGTTTTTGCACAAATTGACGAAGATTCAGAATGGGCCGCACAACAGGACCATCCTGATATTGACACTGCTTTGGATCATATTTATTCAAATAACAACCCATTAAAAGAGACTAAAATAAACCAAGTTGCTGATAAAATTGTAATTGTAGATGCCATAAACCATGCATTGGCAGAAGAAATGAAAACGAATAAAAAAATGGTGATTTTTGGTCAGGATATTGCTGATCCAAAAGGCGGGGTATTTACAGCAACGAAAGGGCTCTCGGATACATTCGGAAAAGACAGAGTATTTAATGCACCACTGGCTGAATCTTCAATAATCGGGACTGCCGTGGGCATGGCAGTTACCGGTTGGAAACCAGTTGTAGAAATACAATTTGGCGATTATATCTGGTATGGTATGATGCAAATCAGGAACGAAGTGGCCACGATGCGCTACCGCTCCAATAATAAATGGAGTTGCCCAATGGTCATCCGTATCCCCGTTGGCGGATATATCCATGGTGCACTTTGTCACAGTCAATCCATTGACGGTTATTTTATCCACATACCGGGTTTATGTATTGCTTATCCTTCTAATGCTGCAGATGCGAAAGGATTGCTGAAGGCTGCCTGTCAGATGGATGATCCTGTTTTGTTTTTGGAACATAAAGGTTTGTATCGTCAGGGGTATTGCACTACGCCTGAACCGGACAAGAATTACGTACTCCCATTTGGTAAGGCCAGGGTTGTCCAGGAAGGAACACAGGTTACCATCATTACCTGGGGCGCCATGGTCCAAAAATCAATTGAAGCTGTACAGGAGTGTAATGTAGTGGAAGCTGTGGAAATCATTGATTTACGCACCCTGAACCCTTTGGACAGGGATTCAATTAGAGTCTCATTAGAGAAAACGAGTAAAGTATTGGTTGTTTACGAAGATAACCTAACCAATGGCCCTGGTGCGGAAATTGCGGCAATTATCGCTAATGAATATTTTGAATTGCTGGATGGACCTATTATGAGAGTTGCAGCCAAAGATTCACCTATACCGTACAATTGGTATTTGGAAGAAAAAATATTGCCGCAGACAGCAGATATTGTATCTGCGTTGAAAGAATTAATGGAGTATTAACCATGTTAGTAGATGTTGTTATGCCAAAAATGGGTGAATCAATTACCGAGGGTACAATTTTAGAATGGCGGAAAGAAGTGGGTGATACCATCGCAGCAGATGAGATTTTACTGGAAATCGGAACGGATAAAGTGGATTCTGAAATCCCTTCGCCCAACGCAGGGGTCATTGCCGAAATTCTAGCTGAACCCAATGATGTGGTTGAAGTGGGGAAAGTAATCGTCCGTATTGAAACAGATGGCGATTCTGCGGTTGTAAAAAAACAGGAAAAAAAACCTGTTGTGGAATCATCTTCGAAAGAAGTGGTTGAACCAGATTCTAAAAAAGAAATTGTAAAAGAAGAAGCAGTAGTTTCTGCACCACCTTCAATAATTCGAGAGCAAACTGACAAAAAGGAAACAAGTGGAAAAAGATTCTTTACACCTGTTGTAAAAGCTATAGCAAGAAAAGAAGGAATTCGTTTAGAAGAATTAAATATTATTTCAGGATCAGGAATAAACGGTCGTGTAACTAAGAAAGACCTACTAGCTTATATAGAAACCAGGACAGCAGTGCCAACAGCTCCGCCTGTTCCTGCGGTCGTTTCACAATTAACGGATGAACGCGTTGAGATGGATAAAATACGCAAATCCATTGCCGAACATATGCGCATGAGCCTGGATACATCTGCCCATTTCCATTTGATGAATGAAGTGGATATGACACATATTGTGCAGTATGTGGATGCAAATGGTGCCGGCTTTAAATCAAGGGAAGGATTCTCCTTGACCTATACACCATTCATCGTTTATGCCTGTGTGCGTGCCTTGCAATTCTCCCCGGATATGAACAGTTCACTGGAAGGAACAACCATTATTCGTAAAAAGAATATCAATATTGGGTTGGCTGTTGCAGTGGATGCCGGCCTGATGGTACCTGTTATTCCTCGATGCGAAGAATTGAACTTCCTGGGGTTATGCAGGAAAGTTCGTGATTTAGCCGCCCGAGCGCGCAGCAAAAAAATCAAACCGGATGAACTTTCAGGCTCAACGTTTTCCATTTCAAATTTCGGTATATTTAACGTAACCATCGGCACACCGATCATAAACCAGCCTAACGTTGGCATTTTGGGAGTGGGAACGATCAAGAAAAAACCGGTCGTCATTGAAAATGCTGATGGCGATGCCATAGGTATTCGTTCCATGATGTATTTGTCCATTGGCTTTGACCATCGCCTGATTGATGGTGCCGGTGGAGCGCAATTCATCCAGTCAATACAGCAAAACCTTGAAAATATGGATTTGGAGCACCTTTTCTAATGGCAACAATGCAAACACCTAGAATCAGTAAACCCAAGATACGCTTACAGATCGGTGACAGTTATAAGTTTGTGGATCAGGTTGTGCAAGGGAACAATCTGCATACGGTTTGCGAGGAAGCGCGCTGTCCCAATATTTACGAATGCTGGAACAGGGGTACAGCTACGATTATGATTCTTGGTGATGTGTGCACAAGGGCCTGTGGTTTTTGTTCGGTTAAAACGGGGCGTCCCACCTGGAATGATCCATCTGAACCGACTCGAACTGCCATGGCCGTAAAAAAAATGAAACTGCGCCATGTGGTCATTACTTCAGTAGACCGGGATGACCTGAAACCTGACTTTGGTGCAGAGATTTGGGCAGAAACAATTAGAAAAATTCATCATTATGCTCCTTCCTGCTCCGTGGAAGTATTAACACCGGATTTCCAGGGATTCTACCCCGCGCTGGAAAAAGTGTTTGCAGCAGATCCGGAAATATTTTCTCACAATGTGGAATGTGTTGAGCGAATAAGTAAAGACGTAAGGTCCCAGGCAAATTGGCAGCGCAGTATGAGCGTTTTGCAGCATTCAGTTGATTATGGAATATTGACAAAAACAGGTATAATGGCAGGTTTGGGAGAAACAAAGGATGAAGTTTTTGCAACCATGGAGGAGGTCGTTAATATTGGTGTAAAAATCTTCACCATAGGTCAGTATCTTCAACCCACACAAAATCATTTACCCGTGGACAGGTATGTTGGTTCTGGAGAATTTGATGAATATAAAAAACGGGGATTAGAAATGGGATTTACTGTTGTGGAATCAGGGCCATTGGTACGAAGTTCATATCATGCAGATGAACAGGCTCGTTTAAGTGGAATATTAATCTAAATGAATAAAACAATCGTTTATAGTTTAGTTGCAGTAGCTGGAATTATGTTGGCAATTATTACCTTTACGATACAAGACTTTAATAAAACCACAGAACCAGACATTGTCAAAAAGGATGGTGTTATCTATGTGGATGGTCAGATTCCTCCCCAATTATCCGATCTTTTCCCAGATCAGGAGGATGGTCCCCATCAAAAATATGTAGATGAAAAATCCTGTTTGAAGTGCCATAATCAAGAGATGACAATCCCAGGAATGGGTTTGGTTTCAAAAATTTCCCATGAATTTCGCTCGGATTGTGTTTCTTGCCATTTATTGCCTTCGAAAGCAATATGACGATGGGGTTAAAAGACTCTGCCATATGTGCATATAATATACAATGGCATGTTTTTTGAGTAAATTAATGCAAATATTTAAAAGGATTATCAATGGCTGATGAACTAAAACAAAAAACAGAAGAATATCCGGTAATGCCCTTGAGGAATACTGTCCTGTTTCCACAGCAGGTTATTCCCATTTATGTTGGCAGGGAAAAATCTTTAAAACTGATTAACGATTTATCTCCCCAGGGAAAGCATATTGTCGTTGTGGCACAGGAAGATGGTTCTATCGAAGATCCAAAACCTGAAGATTTATATGCTTTTGGTACTCTAGCAGTTGTATTAAAAGTTTTCGATATGCCGGATAACAGCAAATCTGCCATCGTTCAGGGAGTAGAACGGGTAAAAATGCTGGACTATGTAGACAACGATCCCTATTATATTGCCAAAGTTTCCCGTGTTAAGAATGTGGAAGAGTCTGATATTGAACTGGATGCTTTAGTTAAAAATCTACGCAATACATTTTCCGAACTTATTCAGGTGGCGCCCAACCTTACGGAAGAACATTCAGGCATGTTATCCAACATTCAAAAGCCTGCCCGCCTTGCTGACCGTGCCATTTCCCTCTTGACAGTTTCCAATTCTGAAAAGCAGGACATACTGGAAGAACTTGACGTTAAGGCACGTGTAGAAAAATCCATTGCTATTTTATCCAGGGAAATTCAACGCATCAAGCTTGGTGAA
Organism: Fidelibacterota bacterium UBA6531; assembly: GCA_002436185.1. GTDB lineage: Bacteria > Fidelibacterota > Marinisomatia > Marinisomatales > TCS55 > UBA2126. The sequence goes on from DJKX01000037.1 coordinate 8,277, forward strand.
GAAATCCAAAGCGAGGTCCATGATGAAATATCCAAAACCCAGCGTGAATATTATTTGCGGGAACAGATGAAAGCCATCAAGAAAGAATTGGGTGAGGATGAAGGTACGGTGGAACTCAATGAGCTGGAAGATAAGGTCAAGGATGCCAAGATGTCTGATGAAGCAGAAGGAGTAGCTTTGAAAGAATTGGATCGTTTATCCCGAATTCCTACACAATCACCGGAATATTCCGTGGCCCGTACATACATTGAATGGCTGGCTGATCTGCCCTGGTCAAAATCATCTGATGATACAGTTGACATAAAGAAAGCACATAAAATCTTGGATGAAGACCATTACGGCCTGGATAAGGTAAAAGAAAGAATTTTGGAATACCTAGCTGTACGTTCATTAAAACAAAAAAAGGATCCCGATGGCGCAATCCGTGGGCCGATCCTTTGTTTTGCAGGTCCTCCCGGGGTGGGTAAAACATCATTGGGTAAATCTATCGCCCGCTCTATGGGACGGGATTTCATCCGTCTTTCCCTGGGCGGTGTGAGAGATGAAGCTGAAATACGGGGTCATCGCAGGACTTATATTGGTGCCTTGCCGGGACGGATCATTCAATCGCTGAAAAAAGCAGGTACGAATAATCCTGTATTCATGCTGGATGAGATTGACAAACTGGGGATGGATTTTCGAGGAGACCCTTCATCTGCCTTGTTGGAAGTACTTGATCCTGAACAAAACAATACATTCAGTGATCACTATTTGGAAGTAGATTTTGATTTAAGCAAAGTCATGTTTATTGCCACAGCTAATTACCAGGACCCAATTCCTCCGGCTTTGAAAGACAGGATGGAAATCCTGGAATTCAGTGGTTATATTGAAGATGAAAAGTTAAAAATTGCCAAGCGGCACTTGATTCCCAAACAGATTGAAGAAAACGGATTGACTAAAAAGGAAGTTGGCTTCGATGATACTTCCATAAAAGAATTAATTCGTTCGTATACCAGGGAAGCTGGAGTGCGGAACTTGGAACGAGAGATTGCCAACGTACTCAGGAAAGTAGCCCGGGAACAGATAGAAAATAAAAGTAAGAAAACAAAGCTTACGAAAAAGAAGGTATTAGCTTATTTAGGCGCACCGCGTTTTTATTCAGAATTGGCAGAACGCACCACCAAACCCGGAGTGGTTACAGGATTGGCCTGGACAGCCGCCGGTGGAGATATCTTATTCATTGAAGCGTCCAAAATGAAAGGGAAAGGAATTCTAACGTTAACCGGCCACCTTGGTGATGTCATGAAAGAATCTGCAACTGCAGCTTTGACATATATTCGCTCCCATACAGATATACTTGGTCTTGATGAAGATTTCCACAAAACAACAGATATCCATGTTCATGTCCCGGCTGGAGCCATACCCAAGGACGGTCCATCCGCGGGAGTAAGTATGTTTACAGCTATATTATCATTATTAACGGGAAAACACGTGGTAGATAAATTAGCAATGACGGGTGAGATTACATTGCGGGGCAATGTATTGCCCATTGGCGGTGTAAAGGAAAAAGTGACGGCTGCGCACCGTTCAGGTATCAAGACAATTATACTTCCCGATCATAATAAAAAGGATCTTGAAGATATACCTGATCATATCAAGAAAGATTTGACATTTCATTTTGCAAAAGAAATGATGGATGTAATTGATGTAGCTCTGCCCGGTATCAACGGAAGAAAGAAAAAGCCAGCAAAGAAAACAAAAACAAAAACAAAAACTAAAAAAGCATCATAATTTCGCAACCGTTATTGGGCGATTAATTCCCGCCTGCATTGCATAAGCAATTACGGCGGGCAGGCAGCTGGTCTTCCAGCTTCGTCATTAAAAAGATATTTAACAAGGGGCGATTAACTCAGCTGGTCAGAGTGCCT
>DJKX01000057.1 GCA_002436185.1 Fidelibacterota bacterium UBA6531
ATTTTAAGGGTTGATTTGAATAAACGAGCACAGCGTAGAATGGCTGTATTAAACCCATTGAAAGTAGTTATCACAAATTATGCTGAAAACGAATCAGAGAAATTGGATGCTGTGAATAATCCTGAAGATGAAGCTGCAGGAACAAGGTCAATTCCATTCAGTCGTGAGTTATATATAGAACAGGATGACTTCATGGAAGATCCGCCCAAGAAGTTTTTCCGTTTAGCACCTGGAAGAGAAGTACGCTTGCGGTATGCATATTTTATTACGTGTAATGACCTCATTAAAGATGATCAGGGTAATGTTATTGAATTACATTGTACTTATGATCCGGCAACAAAAGGCGGATCTGCGCCGGATGGCAGGAAAGTAAAAGCCACAATTCATTGGGTGTCTGCAAATGATGCTATGAATTCTGAAGTGCGATTATATGATAGGTTATTTTCAGTACCGAATCCGGCAACATCGAAAAATTTCGAAGATGTATTAAATCCAGATTCATTAATTGTTTTAAATGAATGCAAACTTGAGCCCTCTCTTTCAGATGTAGAATTAGGAGAACATGTTCAGTTCGAACGATTGGGTTATTATTATAAAGATCCGGATTCTACGCAGGAAAAACCGGTATTTAATCGGACGGTTCCATTAAGAAATACATGGACAAAGCTGGAAAAGAAACATCATAATCAGAAGAATTAGCAGTGGCAAAATGGAAAAAATGCACCTAATTTGAATGCTTATGCGGACGTCCATTAAATCAATTATTTCCGGAATTACTCTTTTTTCAATCCTTCAGGCGGGACCATCTGTTTATTTATATATCATCAAATTTGATAATGTTACACAGGAACCATCTATAGACTGGCTTGGTCAGGGCTTTGTAGATATGCTCAATGCCAAATTTAAGGATGTTTCTAAATTGAGAATACAAGGCCAAGATGATCTGGAAGCGATCATGAATAATCGTTCGCTCTTGGTCCATCAACCACGCGGTTCCAGGAATTTTTTACTATTGGGGAAATTTGAGCGTAAACTGGATAACATTAGTGTAAACTTGCAACTTGTAGATATTGCCACGTGGGAAGAAACAGATCGTCGTAAAATTTCAGGTAATTACAATGAAGTTTCTGAATTGAATATGAAATTAACTTTAACTGTGGAAACAATGTTAACTCCATTTATACCCGTGGATAAAAAGAAAAAATCTATCTATCCGGAATTTTCAATTGACAAATCGCCACCTATAAAATCATCTATTTTTAGTGATTCAAAAGATGTCAGTAGAGATATTGATATGGCCATTGATGAATTGGAAAAAAGTATGGATCTTTTCATTGGTGCAAGAGGCCTTCCTTCCAAAGATGAATCCTTTAAGGAAGGTGAAGAATGGGTATTGGACCTAGGCAGCAGTGCCCAGCCCAGCTATAATCCTGAAAATGATGCCAATACATTGATGCTCATGAATGTTTTAGATGACCTGATGGCCAGCCCTTATAATGTTGATATCCAAAAACCTATTTTTGAATACGATGAAGAAAACGCAAAAATCATGAATGTCAGTATCAATATAGAATATTCGTTGAAAGACCATGTGATCGCAGATATGTTGAGGTCATTGCCGTACACGGGATTAAAGCAGGATGGTTCGTTAATGATCTTCGATTTCAATAAAGAAAAATTCAATTTTTCTGATGTGTTGCACGAAAAGATTCGATTCGGCAAATACAGGGCTGTACCTGTTATTTCGTTTTTAAATGAACTTAATATAACTACAGTGTTAATCGTAGATACTCCAGAAGCTGCCATTCATCAACTTGAATCAAATAATGTCCATTATGTTGCTGATCATAAATTTTCGCCACTCATTGACTTTACAATAGGCGGCTGGGCTCTGCAGGTGGCCATGGAATCAGTAAAAATACCTGTGAAATACACCTTTAGTGTGCCCATTTCAACTGCAGATAGTGTGCGACGCGTTAGTCTAAAGTTCGTCCCTGAAGTTGAATTAGCATCTTTCCTCCAAACGAAACTGTAAGTAATCGCCCTTATAAGTCCGTATTTTTTATGAATTGACGCAATTCCTTATAATACTCGATACATTAATAGAACATAGATGAAAAAGATTATACTTATATCTATGGTGATTGGTACCATATTGAAGGCCGGCCCTCTATCGGTTACAGCTCTGCCGAACCTATCATTTAAATTGATGAGTGGTGAAAGTACTTCTTTAAATGAACTTTTGAAAGATGGTCCTGTTTTGGTTGATTTCTGGGCTACATGGTGCGCACCATGTAAAAAGGAAATGATTCATTTAGACAAATTTCATAAAAAGTATGAAGAATATGGGTTTCAAGTACTTTGTATCAGTACGGATTCACCAAAAAGTATGTCCAAAGTGAAAAGCTACATACGCAGTAAAAAATTCAAATTTTTGGTTGGTCTTGATCCTAATCAACAAGTGGCCCAAAAAATGAATGCATTATTGCTCCCAACTTTATTAATCATTAATCAAAAAAGGGAAGTGGTTTGGTTTCACCAGGGATATATACTAGGTGATGAAATCGAGATAGAAGAACAGATCCGTCATGCATTAAATATACAGGATGAGATCTCTGAATGAAGAAAGTTATTTTATTACTTTCTTTTTCAATGGTATGTGCCCAGGTTTCATTCACAGGAAATACTGAAACGCGGATGGGTGAAAACAGATCTGGTTTTTACTACAATGAAACTCTTATCAACACTCATCTTCAGTATGGAAATTTTAATAATTGGCTGCAGTTTGAATTTAGTGATCCTCCTGAATTAGGACGATCTCTTAATGGATTGCGCAAAATGCGCTTGGAATATGATCAAGGTGACTTATCCTTAAAGCTTGGTGATTTATATGAAATTTGGGGAAGAGGAATCGTTCTTAATTCAATTGATGACCAGCCAATTGATAGAGACACGGGTATACGTGGTTTAAGTATTTCTTATAATGTTCATCCTTTTGAGGTACAATTCATTACCGGTAAGGCAAAATTTGCACAAAGTTCGATCTATGCTCCAGGGTTTGATAACCGAGTGCATAATTATATAACAAACCACAATCTTTATGGCCTTGATATGACTTACATGTTAGGTAATCATTTAATTGGTACATCTTTCCTCCAGTCAAAAGAAGATCATGCCGATGCACTGTCAGATACGCTAAATATAAAAAATCAATTAATCAGCGGCCGCTATAGCTATAATAATACTCTGTACGACTTTTACATAGAATACATCATGAACAGATCTTTTGAGTTTGAGGAAGATAATGCAAGTTATAGAGATCATGAAGATGGACGTGCATTCTATGGGAATTTGAACATATATCTAGATCTGTTTTCTATAAATATGGAATATATTAATTACCAGTTTGGTGCATTAGATCCCTTAAATCGTTGGGATATAGTTTCTAATTATGGAATGTTTCAACCTTTTCAGAATCCACCAATAGCCATGAATATTCATGAGAATGTGCTCATGAATCGAATTTCACATCAATCGGATTTTAATAATGAAGTGGGATATAAGATTGAGATTATGGGCATGTTAAGGGACTGGATTGACTTTTTTGGATTGTATTCAGTATCGAGTAGATCTACCCCTTGGGTGTTGAGTTCACAAGATTATTCTTGGCAGAAAGAGGGTGAAAAATCCCATTTACCTATTTCAGATCTAGCTGCAACACCATTTAGAGATGTCTATGGAGAGCTTTCATTCAATTTACTAGATGGAAATTTTCATATTAAAATTGGTGCAGGTGATAGCTACGATGTGACTGAGCTTACTTCACATACTAAAACAGATACTTCTAGTGCAAAATATTATATGCTGACTTCAGGGCAAACGTTTCCACTTAATTTTAGTTATTCATTAGAAAATGGATGGAGTGTTAATGCAAAAATAGAGACTCAATTTTTATCCAAGGGTTTTGGGCGTATAGAGACACTTAATGGTTCAACAGTTATAGACACTTTTTATAGTGACTTTTATAATGATATAAATGAAAATGGTATTCCAGACAATGATGAATTTCTAGATTTTGAAACAAATCATTTTATGAGTATAAGTATTGGTAAGTCACCTCGCTGGTCTGCAACATTAACACTAGATAGAACAAATATTTCCAAAACCGGAATTGATGATAGTCATCATTTGAACCCTTTAGAAGAGTTCTTAGGCATTGATCAAACAAAAAATTGGGTCAATATAGAAATTATTTATAATGTTACAACTTCAATGAGACTCTCATTACTTTATGGATCTTTAAAGGGTGGCTTGATTTGTACCAATGGCGTGTGTAGGATCATTGAACCATTTGATGATGGATTTAAATTGGGTCTAACTACTGTTTTTTAACTGAATATATATATGGTAAATTTCATAGCTTTAATTAAAAAGGATACATAAATGAATAAATCAATATTTTATTTTCTTATTATTGCGTCATTTTTACAAGGTGCATCTAAAAAAGCATTAAGTGAATTAATTACGTCCACTACCTGAGGACCCTGTGCTGCTGCGGAGCAACAGCTAGACAATTTTACAGATCCTAGTCAATCCACATACGTTGGAGATGATAATGTTGCCAACTGGTGTCAAATTAGATATCATGTTTGGTGGCCAGGTGCTGGTAATGATCCGTTTTACTTATATAATACTGCATTGAACCAGGCCCGCAATGATTATTATGGCAATAATTATACGCCGCATATGTTTACTGGTGGCGATGATTCTGGTTCTGGCCCAACTACTTGGCGCTCACACGCTCTTGCCATGATTGGTGAAGAAACACCTGTGACTATTGAATTGAGTGGTGGAATTGACGTCTATGAAGTTGATGTAAGTGTACTTGTCTCCAGTGAAGCTGATCTTTCGTCTGCCAATACCGTATTGATAGTTGCCGCAACCATCGATTCAGTTTATTATGCCGGACCCAATGGTCTTCTACATCACCATGGAGTGATCATCGAATATCTTACAGCAACAAATACGGGTGATGCTATCACTCTTGATGGTACTAATAATGTGCAAATGAATTATGAGTGGACCATGGATTCCAACTGGCCCAATAATAGCACAGTAACTTGGAATATAAGCGATCTGAATATAGTAGCATTCGTGCAAAATTATTCGTCCAAAGAAATTTATCAGGCTGAAGCAGGCCGTGTCAATGAAATGAACAATGATACGGATGAAGATGGTGTGGTCAATTCAGATGATAATTGCCCGGATACGTATAATCCTGATCAGGCAGATATTGATAGTGATGGCGCCGGAGATGCCTGTGATGCCTGTGATAATGTCAATGTTTATGTTATGGGTAATGTTAATGGGGATGTTGAAGATGCTGCTCCGCTTATTGATGTAATTGATGTTTTATATTTAATAGACCTTATACTGGATGATAACTATCCTGGCTGTTCAGGTGAAGTAGCTGATTATACTGGAGATGGTAACATTAATTTCATGGATGCGATTTTCTTGATTCAAGACATTTTAGACCAAAGCCCTTTAACTACAAGTGGATATGATGGTGGTGTAGGTCGTCTTGAATTAGGTAGGGAAGGAGAAAACACACTTATTACATTTTCCAATGATCAGCAGATAAGTGGCTTTCAAATCGATTTAGATGTCGATGTAAATGCAACTATGGACCAACTTGTAATCCCTGATGGATGGGTAGTTAAAACACATCAAAATAATGAACGTCTGCGGATTGTAGGAATTGACATGACAGGGCAAAATTCACAAAATGAAATAAAACTTACAATACCTTGCAATGTAAGCTCAATTACTGCTATTAACGCATGTTCTCCAATGGGTCAACAGATTAATTTCAGTGAAAAATCAACACCAGACCGTATTGAAATTCCTCGAAATGTAAGTTTGGGTCAATTATATCCCAATCCATTCAATCCAGAAATTTCAATTCCTTTAACGTTACCTAATGAAATGCCTACTCAAATTATGGTTTTTGATGTTCAAGGTAGACTCGTTGAAACACTGCTTAACAATGACCATATGACAGCCGGCCATCACATTTTGAAATGGAACGCTGAATCATTTGCATCCGGGATTTATTTCATACGAATTCAAACTCCTATTGGTTCGGATGTTCGTAAAGCATATTTAATAAAATAAATTCACTAAAAACGTTTTTACACTTCATTACAGGGGACATAAATTTGTCCCCTGTTTTTGTATTATGATAGATGAAATTGGGGCATCGTCTAATGGCAGGACAGCGGATTCTGGTTCCGCCGGTTGGGGTTCGAATCCCTGTGCCCCAGCTTGTTGTATTATGATTGGTACTGCACACCAATAACCAAGAATTGCGCCCGTGGCTTAATTGGATAGAGCACCTGGCTACGGACCAGGGGATTGGGGGTTCGAATCCTCCCGGGCGTACTTTTTTTATGGCTCGTTCGTCTAGGGGTTAGGACGCCGCCCTCTCAAGGCGGTAACACGGGTTCGATTCCCGTACGGGCTACACCCTCATAAAGTAACAATTTCCCTCGTCAAACCGTCGGGGTTTTTTGTTTGTGGGATGATGTGTAGATTTGGATATGAAATGCCTTTCCTGTTCGCATAATTGGAAAAGAACCAAAATAACAGAGTATTTCTCTTTTTTGTCCAGTTGCCCAAGTTGTGGTAGTCGTTTTGTAGCTAGAAATGATATGGTTCTAGCTATATACACATTCTTTAAGAAAATAATTTATAAATCATAGACTCTAACCCCACATTCGTGAGGTTTTTTGTTTCCCTAAATTTGTTCTTACATTCTACTGATGAAAAAATTACTTGATGGCAATCATCATAACCAAAGATCTGCACTAATACTTAAACTGCTATCCTTTGTCGCTTTTACCTTTTTCGTATTGACGATATGGTTGCTTTATATTGACGCTGACTTAGGATTAAAGGTAATCTGGTATATTATTATTCCGCTAGCACCGGCAATATTTTTGCTGATTCCAAATCTATGGACGGCGCTATGTCCCTTGGCATTTGTACAATCGCTGCCCAAACGTCTGGGCATTAATAGTGACAGATATCTAAATCGCCGCCAAACCAAATATTTAAATTTGTCCGGGATAGCTTTACTGTACCTGCTCGTTCCGGCACGTTATTTCATTTTTAATATCGAAGGTGAAATCAGTTTTTATACTCTCCTTGCATTACTCTTGCTGTCACTGGGCTTCGGCTGGATTAATTCCGGTTTAAGTGGATGGTGCATGGGCCTGTGCCCGATACGGCCAGTAGAAATGCTGTACGGACAATTCAATACGGAAAAGCGGCGCCCGGAAGTTTGTACCGTTTGTGACCTGTGTGTATCAAACTGCCCGCGCCTCTACATCAACGACCAGGAAAAGATTACCCAGTATAATTCGGAATTTCTTTGGTTTATTTACTCTTTCCCCGGGTTTATTGTTGGTTTTTACATTATTCATCCGAATGAATTATTCTATTACATCTATCTTAAAATTTTTGCACTGGCATTGTTTAGTTATCTTGTTTTCAAAGGCATTGATAAACTCCTGAAACGGAATGATGCGCTCTACATTGCTATTATCCTGTCATTCATACTTTATTACATAAACATACT
>DJKX01000042.1 GCA_002436185.1 Fidelibacterota bacterium UBA6531
AAGGGCAGCCAGGAAAAACTCTTGACCCAGACATTCTCCTTGAATTCCCGATACCAGTCATAATCAGCATAACGGACTTTGTACCCACCAATGATGTTTACTACATCACCATAATCATAGATCCAAGGGTAGTATTTATTGGAACGGGGATCCACTCCTTCCGCAATTGAATGGGACCAGGACAAAGACCCGTACCAGTTTTTTGAATATTTTTTCTGAATGAATAGTTCTATACCATTTGATCTGCCGCTGCCGCCATTAATAATATTATAGATATTCAAACTATCCCTGCCGTCAGAGCCCTCAAGCATCTCAAAGGTGACCATATCATCATATTCTTTATTGAATACTTCAAGGGTCAGACGCGTATCAGCAGCAAGAAAATATTCCAATCCAATAACGGCCTGGTCAGCATAATAGTTTTTTAATTTTCTGGGAGTACCCCGTTCTGAATTTAGATAATGATTAAAGGGCGGCTGAAAATAACGCCCGACAGAAAAATTCAATGATAGCACTTCACTGAAATGATAGGATAAACCAAAGCGGGGCGAGGCACTGCTTGCCCCGGTAAAATCCAGATAATCGTAGCGTACTCCAGCAAAAATTTCCAGAGTGCGGATCGGTTGCAAAGAAACATGAAGAAAACCACCCATTTTCCGGTAATCCATAATTGCATTTGTTTTGATCGTGTCCGCTACGCCAATCGTGTCCAGGGGCGTGACGATCGTTGCTGGATTCTGGAAATAAGTCTCATAAAAAACATCTTCAGGAACCATAACCGGTTCAATATCAGATGATAAGGAATAGCCGTAAAGAATTGAAGGTCTTGGTTCAAACCAGTTATCATAATCCAGGTTGATGGTTTTGATACTGAATCCGGTGTTGACATCTATCCCGGGCCTGATCTGATAATTTACCTCACTCCGGAAAGTTATTTCATTTTCCAGATCACGTCGCTGATGGTACATATCCCGCTGATTGTCTTCAGCCAGTTCGTATACATCCGTATTCAATTGTACAAGGCTTTTGGATAACGAAAGAATGCTGAAACCCTTTTTAGAGAACAGGTTTTTGTAGGTCATGCCCACGGTAGCCTGTTGAGAATCAAATTCCACGTTTTCCGCTCCGCGCAGCGATGGGTTATCTTCCCCCACGATATTGATGGCATCTATTCCGCCAATATAATTGAACATGATCTTTTTTGTAGGTGAAAGGTCGTAAGTGATCTTGCCCTGGCTTGACCAATACTGAGGCACGGCCTGCATCCCCGTGGATACTATTACGAAATCCAGGAAGGATCGTATTACAGAGAACAAGTAGGAACCGTTATCTGTTACCGGGCCTTCCACATTTCCACCAAAACCAGCCATATTCATGCTGATTTCACCCAAGTGTCTTTCCCGGTTCCCTTCTCTTAAAGTAACATCCATCACTGAAGAAAGCTTTTCGCCATATCGTGCCGGAAAAGCACCAGCATAAAAATCAATCCGTTCGATAAATTCCGTATCCACCATGGTTATGGGGCCACCGCTTTTGCCTTGTTCCGGGTAGTGGTTGGGATAGGGTATTTCCAGGTAATCCATGACAAACAGGTTTTCGCCTGGAGCTCCGCCGCGAACGATAATTTCGTTATACTGATCTGACCCGGACACCACGGATGGCAGCGCCTGCATCATGGCCATGATATCGTAGGCGCCAACGGGGTCGGAACGAATTTCCTCAATATCAATCGTCCGGCTGCTGGTGATAGCATCTCGTGTTTGTTCAAAAAATTTCGCTGTAACGGTAACACCTTCGCCTTTCAACACAGCGGGATGCAGGTCAAAATTTGCGGTGGTTGTCCGCTGGGGAACGATGTGCACATTAGCCCGTGATACTGCTTCGTAACCGATCATAGAAACACGAATATTGTAACTACCCACGGGCACTTTTTCTATCCGAAAATAACCCTCCATGTCGCTGGCAACACCCAGTTCCGTGTCACTGATAATAACATTGACTCCAATCAGTGGCTGGTGGGTAGCTACATCCCGAATGAGACCTGCCAGGTTTCCAGTTTGGCTCCAGATTAAATCTGTAAGGGCTAAAAATAACAATAATTTTCTCATGCTACTTAATGAGGTTATCCACTTTTGGTTGTTAGATAGAAACCCTTTATAAACACATTAGAAATAAAACGAAAAAGCCCCGCCAGCCAATGCTAACAGGGCCCTGAAAAAAAGATCGAAGAGGTCGTATCACTGCCTTAATCTGTAACAGCAGCCTTCCATTGTGTTTAGGAATTTTTCTATCTGTGTAGAAGTGAAAAATAATTCATTAATAGGTTCGAATGTATCAACATCATACATGATGGCATCATAGTCACGAAGGAAATTCGATTCCAGTTTACGGACCATGTCCAGCATAACCTGTTTAGGAACTCCCTTACTCCGCAGGAAATTCACTTGAATATTTAAGGTGCCTTCACTGGTCATGTGAAACAATGGCAACACACCAAAATCAGAATTGCAGCGAAATGTTAGAGTACCATGATCTGATCCACGTCCCCAGGATATTTCATCAGCGTGCTTTTCACTGAATTCGATTATGGCATTCCCGACTTTAGCCACTTCGCGGCTGCAGTTTTCAGTCATATGCTCAGCGAAACGGGTTTTATTCCATTTTGACATTTAGTTTACTACCTCGAATGAAATTTAAAAAAATTGTTGCTTACGCAGTGGGAAATCTAAGACTTTTTCTTTACAAGGAAATAATCAAATTCTAGAAAAACTATAATAATAAAAAAGGCCGTATTATGCAGCCTTTTTTTTGTATTAAAGGTGTAGGTTATAATTCATCTGCATGTTTGCTCAAATAACTGGCAACACCTGATGCTGTATTTACCATCCCTTCATCTCCTTTTTGCCAACCTGCAGCGCATACCTGACCGTTTTCTTCAAAAAATTGAAGTGCTTCAACGATTCTAACCACTTCATCCATGTTACGGCCTAACGGTTCATCATTAACGATTTGATGCCGAACGATTCCATTTTGATCAATCACAAATGTAGCACGCATGGCAACACCAGCAGGGTAATAAGAATCACCTCCATCAGATTGTATACCGTATGCTTGTGCAATGGAATGATCCATATCAGCAGCTAAAGTATATTTCAATTTTCCCACACCACCATCGTTAATGGCGGTATTTCTCCAAGCAAAATGTGTATGGTGAGAATCTATCGAAACACCAACAACTTCCACACCTAATTCCGTTAGTTTGTCCATACGATGATCCATAGCGATTAATTCAGATGGGCAGACAAAGGTAAAATCCAAAGGGTAAAAGAATACCACCGCGTATTTTCCATTCCTGGCATCAGTAAAGTTGTAATCCCCAACAATTGAATCATCGGCTAAAACAGCTTGTGTCGTAAAGTCCGGTGCTTTTCTTCCTACAAGTACACTCATTATTTATTCTCCTTTTTATTTTTTGTGTTTTTTACATGTTCCAATGATCGTCATTTTCACATCATCTACTTCAAACTTGTAATTCTTTCTTATTTTTTTACGGATACTGTCATCCTGCAAGTGAACATCAATTATTTCCCCGCAGACCTTACATTTCATATGATCGTGAGACGCCGTATTCCAATCGTAACGGGAAACATTTCCATCAGTAATAGCTTTAATTGTTCCCTCTTCATCCAGTTGTTTCAGATTCCTGTATACCGTTCCAAGACTCAAATTAGGGAGTCTTTTTTTAGCTTTATTATAAATCCAGTCAGCTGTTGGATGAGCATTTGTACTTTCCACAATTTCACGGATTATTTCTCTTTGAGAGCTAAATCTCATTTATGAAAATAGTAAATAAATAATAACAATTACTATTATTATTTAAATTTTTATTATGAGGTAGATTTTATTAATATATTCGGTTTCTGTATAATTGCCCGGACCAGTACCCCTCCTAAAACTAACAAGCCGCCTATCAATGAATATGGTCCCATTGTTTCACCAATTATCAAATATACCAGTAGAGGATTTATGATTGGTTCAATGGATGGATAAATTATTGCATCTAGTGCAGACACGTATTTAATCGCAATGGCAAACAATATATAAGGGATACCCAGTTGTACCACACCCAGTGTGAGTATCAAAACGACAGATTGTTTATCAGCTGCAAATCCATTTAATATTACTGGCAGACATATCAAAAACGTTAAGGCATTGCCTAAAATGATCGATTCAGCAGGGGAAGCATCTTTTTGTTTGCGCAGCAGGATAGTGAACACCCCAAAAAATATACCAGCAGTCACGCCGCAAATATTTCCTAAATGGCCGCTGAACGTGAGTTCATCCAGGAAAAAAAGTACTAGCCCCAAAAGCATGGCACCAATCGTGAGCCAATCAATCATTGTTGATCTTTCCCCTAAATATGAAAAACTTAATAAGGCAACATAGACAGGAGCCGTATATTGCAAAAGTATAGCATTCCCTGCTGTTGTAAGTTTATTAGCTATGACAAATAATGTAACTGTGGCCGCATATGCAACAGCTGCTAATAGTTGGTATTTATTCCATGTAAAGCGCGGTCTTTTGACATAGAATAATATTACCATCCCCGCAATCCCACTTCGTAAACCGGCGATGACCAGGGGTGGCCAGGGAATGGATTTGATCAATACACCAGCGATGCTCCAAAGTAAACCTGCGATAATCAACAGGCCTATAGCATTCCTATGTTTCAACGATCAGTCTCCCATTTGACTTGGAACCAATAGATAGAGGATGGTTCCACAGGCAAGTGCAAACCCACCTTTCCACCAACCGTCGGCATTGGATAATACTCCCGCTTCCTGGAGCCAGGATAAAACAGCAAACATGATGCCAAATGACGATATAAATAACCAAATTGTTTTTAAAATATTTTGCATGAAATAAGTTGTTATTATTTGATTTAGTGTTAATTTCGGGCTTGAAAGTTACCCCATATTTGATCAGGAAAAAGAAATCATAATAATAAAATTTAGGATAACGAAAACTTGAAAAATTAGATTTGCCCTATAAAAACACCCTCCAACAAAAAACCCTGCTTCGGCAGGGTTTTTTGGTTTCCAACGTTTTATATACCTATTAAAAACCTTGTACTTTGGCTGATTTTTTGTATAGTTGCCAAACGATATGCCATCCTAAAGCTACTAATAACATCAAACCCATCCAATTTGTAGACTCTGTAATACCCAAATTGCCACCAGCAAAGTGCGTTGTATGCTCATTAATCATGGTCCAGATCAGTGGTATAGACATATAGGTGTTATGTTTTGACCGTAAGCCAGCTAATGCCACCAAATCTCCATCTGGTGCTTCACCATCACGGATAGCTGCAATGATTTTCTGTTGCGCCGGCCATATCCTGTACCATACGTTGAAAGCCATTATGCTACCGAACATGGTACCTAGATGGATGTTAAAAGCACGATAATCAAACCCGGCACAGAATTTCATGCTGTACACCATAGCGCCAATCAGTGCAAAACTGACAATGGTGATTAAGCGAACGTTTCCTGCTAAACTACTTTTGTATAGAAAATCATATACAATAACAGCCATAAAAACCAGAATGATCATGGTATGTGCCCAGATCGTTACCTCCATACCTGCGGCGAACATCATATTTCCAGCGGATTCTCCGATAGAAAGGTTGCCTGCCCAAAACAATACATAGAGCAACACCATGCCCGTTACCCATGTCCAAGCTGCACCCCAGCGAAAGAAATATAGAGCTCTTGGCATAAGTTCGGGTACCACTTTCTTTTTTGTATCTCCATCAAGTGTTGCGGCAAAATGTCCGTTTACCCAATTGAAGAAATAAAGCAGCCCGATCCAAAGAACGCCTGCAATAATATGTAGCCATTTAAAAATGGGTGTTATGAATTCCATTTATATACTCCTTTTAGTTATGTTTGATGCCTACGAAACCAAGCTTTGAAGTTACTGTGATTTCAATCATCATTCAACTAATAGGACATGACTTTTCAAATCATTTTTGGGTATGGAAAAAGGTCAGCCAATGTTTGAACTTGGCCATACTGATTTTTATGCACTATATGGGTTCTATCAAATTCAGTGTAATTATTCAAACCAGAAGCAGCTGCCAAAGAATTCAACCCGTTTCGTAATGTTATGACATAATTAAGGACACGCCATTGCTTTTCATCAACAACTAAAGCTTTTTGATGATCTGTGTCCGTAGTAGCAACACCCACAGGGCATTTATTTGTATGACATTTTTCCGCTCCGATGCACCCGACTGAAATCATCATTCCCCGGGCAATATTCACCAAATCAGCTCCCATGCCCATAGCAATAGCAACTTTGTCCGGACTGAATATTTTTCCGCTGGCGAATACTTTTACGTTATCTCTTACACCATATTTCCGCAAAGCATTATCCAAATACAGAATTCCGGACTTAACGGGTAATCCCATGGTGTCTGCCATTTCTTGATATGTCGCACCGGATCCGCCTTCCCCGCCATCAACAGTTATGGCATCGGGACCGCTTCCGGTTTCAGCCATTGCTTTACATAAATCATCCGCAGAATTGGGACCGCCCATGACAATTTTAATACAGATGGGTTTTCCGCCAATATCTCTTAATTTGTCAATGAAATCGAATAAAGTTGGTACATCATGAAATTGATGATGGCGATTGGGTGAATCTACATTTTTCCAGGGAGTTACACCGCGGATAGCTGCAATTTCTTCATTGACTTTACTTCCTTCAACGTGTCCACCGCGGATTTTTGCCCCTTGAGCTAATTTCAATTCAAACATGGCAATTTGCGGATTATCCGCTTTATCTTTGAATTTATCCGGGCAAAATTCACCTTTTTCTGTTCTAACACCAAATAATCCGGGGCCGATTTGCATAATAACATCTCCCCCGCCCAATAGATGATAACTCGCCAATCCACCTTCACCGGTATGAACCCAAGATCCTTTCGCTTTCCCTAAACCTAAACTCATGGAGCTGATTGCATTTTCTCCCAATGCCCCATAGCTCATTGCACTCATACCTACGGGTCCATATACTTTCCAGGGTGATTTACATTTTGGGCCGATGACTATTGCATCTTCTTCCCTAATCAACCAGGGTTGAACTTCAATTTCTTCCAATTTTTCCTTTCTCGAGAATAATCCTTCACTACCCACATATCGTTTTGTTTTGATTTTAGGAGCACACACTACTCTCATTTCTTCAGCCAACTTTGGAAACATGGAGTTCCTTATATACCAACCGGGTTTATCAAAGTCTCGCTTTGATCCAAAGGCAATCAGTGTCTTCATATATTTTCCTGCTACCACAATATTAGTAAAATCGGTGCGGCTAAATGGTTTACCCTCATGATCTGAATCAAACATATACTGGCGTAATTCAGGACCCATCATTTCAAATATATATCGGATTCTCCCCAATAATGGAAAATTGCGAAGAATAGAATGCTGACTTTGGCGCTTATCTACAAAGTACCACACCAGAAAAATAACAGGTGGTACAACAAGGATAATTAGCGCAAGGCAAATAAGAATAGTTATAGCGATTTCATGAAACATAGTTGATTATTACCAAAAGTTGGATATTATAAATAATACTAAAACAGACATAATAAACATCTTCCACCCGGCCCGTAAATAATCGGATTTATCAACTAAACCGCTGGAATGAATAATCATGCACGTTGGTGACGCAACAACTGTAAGATAAGCAAAAGCAGATGCAATCGCTGTAGAAAATCCCATGACAAGTGGATCACCACCCATATTTAACACAATGGGACCAATGACTGCTACAGTGGCAGCATTGCTTAATAAATTAGTTAACAATCCCGTCAATACAACAGCAATAAACCATCTTATAATGGATACATCATCACTGATCATTTTCATCCAATTAATAGCAGTATCTGCAACCCAAAATGCAGCACCGGTATCTTTCATATGGAGTCCCAGAGAAACAGCCGCACCGAAAAGGATGACTACACCCCAGTTTGTATTTCGGTTTAAATCTTCCCATCTTATCAATCCAAACGCCATATAAAGGAAAACACCAATCAGTGCAATAATACCTAAACCTACTTTTGAACTAAATAAAACCCATCCCAGAAAAACCAGAATAAAAATGAAAATTGTCAATAATTCATTTCCTCTCATCGAGCCTTTTTTTGTGACTTGTATCTTTAATTTTCTAACAGCAGAATCCAAAATCAACTGGCGTGGTTTAAACGTGTACCACAGAATTACAGCAGCAAGTGGGATTTCAACAAACAAAATAGGATACGCATATTTCATCCATTCCAAATATGAAATATTTCCAACACCAAATTCCTTCATATATCCCAACATGATAACATTTCTACCTCCCCCAGAAGGTGTACCAATTGACCCCATAGCGCTTCCATAAGCAATAGAAAATAAAATTAATGCTGCCAGTTTTGATGTGCTTCTTTTATCTACACCTGAATTTTTCACCAACGTTAACCCAACCGGCATCATCATAGCAGTTACAGTATGTTCCCCTATAAATGAAGATAAAAATGCTGATATTGCTATAAACCCAATGACAATTTTCCAGGTTTTATTTCCAGTAAGTTTAATTATTCCTAAAGCCAATCGGCTGTCCAAACCTTGGCTAACGATTGCTACTGCCAGCATAAGCGAACCCATTATAAAAAAAACAGCATCACTCATAAAAGATTTGGCAACGCCATTGGAAGTATCAATACCCAATAAAACTTGTAATATAAGAATCATCATTGCTACTGCAGGAAGAGGCACTGGTTCAAATACAATCAAAATAATGGCCATTACCACAATGATAAGAGTTCTATAACCTTCGACAGATAATCCGGTAGGTGCCGGAATATTATACATAATAATCCCTACCAGGATGGCCACTATAAGCCATCTTTTTTGGGTCAGCCAATAAATAAAAGTATTTATCAACAAATCATTAGGTATTTTATTTTACAATTAAGATTGGACATTGGCAGTCTTCCATCACTTTTAAAGGTTTACTGCCAGCAAAAAATTTAAGAAGAGGGTTTTTTGTTGAGGCACCCATAACAATAATATGATTATTACCTGCTTCATTTTTTATTATCATAACAGGGTCACCTGTTTTATAACGATGTTCATGGTCAATTCCAACTCGTCGCATTAATTTGCTGGCTCTGTTAGAAGCCTGTGTATAACCTTCTCCAAATGATTCGGTTTTAGATACAGTAATAAGATTCACTTTTATATCGAATGCTTGAGCAACGCGCACACCATATTTTACTGCTTTTGGAGTATGAGGAGAATCATTTACCGGCAAAAGTAAACTATAGGATTGTTCTTGATTATAATTTTTTACAATAAAAATAGAGCTATCTATATATTGCACTAAATCGTGTGCCATTCCTTTTTTTTGGCTTCCACCTATAATGGTTACATCATATTTACCGCGCTGTACTTCATCCCGCAATTCTGCAATAATATCCCCATTACGTAAAATTAAATTCACATCTTTACAAACAGTCCCTTGCAAATATACCTCACATCGATTTCCACTTGTCTGCACCAGAGTATTTTTGGAAAACCCGGCTTCGATTGTTGTTGGTGCAATATAGTTGTTATCTGCTAAAAAGGCGAATGCCCACTCCAAAACTTCTACTCCAGGGCGATCAAATTCCCATTCCTCCATTCGCTCTTGAGTAAATCGAACTTGTGATGCAGAAAATTTACTGATCTTTGGACCCACGTAGGCTATAGTGACAGCAGCTTTAAATGCTTTTGCAACCTGCATCCCAACTCGAAGGGTTGGTTCAGAAAATTCTTGACTGCCCACTGCTATGAGAAACTTCATACCTATCCAAATTTAAGGATTAATTAAAAAATATTGACCAAAAAGTATTCGCATATAAAATGACTAATATTATGGACACAAACTCCACTTTCCATCCTGCTTTTAAAAAATCTTTTGCGTTTACTAATCCACTGGAATAAACGATTGTACAAGCAGGTGCGGCAACTGCTGTGAAAAGCCAAGCATTAAGTTGTGTAATTTAATATGTAATAATTATCCGTGCGCACATTCACTCGGAATACGCGACCCATCTTCCAAAATCGCCCATTTCCAGATAGGAACTCTTTTTTTAAGTTCAGAGATAAACCATGTCATTGCTTCTAATCCTTCTTTTCTATGTTTGGACCAAATGACCACATGAAGACTCGTTTCACCCACATCCACTCTTCCGATACGGTGTTTACAAAATAGATCATGAATGGGAAATTTCTTGCACGTTTCTTCTGCTAATTGAGTGAGTTCTGCTTCAGCCATACCTTTGTATTGTTCATATTCTAATGCGGTGATATTTTCTCCGTTTTCTGTGACACGAACGCGGCCATTGAAAATCAGTTCTGCGCCATCCTTCTGACGTGAATCTTCATTACGAAAAAATTCGATTGGGCCATTTATGATTTCTATTTTAATCATTTACCCCCCTTGTACCGGCGGTATGAATGCCACTTCATCCCTATCTTTTAATTCTGTTTCATGGGGAATGTATTTCTGATTTAATGCAATACGCAAACTCACACTGTCCAATTTACCATTCGCTTTTTCTCTGATTATCTTTTCCAAATCCAATGTGGTTGCTCCAACTTCTAATTCCAAGTTGAGTTCATCTTTCCCTAATGCATATTTAACTTGAGAAAAACATTTTACATTTATATTAATCATAATTGAATTATCTCTGATTGATGATTTAACCCATCATAGATGAGAAGTTTTCCAATTAAATTTTGTTCAATTCCGACAATAAGTTTAATTGTTTCTAATGCTTGGATATTTCCTATAATACCCGGGAGCATTCCCAGTACACCTGCATCTTCGCATGTTTCTCCACCCGATGGCGGATCAGGGAATAAATCGCTGTATCCAGGACTCCCATTCACATTCAATACTGCTACTTGTCCTTCGTAGCGAAACAAGCCGCCATAAACCATGGGCACATTCGCCTCTTTAGAAAATCTATCAATTAATTGACGAGTTTGAATATTGTCTGTAGCATCAATAGTCACATCAGCACCTTCAATTATATTCATACCATTTTCCTTATTAAAGTATTCAACGGTGGATTCAATGACTGCATTTTTATTTAATTGTTCCAATCTGTCTTTGGCTACTTCAACTTTTAACCGATTAATATCGTCTACTCCAAATAAAGGTTGGCGATGGAGATTAGAAAGTTCTACAATGTCCCCATCAATCAATTTCAATTTTCCTACACCAGCAGACATAAGCGATT
Source organism: Fidelibacterota bacterium UBA6531 (assembly GCA_002436185.1). Taxonomy (GTDB): domain Bacteria; phylum Fidelibacterota; class Marinisomatia; order Marinisomatales; family TCS55; genus UBA2126. The sequence goes on from DJKX01000042.1 coordinate 11,336, forward strand.
GTGCTGCAGGACATCCCAGACCACCCATCCCAACGATTGCTACTGTCGCATTCATGAGTTTTTTCTGACCTTCAATTCCTATTTCCGGTAAAACTGTTTGCCGTGACCATCTACTCAAATCAGATTGATCAGATTGAAATTCCATCCATGCCTGCACCCCGCCCAATAAACTGTAAGCGTCTTCCAAATTGTTGTTTAGGATCACTCTTTCTGTCACAATTCCGAATTGACAGATCAAAACTTTTTTTCCACTAATTGTATTAATATCCTTTTCAGTTACTACTACAGTTTCTAATCCGTCTACAGGAAATTCATTACGCTGTTCTCCAGGACGAATATCGATCACCGTGAACTCACTTTTTTGATCATTCAATTCTTTTGGTGTAAGGATCATTTAATTGTTTTCCATGGCAAAATATTAATTGTGATTTTTTCTCCCGGCTGCAATGGGCCATCTCCATGACCTGTACCTAAAATACAATTGGCTTTTAAAGACGATGTCAACATATGTGATCCTACTTTTGTAGAAGATTGACATACCAATTGTCCATTTTCAATCCAGGCTTCACCAAATAAAAATCTGGATTTTATTTTTTCTCTTGGGAATGGTTTCTTCAATATCCCTGTTAATTTTTTAGTTTTTTTCTGTCCCATCATGGATGTTAATACTGGCCAAATCCATTCCATAAAACCGATGTAAGATGACACGGGATTTCCAGGGAGACCAAAAATGAGCGTTGAGTTCATAGTACCAAAAAACAGAGGTTTTCCCGGTTTTTGCGCCACTTTCCAAAAATGATCTTCAACACCCAATTCCATGAAAACATCCCGAACATAATCATATCTTCCCATGGAGACTCCACCTGATGAAATAACAACTTCACATGTATCCAATGCTTCTGATAAGAAGGATCGTAAAGAATCTTTATTATCCTTTATTATACCTTGCCTAATAACTTCTGCTCCTGTGTATTCAACAAGTTCCGAAAACACGTATAAGTTTGAATTGTATATTTCACCCGGCTTCAGCTCATTACCAGGTTCTATAAGTTCATCCCCAGTCCCAAAGATTGCTACTTTAGGCCTTTTAAACATACTCAAAGTGCTATAACCAAATGTGGCACATGTTCCAACTTCACCGGGAGTAATCCGTGTTCCTGCTGGAATTAGTACTTTACCTTTTTTTATTTCTTCTGCCTCCTTACGAATATGTTTTCCAGGAGAAGTTTCTATCATAATTTGAACAACATCAGCTTCAGAAAATCCACTGCTGTCTTCTACCATAACAATTGCATCCGCTCCATTTGGAATTTTTGCCCCTGTCATACATTGAATGCATTCTCCCTCTTTAATAGAAACGTTGCTTGGGGTTCCTGCAGAGCTAACCCCCACCATATTCAGGGTGACTGGACTATCATTGCTTGCTCCTATTGTATCAACAGATCGTACTGCAAATCCATCCATGGCAGAATTATCAAACCGTGGCGACGGAAAGGATGCAACAACATCCTGGGCTAAAATCCTGTCACCGGCATTTTTTAACAACACTTGTTCTTTCTCTACTTTAAAGAGATGTTTTTCTACAATTGATTTCGCTTCTTTAATTGGTATCATAATATTCCTTTGATTAAAAATAGAATGGCTATAAGAATGATGCCGCCCATAACTTGTTGAATTGTTTTAGCATTAAATCGAACTGCTCCCATATAGGAACCGGCAAACCCTCCTAACATCACTGCTCCAGCTAATGGTAAAATAAACTGTGGATCAAATGCGCCTATTTGTGTTCTTGCAATAACGCCAACTAATGAATTTACCCATATAAAAGTTGCTCCTGATGCTGCAGCTTCTTTTTCTGACCCAAGTCTAAACATTATAATTAGAGGCACAAGATAGATACCACCGCCAATACCAACTGTTCCAGCAATAAAACCCAGGAAACCTCCTAAACCAAAAATGAAAATCCATTTTTGACTTCCGGTTAATTGAAATGAAAACCGTAGATGGTGGAAGATATATATTCTTATGGCAACCATCACAAGGGTGAGAAGCAAAATAATCTGAAAAATATTTTTTGGCATATCCAATATCCCTGCCAAATACACCATAGGAATAGATGTTGTCAGAAACGGAACAATTAAATTGAGTCTTACATACCCTTTTCTCCAAAAATTTATCATACCGATAAATGTCACCACTAAATTCATGGTTAATGATGTAGTCGGAATAATATGATAACTGATACCAAAAATTGCCATGAGGGCTGTGTATGATGACCCACCACCAAGTCCAACAGATGAGTAAATCAACGCTACAAAGAAAAACAATATAGGAAGAAAATATTCCATTAATGTTTTTCACCTTGCATCATGTGAAATGAATGAAAAATAGTAGGAATCAACACTTTTAATGCATCTTTCGCTGCACCAGTACTTCCCGGAAGACAAATAATAATTGTTCTGTTTACAACTCCAACTGTCAGTCGTGACAGCATGGCGGTTTTCACTTTTCCTCTCCCGTAAGCGTGGAGGGCTTGTTCAATGCCCGGCAATTTGGAATCAAATATCTTTTCCACACTTTCAATGGTTAAATCTCTTGGTCCTAATCCTGTACCACCGGTTGTTATGATTAATTCAACACCATTTTTAATCCAATCATTAATGGTCAAAACCAACTCTTCCGAACCATCAGGTAATATTTTTTGGTGTTTTACAGAACAACCTACATCTGAAAACCCATTGATTAATATAGGCCCGGATTTATCTACACCTTCACCAGATGAAATACTGTCACTCAAAGTAATGACACCAACATTTGGACGATATTCAACGGCATGGTCCGATTTACCACCAATTTTTTGGGTTAATTTTATATCACCAATATTCATTGTTTTATCCATGGATTTACACATATCATAAATAGTAAGTGCGGCTCCGGAAACGGCGGACAATGCTTCCATTTCTACCCCCGTGGCTTCTTTGGTTTTAACTATGGATCGAATACAAATAGTTTCCGGTTTTAATTCAAATTCAATGTCAACAAATGACAAATTTAATTGATGACACATTGGAATCATATCAGATGTTTTTTTCGCTGCTTGAATACCTGCTATTTTGGCTGTGGTCAACACATTTCCTTTGGGTAATGAATCAGACTGAATGGATGATATTGTTTCAGGAAGCATGGAAATTTTCCCTTCTGCCTTGGCCATTCGAACTGTAGCAACTTTGTCAGTTACATCCACCATTTTGACGTTTCCTTTTATATCTAAATGTGAAAATTCACTCATAATATTTTCCTTTTTTTCTTTACTCCCATAATCCATTCACTTTGCTTATCATTTCCGATCTTCCATCTTTTCATCCCCCTATTTGAGTCATAGATTCTCTATGATCTTTGCCAAGGTGCTGTGCTTCCCAACCATCCTCAAGTTTATTCCACATCGTTTGTTGTATTTCTATTTGAATCTCTTCATTCGTAGCTCCTGATCGCATCAAATCACGAAGGTTGGTTTCACCTTGACTATATAAACAGTTTAGTAATTTCCCATCTGCCGTAATACGAATCCTATTGCATTCTCCACAAAGGCTGCGCGAATAAGCAGGTATCACTGCCACCTTACCTTCATAATCATTCACTTGGAAAACATAGTGCTCTGTTTTAGAACCATCTATCGGAATCAATTTTTTAACTTGTTTTTCAAGGTCAGAAACAATTTGATCAGCTCCATAAAATTTTCCAGTTTTCCATATTTGATGTGAATCGAATGGCATCAATTCTATAAATCGCACTGTTACATTATAATTTTTTGTGAGTTCAATAAAATCCAGCAATTCATCATTATTGAAATCTCGCATAGCGACCACATTCACTTTGACGGAATGAAACCCGGATTTAATTGCTTTCTCGAGACCATTTAATACTAGATCCAAACCTTCTCGGCGGGTGATTATCTTAAATTTTTTTGCATTTAATGTGTCTAGACTGATATTGATTCCAGTCAAACCGGCATCTTTTAATATATTGATGTTTTTAGCAAGTAATATTCCATTTGTCGTCAAATGAATGGATTCTACTCCATCCAACTCATTTGCAAAGTGAATAAGTTGTGAAAGATCAGTTCTAAGCAATGGTTCTCCACCAGTAAACCGGATTTTGGATATACCCATCTTTGATAAAATTTCTATAAATCGACAAATTTCATCAGTGGTCAATAGTTTATCTTCCGTGCGAAAGTCGATACCTTCTTCAGGCATGCAGTATATGCACCGCAGATTACATTGTTCATTTAAAGCGATACGCAGATAGGTAAATGAACGGCCAAATTGATCTACAATGGGCAGCGCTGGATTTTTCAGCACGCCATTTTCTGGATAGGATTGTATTAAGTTTTCTGCCATTCTCTTTCCAATTCATCCCGGCTTTATATCGGGAATCGGGAGCTAATCCAGATGTTTCCTTCTGAACCGTACCGGCATCAAACCTTACCTGCTTATTGACAGACGTAGGTTATTCAGCTTCGAGATATTATTAATTGATTGAAGAATTTACCTATTATCTACAAATATATGAAGAATCTTAACTACAATGTAAAATATGTTAAACACTTAATAATTTGTGGCGAGGTGATGTTTTTTTAATTGCAGTGACTGTTTTATTTATAATCTCTATAGCCCTATCAATTTCATCTTCAGTAGTAAACCTGCCTAAACTGAATCGGATAGCTGAATGTGCCATTTCATTTCTCTGACCTATAGCCTTCAGAACATGGGATGGTTCCAGATTTGCGCTACTGCAAGCTGATCCTGTAGAACACGCGACAGATTTCATTTTCATTATGAGTGTTTCTGCATCAACCCCCGGAAAACAAATGTTCACATTATTTGTTAAGCGTTTTTTTCTACTTCCATTTAATTCTACATCAGGATGAGCTGCTTTTATTTCATCAATTAGCTTATCTCTTAAATGTAAAAGATGCTCATTTTCCACATCTCTATCTTCTTCCGCAATACGAACTGCTTCACCGAAACCTGCAATTAAGGGAACAGGAAGTGTTCCAGATCTGAAACCACGTTCATGACTACCACCATCGATCTGCAACTGCAGAGAAATTCTGGGATTCTTTTGATTAACATATAAAATTCCTATCCCCTTTGGACCATAAATCTTGTGTGCTGAAGCAGCCAACAGGTCTATATTCATTTTTTGAACATCAATGGATAATTTTCCGAATGATTGGGCAGCATCAACAAGAAAATATATCCCATGCTCTCGGCAGATGTGACCTATATCCGTAATAGGTTGAACTGTTCCGATTTCATTGTTGGCATGCATTATTGCAACTAATATTGTTTCATTTTTCAATGAAGCAAGCACATCATCGGGATTAACAAATCCTTCAGGATCCACTGGAAGCATGGTTACTTCCCAACCCTTATTTTTCATGGCATTGCAAGTATCCAAAACAGCTTTATGTTCAGTCGTTTGAGTTATTATATGATTCTTTTTTCTTCCAATTTTCCCACATAATCCTTTGATTGCCAAATTAATAGACTCTGTAGCACCACTTGTAAAAACGATCTCACGAATTTTTCCATTTAACTCGCTGGCCAAAATCTTTCTTGAATCTTCAACTGCTTTTTTTGCCTCCTGACCAAACTTGTGATGGAAACTGGCAGCATTGCCAAATTTATCTTTGTAATAAGGCAACATATAGTCTAACACCCTCGGGTCAGTGGGAGTGGTGGCATTATAATCCAGGTAAATGGAAGTATTTTTTCCCACTTAACTACCTAATATTTTACCTGATCCACTATTCTTCAACATTACAATTTCTGATAAAATACTTAATGCAATTTCTTCAGCTGATTTTGCATTTAAGTCAAGTCCGGCTGGTGAATGAAACCTTTGCAATGTTTCTTCCTGAACATCATTTTCTTTCAAATAGTCCATAATTAAACCAGCTTTTTTACGACTGGCAACTACTGCTACATAGGGTATTCCCATATTTAATGCAGTCAATGTTTGTTCATGGTCGTCCCTATAATGTGTTGCGAGAATGAAATAATCTATTGATTCATCCATAGTTTCTAAATCTAACGGATCTATAATAATTCGATCCGCATTTTCATACCGATTTTGTTCATCTTCTGGCGTTTGTACAAGAATACGAAAATTTAATTTATGTCCGAATTCAGCAATTGTTTCTACTACTCTACCCATCCCTCTAATGAGTAAAACAGGTGTCTTTTTATTTGGTTCAACTAATATAGTCATAATGCCTCCGCATGGTATACCAAGTTCCATGTCATCACTATCAAGATTTACGTCAATTATTCTTGGTTTGTTATCAATAAGTGCCTCTAAAACAGTTTGCCCAACTCTATTCTCAACACATCCACCCCCAACCCAGCCAAGAATTCGTTTTCCTGTTTGATCGAATATTGCTTTATCACCTTCTTTACCTGATGATGATCCTTTAACAATAATAACAGTCGCTATGGCAAAACTTTCATTCAACTTATTTAATTGCGCTATGGTTTGGAATATATCTTTATGTAAAACCATATTATGTCTTTTGGGATAAAAATGTTTTTAAGTCTGATTCTGTATCAATATCCATTATTATACCTTGAGAATTTATATCAATGCCTATAGTGTTTTTTTCATTTAAAATTGATTTTGCTCCTCGATCTCCAGTTAATAAAACCAATTCCTTAAAATACTTTTTGGGAAAAATAACAGGATGCCCCTGCTGATTATTTCTTGCCGGGTAAACGATTTTTTGGTATTCATGCTCAACAAACTTATTTAATAAGAGCTGTAAATCATTTGCTCTTACACCCGGCATATCTCCTAAAATAATCATTGCACCATTAATATCATCTTCAAGTTTTTCAACACCAGTTTTAATTGAACTAGACATACCCTTTTCCCATTCATCGTTTATTACCAAAGTTACTGGATAATCAATCACTAATTCGCTCAATTGTTCAGCATTGCTTCCTAATACCACAATAACCTGACTTAAATCGACCATTAATGCAGTATCTAAAACTGATTCCAAAATTGTTTTACCATTTATTTTGGTCAGCAGTTTGTTCTGATTTGGCATACGACTGGAAGAACCAGCGGCTAAAATAACTCCGGATATTTTCATAATAATATTTTTTTATTCTTTATTTCTTCAGGTAATACTGAATTTGATTATATACATTTTAATAAATAGATGGGATGAATCTTATATATTTATCTACATAAATAAGATTTATGAATCTTATTCTATGTATGTTTTAGTGATGAAAAATAAATTATAAATTATGGTGTAAAACTACAGTAACCGATCAGATCGCATTTTTTTTTCATATCCTGCCATACATGTTCTTCAGAAATTCCCTGAAATGCCATGGGATAACACATTAGATTTTCTTTTTGGATATGGCTGCTTAACATTTCACAAAGTCCAGTACATGTACTGTTTATTTTAGTTCGAATCTCGTCCCAAGACGAACCATTGTAATTTACGGTAATGTCTTTCAGATCATGTTTATATTTGCGAATGGGTTCATGCTCCATCGTCATCACTGTTGGAGGCCCAGCCATTCCTCTTTCAATCATAACTGGAAAAAGAGCCTGCTCCTCTCTTTGGTGGTGGGGTTCTGATTCTGTGACTTTAATGGCTAAATGATGAAGTTTATCCAAATCATTTTCTGCATCTTCCACCGTTGATAATCCTTGAATTTTGGTATTCAATTCAGCTATTTTATCCAGTGTTTTTAAAATGATTTCATGTTCACGGTATAAGGTTTTTAGAACATGTCCTTCAGGTAAATTTGCATAAAATGTTTCCATTTTTGAACTCCACTAGTTTGAAATTGATGAAAAATTATTTGTTGCTTATGTATGTAGTTGTAAGCTTTCTTCTAAATACGGGTCTTTTTCAGGTAATGTTTTTTTACTACCAAAATCCTTTATAAAAACCCATATAAATGCTGCCAGTGTACCCGCAAACATTAAGACTTCAATTAAACTAAATACGGGTGTTTCCATATGAGAAGGAAAAATCATCATGTATAAATCCACCCATCTCCCAACCAAAACCAGAGACGCAGCAATAAGTAAACTTTTTTCGTTCCGCTTGGTTTTTCTGAATAATAAAATGACAAACGGAATGAGCCAATTCAACAAAATATTCACCACTGTGAGCGAACCAAAAACGCCTACATGCCGTTTGATATAATAGACTGTTTCTTCGGGGATATTGGCATACCAGATGAGCATGTGCTGTGAGAACCAGATATAAACCCAAAAGGTCACAAAGCCAAAAAGATAACGAGACAACTCATATAGATGATCAATTTTAACCGTATCTTTCAAAATACCGGTTCGTCGCAGAAAAATGACTGCAATCATAATAAATGCCAATCCGCTCGTAAACATACCGGAAAAATTATACAAACCAAAAATGGTGCTAAACCAATGGGGTTCTAAAGACATAATCCAGTCAAAACTTGAAAAGATAAACATGATACCGCCAATATAAAGCCAAAATGCTGACAAGCCGGTAGGTGATTTTGGTTGAGAAGAATCTACATCTAAATCTATGGCATGGGATCTTGAAATGATTTTCCTGCCCACCCATATCCAAAAGACAAAATAAATTACCATACGAATCATGAATCCCATTGGATTTAACCAAGCTGATTTCCCCGCCAAAATGGGATCATTTGCAACTACATCTGCGTGAGACCATTCATAGATATCGTGCATCCCAAAAAACAACAAAAGCATAGCCACAAAGCCAATGGGTAATACTGAAAACATAGCTTCCGGCACACGGCGAATAACAACATCCCAACCGGAATTTGATACATAATGAATGGCAACCATCATCATGCCGCAAAAGCCGATTCCTGTGAGAAAATATCCGGACAAAAGTAAATTTAACCATGCTCGTGTTGGATCAGTGAAAACACTAATTGCAAAAGTCAACACACCCAAACCCATGAATATTTTCAGCCACAATTTTTGAGGATATGTTAGGATATTTATATTTTCCGTCGTCATTTTATTTCCCCATTGTTTTTATGAATTTTATCACTTTCCAACGGTCTTCTCGTTGCACTTGCGAACGATAGGATGCCATATTTCCTTTGCCGTTTGAAATGATGAAATACAATTGTCCGTCCTTCATATTTTTTACATTTTCCGAAAGTAAAGACGGTGGCGGTGGAGCACCTCGTTTTGTCACTGGTCCATCGCCCAAACCAGTCATGCCGTGGCAAACCTGACAATAATTACGATACACCCATTCACCACGAGCTATATTTTTATCTGAATTTTCAACGGGATTTTTTAGCACTTTCCCTGCTAATTCTTCCGTGAGTTCCCCATCGGAATATTCAGGAAGAAATCCCCGAGCAATAGTGCCTTCTACCGGCATTTGCAGGGTTTGACCATTGGAATAATTTGGATTTTCAGCAAAAGCATCGAATGGAACCGAATGCACCATTTCCGGAACAAATTCTACATTCAATTCACGGGGGTCATTATACAGACATTTTTGCAATCCAAATAAAAGAACCAAAATAATACCCAATTTCATGATTGATTTCATATCCATTATTCAGATTCCAATTTTTCCTGCCATTCAACTGCATGATGTATGGTTGATATTTCTTCTGCTTTTTCGCTGTTAAACGATCTTAAATCTTTCGTCAAAACAATAACAAATCTGTCATCGGTAACATCCGGTGCATATATTTTTGGCTTTCTACCTGGCAATACGCCTGTCCGCCAAAGTAAAGTAAACACCGTTCCCAATCCTGCAAATAATACCGTTGTTTCAAATGCGATGGGCATAAATCCGGGCAAGGAATTCCACGGTTTACCGCCAATATTGATGGGCCAATTCACTGCTGAAATCCAATATTGACCATATAAACCAATGGTCAGTCCGATAAACGCAAACATGAAACATATTTTAGAAAGCCGTGATGGTTTCAGCCCCATAGCTTTATCCAATCCATGGACAGCATAGGGTGTAAAAGCATCCAATAGTGTAAAACCTGAATTTTTAAACTCCTGCGTAGCATTCACTAAATCGTATTCGTTATCAAACGACACTACAAAATATTTCTTCATTTTTCACCTCCGTGTCGCCCTTTAAACTGCAAGACGCTTTTCACTTCTCCAATGGAAATAATGGGTAAATATCGGATGAATAACATGAACAGGGTAAAGAATAAACCGAAGCTTCCGATGAGCGTGGCGATTTCCACATACGATGGTTTGTACATGGCCCATGCAGACGGCAGAAAATCTCTATGCAGGGAAGTTACAATAATCACAAATCGCTCAAACCACATACCAATATTTATGAATATAGATAGAATGAAAACCATAATCATATTTGTACGGATTTTCTTAAACCAAAAAAATTGCGGTGTAAGCAAATTACAACCTACCATAATCCAATATGCCCAAGCAAAAGGTCCCATAGCGCGATTCAAGAAAACAAATTGTTCATAGCCATTACCCGAATACCAGGCCATGAAAAATTCCGTAGCATAAGATAAAGTTACAATACCACCGGTAACAATGATCACTTTCGTCATATTTTCAATATGTTTGACGGTAATGTATTCTTCCAATCGCATGGCTTTTCGCGCGATGATTAGCAAAGTCAACACCATGGCAAATCCCGAAAATACAGCCCCGGCTACGAAATATGGCGGAAAAGTTGTTGTATGCCAACCGGGAATGGCGGATGTTGCAAAATCAAAACTCACAATGGTATGAACAGAAACCACTAAAGGTGCTGCCAATCCTGCCAATAATCCGTAAACTGTTTCGTATCGGTGCCAAGTCTTGAATGAGCCTGACCAGCCGAAACTCAAAAATCCAAAAATCCATTTTTTTACTTTTGTTTTTGCTCGGTCTCGAACTGTGGCCAAATCGGGAATCATGCCAATATACCAAAACACAGCGGAAATAATTAGGTAGGTACTGATGGCAAAAACATCCCATGCCAGTGGTGAACGGAAATTAACCCATAATGGACCGCGGGTATTTGGATAAGGAAGCATCCAATAAGCCATCCACGGTCGCCCCATGTGAATAATGGGAAATAGACCGGCACATATTACCGCAAAAATGGTCATGGCTTCGGCAGAACGATTGATGGATGTCCGCCACTTTTGTCTGAATAAAAATAAAATGGCAGAAATCAAGGTTCCGGCGTGACCGATCCCTACCCAAAATACAAAGTTGGTAATATCAAAAGCCCAGCCAACCGTTTTGTTGAGTCCCCAAGTTCCGATGCCGGTCATGATTTGATAGGACACCGCGACGATTCCCAGCGTCAATGCACTCGCAGCAATTATAAATCCAATCCACCATAATCCGGTTGGTTTTTTGTCCATAATTCCCACAACATCATCGGTGACTGTCTTTAAATTTTTATTTCCGTGAACCAGGGGTTTTCTCAAAGATTCAACATGATTAGCCATGATGATTTCCCCCTTTTTCTTCTTTGCGATTTCTTACCATGGTCAAATATCCAACTGTTGGGCGAGAATTCAATTCTTCCAAAACATGATAATGGCGTGGGTCTTCAACCAATTTTGAGATATCACTTTCAGGGTCATTCAAATCGCCAAATGTGATGGCATCTGCGGGACACGATTGCTGACACGCCAAATTAATATCGCCATCGGCTAAAGGAATGCCTTTCTGTTTTGCTTCAAATTTTGCTTCCTGAATCCGCTGTATACACATGGAGCATTTTTCCATGACTCCCCGGCTCCGTACCGTTACATCCGGATTCAAAACCATATTTTCCAATTCATCATTATGAGCATAATCAAACCAATTAAACCGCCGAACTTTATAGGGACAATTATTAGCACAAAACCGTGTTCCAACACAACGATTATAGACTTGCTGATTCAAACCTTCAGAACTATGCACAGTCGCCAAAACGGGACAAACAGGCTCGCATGGAGAATTATCACAATGCTGACACAACATAGGCTGAAACGCCACATCTACATCGTCCCCCTCGCCGGAATAATATCGGTCTATCCGCATCCACGCCATGTCGCGGCGACGAAATACTTCATCTTTACCCACTACCGGCACATTGTTTTCCACTTGGCAGGAAATGACGCAGGCGGAACATCCCGTGCATGCATTTAAGTCCACTGCCATTCCCCAATGATGCTTGTTGTAAGGATGGTCGTCTTTCCAAAGCGTTACAACTTGATGTCCATGGTGAGCACCGGAAGACGGATCTTTTTTGTATGCATCGAAAGTGGTTTCTTGAATAAATGGACGCACCTCCATGGATGGAGGTGAGGTATTTTCAGGATTTTTCAGCGTGTTATATGTTTGAGTTAAAGCCAAATCTTTCTTTTTCCCTGTCTTGGAAATAATGACCGAAATACCTGAAAATGAGAGTGTATTTTCATTTCTTCCCAAAAGGTGGTTAATGCGTTCACCAACCAATTCGCCATCGCCCAAAGTTGCCTTTTTCTGAATCCATTCCGGACCAAGGTTTTTAAATCGTTCCGTGCCTTTTCGTCCATAACCCATAGAGACAGCAATCACTTCATCACTCTGTCCTTCTTGAATATACACGGGCAATTTTACTGAATTTTCGTTGGCAGTGAGTTTAACGACTTCGCCTTGACTCAATCCCAATTCTTTGGCTTTTTTCGAGGATAGACTTGCCGCATTATCCCATGTCAGTTTTGTAATGGGATCCGGCAATTCCTGCAACCAGGGATTTTCTGCATGACGACCATCCAACATTTGTAAGGAAGGATATGCCATGAGCGTAAGTCCATTATTAAATTCTGATTTTGGCAAGGACCCTTTTGTAAATCTGCCAATTGAAAGTGATTTTGCTTTGATGTTTGCAAACCCATCATGAACCAAATTGTCCCACCAGCGATTAAAAGACTGACTTCCTTTTTTACGAGTGGTATAAATCTTTTTCCAATAATTCCGAACCAAATTCCGTTCATCATCGCTAAAGCCTGCCCAACCGGCTATTGATTTTCTAAATGTCTGGGTGTCACCCAAACCTTGAATGGTTGGCTGCGTCATAGACAAAACACCAGCTGTAAATTCATCATCCGACCACGATTCCAAATAATGGGGTGACGGACAAACACCATTGCATAATTCAGTGGTTTCATTATTTTTTGCGGAAAAAGAGACTGTTGTCGGAATTGATTTCATAAGTTCACCAAACTGCTCACCTTCAGGTAAATCATAAACAGGATTCACACCGGCGATTAATAAGGCACCGACTTTTCCCGCTTTCATATCCGTTAATAATTGGGCAACTGCGAAATCACTTCCACCCTTTTGAAAACTTGGATTTTTCAGATGAACTGTTTTGCCGATATTCCCCAAGGCATCGTTCAGTCTGTTTACAAGTATTTGAATTGCCAGATCGTTCACGCCGGAAACAACCAAACTTTTTCCCTTATAATGTTTTAATTCTTTCGCAATTTCCAATGCAATTCCATGTCCGTCTTTACCCTGTAAAGAGTGTTCAATATCTTTAACAAATTGCAGCATTTCTGCAGGGGTTTTTACAATTCTTTTATCCGCTTTTGCACCAGATACAGATAATCGAGATTCAACCTGAATATGTTTGGAAATATGTTTTGCTTCCAAATTTCGATTCTTTCGATAATCTTTAGTAAACTGCGTTGGCGAGAGCCATGTGCCAAGAAAGTCTGCATCCAGACTCAAAATCATATCTGCTTTTTCAAAATCATATTGGGGCAAAATCCGCTTACCATAATTCACTTCATGAGCATCTAAAATGGCCGAATAGGAAATGGGGTCGTATTCAATATGAATAGCGTTGGAATATTTTTTTAAGAATTTTTGGATATAATATATTGTGGAAGGACTCGTTACCGTTTCAGTTAATAAAACAATTTGTTGCCCCTTCTCACGTGCTTTTTGCAATCCTTGAACCACAGATTTATCCAAGTCATTCCAGCTGACTTCTTTTCCGGAAAGTTTAGTATGGAGCAAGCGTTTTGAATCATACAATTCGATTATGCTCGCCTGACATACAGGACATAATCCGCCCTGACTCAATGGATGATCCGGACTCCCTTCCAATTTGATGGGACGGCTGTCTCGATTCTTCACCAATACACCACAACCGGTACCGCAGGCGTGGCTGGTAGATGCATACCAATAGGCTTTCCCGGGAATCACTTCTTCTGGCTGAATCAAAAATGGAATGGCTTTATTCACCGGCGTTTTAGAACAGGCCGTCATGAATGCCGCCAAAGAAAATCCAGTTGTTTTCAGAAAATCTCGTCGATTCCATTCTGTAGATGTCATTTCCAAGTCTGCCGGGCCTGCTACTGAACCAACCGAGGTTACATCATCTTTAGTCATCCAATATCTTTTTTCTTTAGACATACAATTTCTTTTCTAATAATGACACGTTGCACAATCCAATAATAGTTGTGTTCGTTCCGGGGCGGCTTCCAATGATTCGTGATCTTTTCTGTGGCAATCCAAACACCAGCCCATGGATAAATTTTCTGTTTGTTTTATGCGCTCCATGGATGCTACATCTCCATGACAATCTGCACAATCCACTCCGGCAGTTATATGTGGTTTATGGCTGAAAAAGACGAAATCCGGTACATTATGTACTTTGACCCATTCAACAGATTTTCCCTTTTTATCCTTAAGAGGATTTCCTTGTGTATCATATCCCATTGCCGAATAAATTTTAATAATTTCCAATGATGTGAGCGGTCGCATTTCCCTGTCTTCTGCCGCAGCCTGTTCTTCTTCCAATCGTAAATCGTTCCGGGTTGCAGATACATATTTATGGCAATTCATACACACACTTGTTGCCGGTATTCCTGCATGACGACTTTGGGATGCTCCATAATGGCAATATTGACACGGTACTTCCATTTCACCTGCATGAAGCCTATGGGAAAAATCAATAGGCTGAATTGGTTCATAATTTTGCTGATTTCCCGGCATGCGAAATGTGCTGTTGTTAATGACGATAATGAGTCCAAAAACAAAAATTAAAGCGGTAATCAGTTTGAATTGTTTTTGCATTTATTTTATGAGCCCAACAAACTTTCTTCCAATTCCAACGCCTTGGGAAATAAAATATTATTCTCCAGATGAATATGTAAATGAATGTCGTCTTCCATGGCTTTTAAGTTTGCATAAGCCGCACGATAGGTATTACATCCATCTGCAGGTGGTTCATATCCATTCGACAAATCACTCATTTTTTTCAAAATATCTCCCGCTGTATCATGTTCTGCTATCATCATCGATATGGGTCCATTTACAAAAGCACCATTGGCTGACGAATTCTGAACCATTTGTGAGATATAAGGGAATAATATTTGCTCTTCCTTCATCATGTGTTGGTGTAAATCCTGCATGAGTTCGTTGTATAATTTTGCCACTTCAATCGTTTCAGGATGGCGTTCTCCATGAACTCGCGCAACCTTATTGATAAATTCACCCGTAATGGGCCCATTACCGTAAATGTATTTATGATGCTCTTCAAAGATATAATCCACCAATTTATCCAGTGGCATGGATTGATAATCTAATGTTGATTTTTCACTATTTATGACCAATTCCAAATCGGCCATAATCGCGTCCAAATCAGTCCCTTTGTTTTCGCAGGCTATTTCCAGTTTTTCTCCACCTCCGCAGCAAAAATCCAAACCATGTTTTTTGAACACGTTGGCGGTCCGAATATTGGCGCTTACAATTTCACCAATAGTTTGTTCTCTCATCTTATTTTCCTTTGACTTATGGTTTTTTATAATCAGCTTTTGACCCTAAATAATATCACCAGTTTAAAACTGCACATACTGAATAAAAGACAGCAAAACAAATAGTAAAGGCTATTGTATTCATTACGAGAACAATATTGGCTTTGGTTTGTAGATTTTTCATCTAATGAAAATTTTCTAAATGATTAATTGTTGTTTTTTGCCTTAAAGGATGCATTAGGTGTTCGAATTTTTCTGCGATTCCAATTCCATCTAACCAATTGCGGTTTTCGCCATAAATAAGGATTTGGTAGTACTAAAATGTGTACTAACCTAGTATATGGAAATAATAGAATTATTGAGAACGCACCAACTACATGTAGTTTTATTGTAATAGGCATGGCAGACACATAAGATAAATCAGGGCTTAACTTAAATACTGACCATAAGTATGGGGCGAGTGAGGCGGCAAACCAACTAGATCCCCAGCGATGAAAATATGCTGTTAAAATCCCCGTTATAACTTGAAATGTCAAAATACCTAAGACCCACCAATCTGCTGGAGATGTTACAATTCGGGCACGTACATTGGTTTTTCTACGGGAAACGATATTTATAAGCCCAACCAATGTCATAAGACCAAAAATAAACATAGCGATTTCCATGACATACAATCTTGCTGGTATACTATTCCACCAAAGAACCGTTCCTGGTACCAAGAACCATACAAAGTGTGCTGTGAGAACAGCAATAATCCCGTAATGGAATGGAACCAGTCCCCAAAAATGTTGGCGATTTTCCAAGAATTGGGAAGATAAGCTGGAATAAGTAAATGACTTTGAGCGATACCGTTGAATTGTAATAACAAAGAATGCGAAAAGTGTTACATACGGAAAAAGCGCAAAGAAAAAGGTATCAAGGTAATTTTGTAACATATTCATTGGGCCTGTACCTCCTTGGCAGTTGATTGATATTGCAGTACATCATGAATAAATTGAATTAAATTTTTGTAGGGTGTTTTCGTTTCTCCAAACCCTTCAATTATTTTTTCAATTGCTGGTATAACATGGGTTTTGATGAATTCATTTCTATCATTGCTTTCCATTAATGGAAGAACGGACAAAATATGTGATAAATGGTCAGGTAATTCCGACGTTTCTGCAATATTGAATTCCCGAAGCATTTCACGTACTCGAACCATAAATACACCCCGTTCATAATTTTCACCATGTAAATGCCATCCCAAGTCCAAACATGTATTTGGTGTAAAATCGAACAACTGCGTGAATTCTTCCTGCAGTTTAGTCATTCCAGTTTTATTGACATGATTAGAAAAAGTCTGAAAATTATTATCCGACCGTTCATCAAGATTTTGTTGCACTTTTTTTACATCATTTCTTATATCCGCACTTGGATAAGAAATCAATGGCACAATGTTGTTATAAATGGATGTCTTCATTTTACCAACCCCGCTCTGGTTCATCTCTGAACCCAAAACCAGTTTCCTGTTTATGTTCCAGCGGATCTTTCATCATTTCGATAGCTTCTTCGCGATGCGCCGCAGGAATAACGAATCTGTCTTCAAACGTGCAAAGAGAAGTAAGTTGATAAATTCCTTCAGCTTCTGCGGCTGTACAATCAGCTTCCAGCAACGCCTTATCGGCATCTATTTTTTCGATATCTCCAACTGTTTCAGCTCTACGATAAGCACGAATAGCCGATTGTTTTTTTAATACATAACGCAAATGACTTTCATTTCCGCCGCCAAACATTTTTGCCAAATATTTGATAGGAGCACGGGCTTTATCGAAATCGGGAAAAAACTCCTCATTCACATTACGCACTGAATCTCCCTCTTGTGCTGACATCACAGGAAGCATGGGCGGTACATAAAAAAGCATGGGTAAAGTTCTATACTCTATATGAGGAGGTAATGCAAGACCCCACTCTTTCACAAATTTATAAACAGGTGATTTTTGTGCTGCTTCAATTGTTGAATCAGCAATACCATTCTTTTTCGCCTCACGTATGACATTTTCATCAAAGGGATCTAAAATCATTTCCCGTTGTGCATCAACCAATTCTTCATCAGGGAATTTTGCAGTTTCTTCAATCTTTTTAGCATCATAGAGAAGAACACCTAAATAACGAATACGCCCAACACATGAATGGAAACAGGCAGGAGCTTGCCCTGTTTCTACACGTGGAAAACATAAAATACATTTTTCAGATTTGCCTGTGTTCCAGTTGAAGTAAGTTTTCTTGTATGGGCACGCAGGAATACAAGATCGCCATGCACGGCATTCTTCCTGATCCAATAAAACGATACCATCTTCACCCCGTTTATATAAAGCGCCTGATGGACAGGAAGCAACACATGATGGATTCAAACAATGATTACAAATGCGTGGAAAGTAAAACATCATAAGTCGCTCAATGGCAAACATTTGTTCACGTTGCTCTTCTGATAAACCATCAAGATTTATGTCATTTTCTGCATAAATCGGTGAACCGGCCAAATCATCATCCCAATTCGGACCAGCTTCAATATCCATTTCTTCTCCGGTAACCATCGAAATGGGTCTTGCCGTCGGTTGATCGTCACCTTCCGGAGAATCGAATAAATCTTTATACTTGTACGTCCACGGTTCGTAGTAATCATCCAATGTCGGCATATTTGGATTGTGGAAAATATTTGTAATGGTTTTAGTTTTGTTTGTTGATCGAAGTTCCAATTCACCCTTTACAACTTCCCAGCCACCTTTGTATTTATCCTGGTCTTCCCATCTTGTAGGAAATCCGGTTCCAGGCTTGGTTTCCACATTATTCCACCACATATATTCTGTACCTTTTCTATCTGTCCATATATTTTTACAGGCAATACTGCATGTATGGCACCCGATACATTTGTCCAAGTGGAACACCATTGAGATTTGACTTCTAATATCCATAATAATTTTCCTTTTACCAGTTTAATACAGGCAATTTTCTGACCATAATAAAGGTGTCTCTGTTATTTCCTGTGGGACCCCAATAATTAAAGTGATAAGTAAATTGTCCGTAACCACCTACCATTAAATTTGGTTTTAACCTTGTCCGCGTAAGAGAATTATTCATTCCTGCACGTTTGTTTCCACGTAAAGGTGATTTGGGTACGGATAACGTTCGTTCTGTTGCGTGATAAATAATTACGATTCCTCTTGGAATCCTTGCGCTCACACTTGCTCTTGTTACTACAACTCCATTATCATTGTACACTTCCACCCAGTCGTTATCCACAATATCCAACTCTTCTGCATCTTTATCATTAATCCAAAATGGTTCAACACCACGGCTTAAAGTGGACATACGATGGTTATCTCCATAGGTAGAGTGAATATGCCATTTTCCGTGGGGTGTTAGATAGTTGAATATTTTTGTCTTATGTTCACTTTCGCTTGTAGCTAATTCTGCGTATTGTGTAGGAGTCGGTTTAGGTTTGTACGTTGGTAGATGTTCACCATATTGGATGTATCCGGGATGATCCAGATAAAAATGTTGACGACCTGTCAATGTTCGCCATGGAACTAATCGTTCCACATTATATGTGAATGGAGAATATGCTCTTCCGTTTTCCAATAGTCCGGACCACATTGGACTATTATGCAATCTTCGAGGTTGGGAACATAAATCATCGTAGCTCATACGAACTCCGCGATTTTTTTCCGCTAAATCAGCTAAAACTAAACCTGTTCTTTCTTCCATGTTTTTGTAGGAACGATAGGCTAATTCACCGTTAGTAACTGTAGCTAATTCCAAAATAGTATTACACACATCTTTTGATTCTTTTAGCGAAGGATATGTTTGTCCGCCCCAGGTTTCTGTTGGACATTCTATTTTCAGGCGATCATATTCATCCTTAACCTCATAATGGGTTCCATGTGCACCAAGACCGTTCGCCGGTACATTGGGTCCATAAGATATGTAACGTTTATATAGATTCTTATAATCCCGTTTTACTACTTTCATTCCGGGCATTGTTTTCCCGGGTACGGCGTCTACTTCACCAGACTGCCAATCACGAATTTCTTTTTGTGCAATTTCTGCAGGTGTATCATGAGCCAATGCGACAGACACAACATCTTCCATTTGTTTCGGGAAATGCTTTTCCGACATTTTGGAAAACGTTTCTGCTATGGATCCAAAAATATCCCAATCACTTTTGGATTCCCAAGCCGGTGGTACGGCTTCTGCCAACGGATGAATAAAGCTGTGCATATCGGTGGAATTCAAATCAGCTTTTTCATACCAAGTAGCTGCGGGCAAAACAATGTCGGAATACAAGGCCGATGTATCCATTCGGAAGTTCAAATCCACCACCAAATCCATTTTACCTTGGGGCACTTTATCATGCCAAACCACTTCATCTGTAGAACCTTTTGCAAATTGTGGATCTGAAACTTGATTTGTATGTGTGCCTAAATAATGGTCTAAAAAGAATTCGTGCCCTTTGGCACTTCCACCGATGGCATTTCCGCGCCAGACGAACCAAACCCGGGGCCAATTATCAGAATTATCCGGATCTTCAATCGAATATTTCAATTCTTTATTTTTTAACTTGTTAACAACATAGTCCACGATGCTTTTTTCATCAGTAGCTCCATTCTCCCGGGCTTCTTTTGCCAACGCCAGAGGATTCGCTTCGTATTGAGGATAAAAAGGAAGCCATCCGTTTTTCACAGCTTTAACATTGATATCAATGGTATGTCCTTTTGCCAAAGTATTTTCGGGTTGTTTTTCCGGAACAGTATGATAATCCGTAAACGATTTTTCATAACGCCATTGATCAGAGTGAACATAATGCCAGCTTGGTGCATTTTGAACACGGGATGGTCCAAACCAATCTTTTGCCAAAGCAATGGCCGTCCAAGGTTCTCCCGGTGCTAATTTTTCCTGTCCAACATAATGTGCCAGACCACCACCGTTTTTACCAATACAGCCCGTAAACATGAGCGCATGGATTGCGGCACGATACATAAGATTTGCGTGATACCAATGATTGATTCCTGCGCCGATAATAACCGTGCATTTTCCGCCGGTTTTTTCTGCTGTGCTTGCCCATTCCCGAGCAAAACGAATCAATGTTTCAGGTGCAATTCCTGTATATTTTTCAGCCCACGCTGGGGTATAAGTTGCATCTTCCTCATAATTCTCCGGATATCCTTCAAGACCCCGACCTACGCCATATTGCGCCATGAGCAAATCATAAACCGTGGCAACCGGAACTTGACCATCAGCCGTTTCAATCATTTTCACAGGAACATATCGCGTAATGGTTTCGCCTTGACCAAAATCGTCCAATTCCACTGAAAAGACATGGTCAGAATCTTTTAAAAATGTGAGTTTAGGATGAATTTTTGAACCATCTGCATTGTCTTCCAATTTCAGATTCCAATGACCTTTATTTTCTTTCGCCCATCTATTACCCACAGAACCTTTCGGCACTTTTGTCCTATTTTCTTCTTCGTCCCACATCAAAAATTGCCAATCGCCATTTTCCATATCTTTATATTGGTTCAAACGATTTGCTCGCAATAATTGTCCTGCTTTGTATGAATCGCCATCTTTTGTTAACTCGACCAAAAAGGGTGAATCCGTGTATTGTTTTGAATAATCAAGAAAGGATTTTTCTTGTTTCTCATGATGAAATTCTTTCAAAATCACATGATTCACTGCCATCCAATAGGCGCCGTCTTGCCCCGCATTGATGGGAATCCATTCATCGGAAAATTTGGATACTTGGGAAAAATCCGGTGAAAATACCACCATCTTTGTTCCGTTATATCGCGCTTCTGCCGCAAAATGAACGTCTGGTGTTCGCGTCATATTTAAGTTGGCACCCATAACAGCGAGCATTTTAGCATTATACCAGTCAGCTGATTCTTGAACATCTGTTTGTTCTCCCCAGGCTTCAGGGGAAGCATTAGGCAAGTCACAATACCAATCATAAAATGAAAGTGAAACACCGCCAATGAGTTGCATTAATCGAGCACCAGATGCATATGAAATCATAGACATAGCTGGGATCGGTGAAAAACCGGCAATTCGGTCAGGTCCATGTTGCTTAATAGTATGTGCCATGGATGCAGCTATAATTTCTTTTACAGTATCCCAACTTGTTCGACGGAAACCACCTTTACCGCGAGCCCGCTGCCAGCGTTTCCGCTTTACAGGGTTATTCACCATAGATTGCCACGCTTCAACAGGATCATCAAATTCTTTTTTAGCTTTTAACCATAAATCAAGCAATACCCCACGAATTGTTGGATATTTAACACGTAATGGACTATACAAATACCAAGAAAATGATATACCACGTTGACATCCACGTGGTTCATATGGTGGAATACCATGCTCAAGCTTTGGATAATCCAACCCTTGCATTTCCCAAGTGACAATCCCATCTTTTACATGAATCTGCCACGTACAGCTCCCTGTACAATTTACACCGTGCGTGCTTCGAACCACTTTATCATACTGCCAGCGATGGCGGTAAAATTCTTCCCAGCTTCTATTTTCCGGGGCGATTTCGTCTCTAACCCAAGACAACTTATTGTTACTCATGATAACTCTCCTTTTACCATGGGTTTCCGAACCGCACGCAAGCGATTCCACCAGGCTAAATCAAATAATACCAAACAAAGGGCTAAACCAATAAAACCAAATATCATAAAATTAAAATCATGAGCATCACTGATCATTTCCTTACCTTCAGCTTTACTTTTCAATAATGCTACAAGTGGTAAAACTTCTTCTTCATCAATTGGATGTTTTTTATAAATAGGAGACATCATTTCTGATGATGGATTTGACAGCCAAGCAGCAACTGCAGTTTTGCCACCAAGACGACCGTATGCTTCTGTCAAATCAGGACCTAAAAGACCGCCGCCAAGAAGACCTTCTCCAGCGATTTCATGGCAACTGATACATGATGGACCTTTATTTTTCAACCGTTTTGTTCCTATAAAAAGTGCATTACCAATCTTATAATCTTCTTCAGTCAGGGGCCTATCAGCCAAAGTAGAGCCTGCAAAACGTGATTTCTCTTTACCTGATTCTTCACGTATAAATTTTAACAATGCCCGCGTCATTGATGGATCCAAGTTTGCCACTTTAGGCATCACAACTCCACGGGCTTCCTTTAATATTTTAGATGCATAAACATCACCACTATTTATAACAGATTGGGGAGTCAAAATAAATTTTTCTAACCAGGCAGGATCTTTTCGTTTCTCAACATCCTTTAAATCTGGCCCTGTTAATCTACCGCCACCAATTGTGTGACAACTGAAACAATTTTTCTCAAAAAATTCCTCCGGGTCACTTTGACTGAATAATAAACTGTGGACGCCTATAAATAGTGTTACTAAAATGATTGTATTTATGGAAAAGACTTTTTTCATTCTTCATTCTCTTTTTGTTTAATTTTTTCTGCCATGAAATCAAGTTTAGACTGCAATTCTTCACTGAATTGATTAATATCTATCTCTTCAAAAATTTTAATTATCTCAGTCCTTGCAACAACCCATTCATCATGTACTGGACAAGGATGTTCATCCGAACAATGAGGGAAGCCAACCATACACCCATTTAAATAACTATCTCCATCTATTATTCGTACAATAACATCTAATGTTATTTTTCCAATCTCATCATTTATTTCAAAACCACCATTGATTCCCTTATGGGAAATAATCAAATCATGTTTTACAAGTATTTGCAAAACTTTACCCAAGAAATGAATAGGTATATCTAATGATTGCGATATATATCTCTGGAATACAGGTTGATGTCTTGGCTGTGCTGCCAAAAACATAACTGCCTGTATGGCATATTGAGATGATTTAGTTAAGAAATGTGTCATTATTTTTCAACTTAAGATAATCAGATTTATCAACTTAAGATAATCAGACCTTGTTGTCCGATGAATAATATTACTATTAACAATAATTAACAATAATATTTCTAATTAGATATATTAAATGTATCTATTAGTATTACTAATAGTTCTTAAAAGGTACATTATTTGTAAATCATTTCTTATAAAGCACTTTGTATTATTTAATAAAATATCAGATTAACAACCAGTTGTCCCTGAGACAAGAGACGTAGTATTTACTACGGATTATCAAATTCTCTTTTGGGGCCCTGATAATACCACCAGTTAAGCACAAGGCAGATCACATAGTAAACAGTAAAT
>DJKX01000047.1:0-48034 GCA_002436185.1 Fidelibacterota bacterium UBA6531
TCGAATTTTTCCTTAGACATCTTTCGATCTCCTCATTTTTTTGTTCATTTTCTGCTTTACATTGAGCCTACGACCGGACTTGAACCGGTGACCTCTTCCTTACCAAGGAAGTGCTCTACCGACTGAGCTACGTAGGCAATTTTTTAGCCCACGTCTGCTAATTACATCAGCGTCTGCCTACTTGAGCGGGCGACGAGATTCGAACTCGCGACCCTCAGCTTGGAAGGCTGATGCTCTACCAGCTGAGCTACACCCGCATTTTCGTGGGGAGAGAAGGATTCGAACCTCCGTAGGCGTACGCCGGCAGATTTACAGTCTGCTGCCATTGACCGCTCGGCCATCTCCCCAACAGACTTTTTCATTTTTAAAGAGCGTGAGCCACCGAAGGGACTCGAACCCCCGACCGACTGATTACAAATCAGTTGCTCTACCAGCTGAGCTACGGTGGCATGCCGGGTATTCCTATTTTTTGAATCATCCGATTCAGGCAAACCTGACCGTCGAGAAATCAATAAATAATGATTGGTCGAAAATCAGGAAATGCAAAGCCTTTAAAATTAGATATAAAATTGAATACCCTGCAAGAGTGTTTTATAAGAATAAATAAAAATAATTTACATTATACAATTATCATAATGGATAGCACTTCGTACCATCCGGCAAATCTTCTACTATCCACCCTTTTTTCTTGAGTTCTTCTCTTAAATCATCAGATAATTTCCAATTCTTTTCTTTTCTAGCTGATTCTCTTTGAGTAACCAACTGTACAATATTTTCCGGAATGTCGTCTTGTTTTTTCAAAATCGATAAAATTATATCTGCTTTATTCAAGAAGTTTAGTCCAATAGAAGCTTCTTTTTTTGACAATTTATCATTATCAATTTTACGATTGAGTTTTCTTACATAATTAAACAAAACACCTAATGCCTTTGGTGTATTTAAATCATCAACCAAAATTTCAATGAATTGATCGAATTCGTCTGGCATTGTATTTCCAGCATCTGCTATTTTTTGTAATTTGTGATATAATTCATTTATTCTATGAACGGACTTTTTTGCATCTTCGAGTTTATTATTTGAAAAAGCAAGTTTAGATCGATAATGACTACTTATTAATGCAAATCGTAAAC
Source organism: Fidelibacterota bacterium UBA6531 (assembly GCA_002436185.1). Taxonomy (GTDB): domain Bacteria; phylum Fidelibacterota; class Marinisomatia; order Marinisomatales; family TCS55; genus UBA2126. Next base: position 1,131 of record DJKX01000047.1, read on the forward strand.
TTTCGTTAGAATGTCCATCAGCTAATAATTCAGGTATTGTTTTAATATTCCCCAACGATTTGCTCATCTTTTCATCTGCCATAATTAAGTGTTCACTATGCATCCAAATATTGACAAATTGGGTATTTAATGCAGCACAAGATTGTGCGATTTCATTCTCATGGTGGGGAAATATATTATCAACTCCTCCACAATGTATATCAAAATGATTTCCTAAATACTGTGTTGACATAACAGAACATTCCATATGCCACCCAGGCCTGCCCTTACCCCAAGGAGAATCCCATGATACGTCACCATCTTCTTCTTTCCATGCTTTCCATAAAGCAAAATCCTGTGGATGATCTTTTGTATATTCATCTGACGAAACTCTCTCTGTTTGCTTTAAGCCCTTCAGATCTAATTGAGCAAGCTTGCCATAATCTTTATATGATTCTATCGAGAAAAATACAGATCCATTATCTGTTGTATATGCATTTCCATTTTTAATAAGCGTCGAGATCATAACAATCATTTCTTGAATATGATTTGTTGCAACAGGGAATTCATCCGCTGGTAATATCTTCAACATCGCTAAGTCTTCCATGAATTCAGCTGTATATTTTGAAGTAATTTCAGCCAATGTTTTACTTTCATCATTCGCTTTTTTGATCGTCTTATCATCAACATCAGTGATGTTCATTACATGTTTTACTTTATAACCCACCAATTGCAGAATTCGTTTTAAGATATCCTCGAAAAGGAATGTACGGAAATTTCCAATGTGGGATCTATCATACACAGTTGGTCCACAGGTATAAATGGACACTTCACCAGATTTGATAGGATTAAAATTTTCCTTTTGTCTTGTAAGTGTATTATAGAATTTAATGTTCATCAATTTGCTAATGCCTGTTGGATGATCGAATCAATTAACTGTTCAAATGTGACACCGTTTGCCGCAGCAGCTTTTGGAACTAAACTGGTGTCAGTCATGCCAGGTAGCGTGTTCACTTCTAAAAACCAGTATTGATTATTATTATCCAATCGGAAATCTACACGGGCGTAATGACGGCATTTCAATAATGTATATATTTCCAATGCAGTTTGATGAATCATATTTGTCAAATTTTCATCCAGTTCAGCGGGGCAAATATATTCCGTCATCCCTTTCGTGTACTTACATTCATAATCATACAAATCGTGTGAAGGCTTAATTTCTATAATTGGCAGCACTTCATTTTCCACTATTGATACAGTTATTTCTTTACCATCAATGAATTGTTCTATTAGTATTTCATTGTCATAACTGAATGCTAATTCGACAGCAGAATCGAATTTACTTTCTTCATATACAATTGTAAGTCCAATTGTGCTGCCTTCACTATTAGGTTTTATAACACATGGCAATGCATATTCAAGCTTGTTTATAGTTTTTCCTTTTCTAATTCTTTTCCATCTAGGAGTGAAAATTCCAACATCTTCAGCTAATAATTTACTGATATGTTTATCCATGCAAATAGCAGATGATAATGCATCTGATCCAGTATATCTAATTCCAAGACTTTCGAACATGCCTTGAATACGTCCATTTTCACCTATACCTCCATGGAGAGCGATTAAGACTAAATCTACATGTTTGAGTGTATCCAGGTGACTTAATATATCATTTTCAAATTCTACTGAAATAGTATCATACCCTAGCGATTCACAGGCAGCAAACATTGCTTTCCCGGAATTTAATGAAACGTCTCTTTCAGATGATGGTCCACCCATTAATACAGCAATTTTAGCACTCATGATGTAATTAACTCTGCCCCCACTAATAAATTTTCTACAATAAATTTTGGTGTAAAACTATTACTCAAATTTTGCAGTGTTTCTGGTCCTTTTCCCGTTAGAACAAGCATTGTATCCATATTTAATTTAGCGCCAGCTTCCATATCAGAACCAGCATCACCCACCATTAACGAATTTTTTATTTCGATACCATGATCAGATGCTGCTTTATCAAACATTCCTGTACCCGGTTTACGATCTTTCGATGCATCATTAGGATGATCAGGACAAAAATAAATATCTGTTAATTTCAAATTATTTTCAGTAAAAGAAGCGCGGATATAGTCGTGAATCTCATTCAATTTTATTTCATCTATCAAGCCTCGTCCAATTCCTGATTGATTACTTACGATACAGAATTGCTCACAGCATTTAGACATTTTCTTCAGTGCATCCATTGTAAAAGGGAAAAACTTAAAATCATTCAAATCACTAATATATCCGGGATCTGGATTTATTGTGCCGTCACGGTCAAGAAAAATAGTATCATATTTTTTCATTGAGTTATTTCTTCTGTTTTTACATCTCTGAAATGAATTGAACTGCGCAAGAAATATACAAAACCAATCAAAACGAGAGGAATAAATCCTACTGCATGAATAAGAACAGCGAAAGCTTGAGATTCTGTTAAACCTGCATTGAAAATATTTACCAAAACATATACTGCTGCCGCATGATACGTTCCTACATATCCCGGTGCCGAGGGAATTGAAATGGCTAATGTTGTTGCGATTAGGACAATTCCAGCTGCGACCCATGATATTTCAATTCCTGTTGCAAGTACAACCAGCGCTGTGCAAATATAATATAAAATCCACAATGCTAATGTTAGGATGACCAGTTGAAAAGAGTGTTTTGTCTTTCTAATTGACACTAAACCATTGATAACATTCTGAATGATACTCAATAATTTTTGACCGGATGATTTTTCAAATATTTTCCAGTGGACGACTCTTTCATGAAAATTTGAATGGCTTTTACCCAGCCAAATAATAAATAGTAATCCACCAAATGTAATTATAATAAGTGCGATTAAAATACTTCCACTCCATTCCATTAAGGGAGAAAAGAAAGCGAAAAATATCATTACGACTGCCAAACCCATTGAATCAAGTAAGCGCTCTAATATGATGGTTCCGAATGCTGAAGATGCGGTAAGTGAATTGGATAGCGAAATTGCATAGGCACGTAATATCTCACCCAGCCTAAACGGTAGCACACTATTCCCAAAATATCCTACCATTGTTGCTGAAAATAACGGGCGAAATGGAAAGATTTGTAGTGGTTCTAAAATCAATTGCCATCGGTATGCTCGCAGAGCAACACTGGCGACCATAATAATCATTGATAAAAATACATATAACATATGAGTTTGGGATAAATTTTCGATCAGCTCATTAAAATTCATTTCACGAAATGCATACCAAAGCCCGGCTGCACTTAAAGCAAGCCCAAAGAATAATTTTAAATATTTATTCACGTAAATCGATCACTTCTTCAGCTTCATTTCCAAATTCAGAAAAGGAGTAATTTCCTCTTAAAATTTGCCAACTTTTCATTTGTATTTCGATCCAATTGTCCTTATCAAAATCAACAACTACATTTTCAAAATGCCAGTTTCCACTATTTACGGATATATCGCCTCTCATTTCAAAATCTTTCATTGCAAATGAAAACGTAATTAAACCATTTTCGTTCCGTTTATTCGAAATTGAAATACCCGATAAATCCCCTGAAATGATTGAAAATATATCTCGATCTTCAGGTAAGCGCTCATCTATGATACATTGTTTCGTATTCTTATTGAATGTTTTAATTTTATTTCCTGAAATAAAGATATTTTGCTGATTAGATTCGATTAAATATTCTATTGAATCGATAAAGGAAACGGATATGATTGAATTATATGTTTGACCATACTGAAACTGGTTTAATTCAACATCAATCTTTTTCCATCTTAAGAATTTCAATCCTGATTTTAATGAATCAAGATTAGATGGTGTGTTTCCGAATAAGATTGAAAAAAATAATAGCCCATAAAAGGGCAAACGGAACTGCATGACTTTAATCTTCTAAATGAAGTAAATAGGTTTCATCCACGAGTACTTCACGAGCTTTACTCCCGGTAAATGGCCCTACAACGGCGATCTGCTCCATTTGATCAATGAGGCGCGCTGCTCGTGAATAGCCAACCTTTAAGCGGCGTTGAATAAGCGAAATAGATCCTTGTTGATGCGTGACGACTAGCCGAATAGCTTCATGCAATAATTCATCTTGATCATCTTCTCCTCCACCGTCAACTGCAATACCATCGACTAGTTGTCCTTCACGAATACTGGGCAATATTAATTCTGCTGCTTTAGGCTGTTCCTGAATGTGTGCCATTAAAGATTCAATTTCTTCCAGAGATAAAAACGCATTGTGCAAACGGACAGGATCCGATGATCCTGATCCCAAATAAAGCATATCACCTCTTCCGATTAATTTTTCAGCTCCGGGCATGTCGATAATAGTTCGGGAGTCAATTTTACTTGCAACTTGAAATGCTATTCTAGATGGGAAATTAGCTTTAATCAAACCGGTGATTACATCTACAGAAGGACGTTGAGTTGCAATCACTAAATGTATACCCACAGCTCGTGCCAATTGAGCCAGGCGGGCGATGGGTGCTTCTACTTCACGAGCATTTAACATCATCAAATCAGCTAATTCATCAACCACAACTACAATAAAAGGCATTATTGGTTCACCGCTGTCCTGCATCTTTTTATTGTATTCATCAATATTGCGTACCACTGCATCAGCTAGCACATCATAACGACGGCCCATTTCTCTTTCCACAGACCTTAAAGCATATGCAGCATTTTCAACATTAGTTATTATGGGTTCATCTATGTCTTCCATGGATAATAAATGATAATCAGCTAATGCACGATATAGTGACATTTCTACTTTTTTAGGGTCAATAATAACAAATTTTAATTCATCAGGAGTCGAGCTATATAACAAGCTGCAAATAATTGAATTTAAACAAACTGATTTTCCTGAACCTGTAGTTCCTGCGATCAATAAATGGGGCATATTCGCTAAGTCAAGGGTAGCAATTTCTCCTGATGTATTTTTACCGATTGCCAGAATTAATTTCGAATCAGAACTTGCAAATTTTTCAGAATTAATCACCGATTTGAAATAAACTGTGGCTGGATTTCGGTTCGGTATTTCAATACCTACTGATGATTTCCCCGGAATGGGTGCAATGACACGAACCCGGCTCGCTTCCATTACTCTAGCCAAGTCATCGGATAAGGCAACAAATTTATTGACACGCACACCTTCGGCTGGCTCTACTTCAAATAATGTAATCACAGGACCGGGACTTACATTTACCACTTTTCCTTCTACGCCAAATGTTAATAATGATTGAGTAAGAAAATTAGCCCGATCAACAAGTTCGTCACGGCTCATACTATCTGAAATATTCACCGGAGTTGCTAGCAAATCTGATAAAGGCAATTGATACTCTCGTTTCGGTTGTTGCCTTTCTGACACTTCATCCAGATTTACTTCATCTTCCTCAACCATTTCACCCACTTCAATATTTTCATCTGTAGGTGGTTGAACTTCTCCCGTTTGTTTATCCGGTATTTCAGTTTGGAAATCATCTTTAGACTGCTCTGTTTCTATTAATTCTTCCGTTGATTCGTCTTTAATTTCACCTACTGTCTGTTCTTCCTTCTCTTCAATTGAGACATGTGTTGGAGATATAGATTCAGCAACTGCAGGTGGCGCTTCATCTTCTTGTTCCACAACTTTTTCTTCAGCAGCAGCATTTGCTTCAACTAATGCATCTTCTTTCTCCCGTTGAGCATCGATTTTATTCAGTAAATCCTGTGTATGCAATCGCTTGGTTTCTTCAGTCGTTTCAATTTCTTTTTTGAGTTTTTGTTCATCCCGCTTTTTCTTAAATGTTATACCTAGTTTTTCCAACGGTTCATACAAACTGAATTCAAAATATCCTCTAACCAACACCAACCATAAAGCGATTAACAAAATCCCCGTTCCAATCATTCCCAAAAAGCTATAAAGAAAATTAGCGAGATTTCCCCCAACAAGCCCGCTGGTAGTAAAATCAAGACCGGAACGACCATGTATACCTATTTCAATGAGACCGATTGTTACAGATAAAAGCACGCATGCACCAAAAACGTAACCGGCAATTCGATTGAATGATGTTAATTTTTTCTGACTAAAACACAGCCAACCCCAAATCAATCCCAAAACAGGAAATAAAAATGTGGGATAGCCAAACAGAAATTTGATAAAGAAATATGACAGGTAAACGCCAATAATTCCCAATGGATTTTCAACGTGGACATTTGGGGAAATTCCCGGGTCTTCATTGGGGCTGTAACCTATAAGGCTGATTAACACCAACAATGAAATTGCTATGGTAAGAATACCAAGTATTTCTAGGCGGCGGTCTTTCAAAACAGCTGGGAATGTTCCGTTTTCACGGTTCTGAACCAATCAACAAATTGAACAATGCCATCATAAAAATGGGTTGTTGGAGTGTAATCAAGGCGTGATTCTGCACGAGAAATATCGGCGTATGTGCGCAGCACATCGCCGGAAGGGAGATCGTACTCATCGAGCACGGGTGCCTTTCCAGTGACGTCACTGATTGTGGAGACCAGATCAGCCAATTTTACAGGTTCAGAGTTTCCGAGGTTGTATATCATGAAATCATCTGTTGACTTCAACGCCGCAAGTATACCACTAATGATGTCTTCAATGTAAGTATAATCTCGCGCTGTGGATCCATCGCCGAAAAACGGTAATGGATTATCATTTAGCAAGTGGCGAACAAATTTATGAATTGCCATTTCCGGACGTTGTCGAGGTCCGTAAACGGTAAAAAATCGCAAACAAATTGTTGGTATTTCATAAAGGTGGGAATACGTAAAACAAAGTTCTTCGCCCATTTTTTTAGTTGCTCCATAGGGAGAAATTTGCCGATCAACCATATCCGTTTCAGAAAAAGGAATCTTATCATTATTACCATACACGGATGATGATGATGCGAAAATGAAATGTTGAATGTCCTTTTCCTTCATTTCTTCCAAAAGAACTTGTGTCCCATTAATATTTACATCTGTATAATGTACCGGGTCATCCAAAGATGGTCTGACTCCTGCCATGGCTGCTAAATGAATTACAATATCAAATGAATACGTCGTAAACATTTCTCTCATGAATGCCTTATCTCTTATATCACCCTTATGGAATGAATATCGCTTATAGTCTAAATGGGATTTTTGATTCAATAACTTAATTTCGGGATGATAAAAATCATTTAGATTATCCACACACACGACTTGCTTGCGCTGACTCAATAATTTATCTATAAGGTGAGAACCAATAAAACCACAACCGCCTGTCACTAAAATCGCGCTCATAATTGGGCTGATCCATTTTTATAAAATGGTGGTTTTATAATAAGTGCTTTTTTCATTTTTCCCCTGATATCTATGTCCAGTGCCATCCCGGATTTATGTTTACCAAATTGAACATAGCCTAGTCCAATACCTTTTTGTAATAAAGGTGATTGTGTTCCGCTGGTTACAATGCCGACTTCATTTCCTTCTACGAAAATTTTATATCCTTTCCTTGGCACGGCTCTGTCTTCCATTTCGAATGCAGTTAAAAGTTTAGTTCTATTTTCTTTAGCTGAAATTAAAGATTCTTTTCCTATAAAATTTTCTTTATTCAATTTTGTTATCCAACCAAGTCCGGCTTCAATGGGATTGATTTTTTCATCAATATCATTCCCATATAAACAAAATTTCATTTCCATGCGCAGTGTATCACGACAAGCTAATCCACAGGGTGTAATATTGCCAATATTCATAATGGAATCCCAGATCACACCAATTACTTTACTATCAGCATAGATTTCAAATCCCAATTCACCGGTGTAACCCGTTCGGGCGATGGTGGCGTTTACACCGTCGACAGTTCCTTCTTCAAACGTATAAAATGGAATATCAGATAAATCTTTTTCTACTGCATTCTGCAATATGTTTCTGGAGTCCGGCCCCTGTAAGGCTATGAGCCCAGTTTCGGCACTGACATCAACAATGTTTACATCATCCGGATTGTGCTCATTCAACCAATTAAAGTTCTTTTCCAAATTGAACGCATTTACCACTAGCATGTATTTATCTGCATATTTATATATCAAAATATCATCGATGATTCCGCCATTTTCATAACACATAGCCGAATACTGGGCATCGCCCACGGACATGGTTTTTACATCATTAACTGTCATATAATTCAAGAATTCTTCTGCGCCTGCTCCACTCACATTAAGTTCGCCCATGTGACTTACATCAAAAATTCCACAGGATTTACGCACAGCTAAATGCTCTGCAACAATTCCAGAATATTGTACCGGCATCCGGTAACCGGCAAAGTCTACCATTCGGGCATTAAGTTCAATGTGTTTTTGGTATAGTGGAGTATCCAAATTCAATCACTGGATTCGAAATATAATTTTAGCTTACTCATTCCTTCGGTGATTTCTTCCACTGATATCCCAGAATAAGCAAAGCGAATATAAAATTCAGTTTCTCCTTCTTGGGGTCGTCCAAAATGATCCCGTGTGCAAAATGAAACTCCGGATGCGTGTAGTGCGCCCAATTGCAATTCAGCCACAGATGCTATTCCTTTACGTTCCATAATTTTGGTTACGTTCGGAAATAAATAGAATGTACACTGGGGAATTGCAATGTTAACACCGTCAATATCATTTAATCCTGAAACGGCTGTATCTCTTCTGCTGCGCAATTCACTCAATATTGCCTTTGCGCTTGATTTATCTCCATTTACAGCTTCCACCATGGCGTGCTGATGAAAATGGTTCGTGCATGATTCAGCATTGACATTCAATTTATTAATAACCTTGATTACATTTTCCGGGCCGATAGCAGCACCGATACGCCAGCCGGTCATGGCAAATTTTTTGGAAAATGTATATAAAATGACTGTCCGTTCCCGCATACCGGGAATATTCACAATTGATTGTGGTTTTGTATCATACAGTATTTCGTAATAGGCATCATCACTCAATACCCACAAATCGTGTTCAATGGCTAATTGAGCCAAAGCTTCCATTTCTTTTCTTGATGATTCTGCGGAAATAGGATTATTATAATTATTGTAAATCAGAGCTGTAGTTTTGTCAGTAATTGATGATTTCAATTTCTCAATATCGATAGCGAAACCAGTGATTGTTTGATCATAACTGTACGGCATTGCAATTCCACCATGATATTCGATCTGACTTTCGTAAATGGGATAACCGGGATTTGGATACAAGACCTCATCTCCGGGATTCATGACCGCTTGGATAAATTTGCCAATGGTGGGTTTTCCCCCCGGTTGAACGGAAACATTATCCGGATTGTAACTTACTCCCCGCTTATCTCCCACATCAACCGCTAATGCTTCTCTTAATGGCAAAATTCCTTCTGAAGGACAATACCCATTCTTTCCATCCACGATATATTTATTGGCCGCATCTATTATGTTTTGGGGTGTGGACATATTCATATCACCCAAATGAAATGGGTATATTTTATTTCCTTTATCAGCCCATTCTTTGGCTTGAGCGGAAACAGCGAATGCGGTTTCTGTACCTAGATTTTTTATTCGATTTGCTATTTTCATGATAATATTCTAACAGTTGATTATGAATCCAATTATTCAGTCAACCAATCAGCCAATCATATTTTAAAGTTTTGTTAGTGCTTTTTTAATAATAGCTTCTATACTGCCGTTTAATTCTCCGGTCGCTTCTAATTCACGAATGGCTTGATTTGCATGCCCTCTTTTATATCCCAATGCCATGAGTCCAATTACAGCATCTTTAGCTAAACCATTTTCTGCAGCATCCATAAAATCCATGTTATCATCATCTTCATCCACATATTTTTCCTTCAATTCAACAATCATACGTTTGGCTGTTTTGGGTCCAATGCCGGGAATTACAGTTAATGATTTCACGTCACCAGAAATGATGTTCTTTTTGAACTCATGTGGATTTGATCCGGAAAGGATATTCATAGCCGATCTCGGACCGATACCGCTGATGGTATTCAGCATTGTAAACATATTTCGCTCATCCGTACTGCCAAAACCATATAATTCCATTAAGTCTTCCCGGACATTCAGAAACGTTAACAGTTCTGCATCGCTCCCTTTTTCCGGTAATGTATTATATGTGGCTGCTGTAATGGATATTTTCAATCGAATGCCGTTCATATCCAGAACAACTTGCGATGGATCTTTATGAAAAAGTTGGCCTTTTATTGAATCGATCATTGGACAAATTGCTGTTGATTAATAAAACACAATCCTACTGCCAGAGCATCTGAAGAGTCCAAAGGTATTGGAGCATCTTTTAATTTCAATATATTCTGAACCATAAACTGGACTTGTTCTTTTGTGGCATTGCCATTGCCTACCACCGATTGCTTTACTTTTTTAGGTGCGAATTCTGCACACGTAATCTCATTTCGTGCAGCGGCTAAAATGATCACACCTCGAGCTTGGCCAAGCATGAGAGCTGATTTAAAATTTTTATGATAGAATGTATCTTCCACAGCCACAACATTCGGTTTGAATTTTTTCAACAATTTCATGGTTTCATCATGGAGATAAAGTAAGCGTTCAGCCAATGACTTATTTTTTGGTGGCTTGATTACGCCATATCCATGGGCTTTAGCATTGCGCTTTGTGTAATCCAGAATACCAAATCCGGTAACATTTATTCCGGGATCAAAACCAATAACACGCATCAGTCTTCAGAATCAAAATTTGTATACACAGCTTTAATATCATCATGATCCTCCAATGCTTCCAACAAAGTTATAACCGACTGCTCTTTATCATTTTCAACATTTTGCATATTTTTAGGTACCATGTCTATATTGGCTGACTCCACTTCATAACCCTGTTCTTCCAGTGAGTCACGAACGAACATGATATTGGCTGGATCAGTTGAGATAATGAATGCATCACTATCCGCTTCAAAATCTTCGGCTCCCGCTTCCAATGCAGCTTCAAAAACCGTATCTTCATCATGACCGTCTGCTTTTAATGTAATTTGACCTTTCTTGTCGAACATCCATGATACAGAACCATTTTCTCCAAGATTTCCGCCGTATTTTGTAATCAAATGACGTATCTCCGCTACCGTCCGTTTTTTATTATCCGTTAGGCATTCCATCATTATGGCTACGCCCGCCGGACCGTAACCTTCGTAAGATGTTTCTTCATAGCTAACACCCGGAAGTTCGCCCGTGCCTTTTTTGATAGCCCTTGAAATATTGTCCAACGGCATATTTGCAGATTTCGCATTTGAGACAGCCTGTCTCAAACGAGGGTTACTGTTAGCATCTCCTCCGCCTTCTCTCGCAGCAATCGTAATTTCTTTTATAATAGTGGTAAATATCTTACCGCGCTTGGCATCGGTGGCGGCTTTCTTGCGTTTGATGGTAGCCCACTTACTATGGCCGGACATATTTCCCCTGAATTTTAGTTAAAATTGAATTGAAAAATTACGTCGTTTATAGTGATATATGGAATGAGGTTTTAGATTAAGAATTTGGATAAGGAAAACTAATTACTTCTTACTTTTTTACTTCTTCCTTGATACACTTCTTACTTCGACCTTATCATCATCCCAGTTCTTTGTGGAGTAATCCGTGTACGGATAACCCAGGCAGAAAGATAGCCCATATTCTGTAGTTTTTGGCGCATTTTGTCAGCATCTTCCCTTGCAACAAAATCACCAACTCGTACTTTATAATTTGGAGTTTCGTAAACGACATAAACAGAATCAGTCAAGGTGGCGTTAAGTAACGTGCTCAATGAATCCGCTTTGGTCATGGATTTGGATGCAATGACCTGAACCCGAAAACCGTCTGTAACCCAGTGAACAGTATTGACCGCAAGAATGGAGTCAATCCCTGTGTCACTGGGCAAAACATTATTAATAATCACCGGCCATTTCGGCTGGACATCGCGATGTTCATTGGGATCGAAAATCTTCTTCAAGTCAGTTTCCTGACACAAACCGATCGTCATAATTCCAAAAAAAAGAAGATACTTTATAAATCCTCTGTGAATTCTGTGGCTAATCATCATGATAAAGGCCGAATAGTATTCACAGGAATCCACCCTTTTTTTCCATCCAAAAGTATAATTTCCACCCAATTATCCTGGCTTTGAGTAATCTCTGCTTTCAATCCTTCATGGATCTTAAATACAATCATTTCATCCCGCACCGCCGGCACAGAATATACATTTACAGTAGACGATACAATTATGCCCTCTGGTTTTCCGGTTACATCCCAATATTTATCTAGGCAAATGCCATGAATTAAAATGGTTAAAATAACAAAAATTGTTTGCAGTCTGGCTGTTTTTCGTCGACCTAAAAATCTAAATTGTCCCAAAGCATAAACTAGTCCGACCAATAGAAGAAAAATACTCCCACACAATAGAAGATCATTCACCGTTTGATAATGCTTGAATGCGTTATACCAATCCAGCAAAACAAAACCATCTGGCATATCAATGCGATCCTTCACGCGTGTATTGGTGAGTTCCAAATTATGCTTAATATCCCGATTCCGCGGTTCAAATTGCAAACCCTTTTCATAGGCCCACACAGCATATCCTACCTCACCCATCCGGTAATAAGCATTTCCCAGGTTATAATACAAATCCGCATGCTCCACCGTGTTTAACAACCGCTCGAAACTTCGAGCCGCCTGGATATATTTTTCTTCATCAAAATAATAATTCCCCCGAACAAACAAACTATCCACATTGGCTGCAACGAGGTTAGAAATCAACAGTGCGAAATACAAAATTCTCATGCGTGGCCGTCCACTTTTTTGAGCAATTTTCCCGCCGTTCCGGCTATATCTTGATCTGCCATTGTTCCGGGGGAATACCGACCGGCATCACAATCCTTTAAAAGTTGAATCAATTCCTCTAATTCTTCAGGTGGTATAATACCACTTAGTTCCTGTTCTACATTTAGTGGATCCATCTTATCCGTCTGCAGCTGCCAACGTTCTTTTAAATATGTATAAATCGTCGATGAAACATTCTCGATACTCGATTGCGTTTGGAGTGATTTTAATGCCCGCTTCAATGCTCGGTGAGACATGCGCTGTCCGGCGGTAGCAATACGCTGTTGTTGATATCGAGTCAGTGTAACGGGAGCCAAAAACAGCCCGGCCACTAAAATATAACTCGTCCATATCCAAATGGGAATCTCTCTACTTCCGCGTTCTACCCATGATGGAGATGACGTAACATTATAATGAATATCCTGACCCAACAGTGCAATTTCTTCTTTGGTGAATCCCGATGAAACGGATGACAGTTGATCTTTAGCCGGTGAAATATTCAATTCAACAGAACGGGAACTGATGGAATGAAACTGTTCATCCTTTGGATTAAAATATTCAAATTCAATACGCGGTAAAAACACCTTTCCGGCTTGGCGCGGAATGAGAATATATTCCCATTTCATGTTGCCTGTAAATTGATCCCAAAGCTGTTTCTGTTCGAATGATGCTGTGGGCGGAAATACTTCCATTGTCTCTGGGAAATTCAGCTTTGGCAGACTGAACATATTCAAATTCCCCGTACCTTGTAATTCGACATAATAGGTTACTGCTTCGTTGGCTTTCACATTGTCAGTATCCACGAAAGCAGTAAGTTCGAAGGCTCCCACTGCTCCTGTAAAATTCGCCGGCTGCCCAGCAGGATATGGTTTAACACGAATTTTTCGCGCTTCTGTACGAAGTAATTTTTGTACTGTTTCATTGAAAAAGCTGTTAAAAAAGGGATCATCAAATACACTACGCTGTCTTTTTCGTTTTTTCTTGATTTGAACATTGCAGCGCACTGTCATGGGTGACAATTCTAACTCGCCAGTTTTTGTGGGGAAAAGCGCCACTTTATACAATGTTGCAACATTATACACAACGCCACTTATTGTCGTTTGGTTAAATCGTGGGGGTCGCGGCACCGATAATTCTTCTGTCCAAAAGCCCACGCTCTCCGGATATTTGATATCTTCCAGGCTCATCTGAACACGGGTATATAATTTGTACGTAACAGTGACTTGTTCGCCTACAAATACTTCATCCTGGTCAATTTCTGCCAATAAAAATAATTCATCTTTATTTACAACCTGACCGCTTCCTTTTATATTCATGTGAATGGGCTTTGTTTTCAGTTTCTTGCCGCCCACAGTCACAACTAAAGCCGGAATGGTTAATTGTCCTTTTTGGTTGGGCACCAGCGTCCAGGTCAGCGTTTTGCTTGAGGTGGCTTTGCCATTGATCCATTGGTAACTGGTTTGCTGGGCAGGTCCACTGACAATAGTGAATTTTTTTTCCAATGGCGCTAGATTTACGCGGGGCATATCATCCGCATCTTTAGCTTCGACTTTAAAAGTAAATGTCTCGTTCACCGCCAATTGATTAGCATCCACAGATGCTGTTACAGACTGCCCTGATACAATGTGTAATAATAAAATAATTGGTACTAAAAGTCGCATTACCAATCTTTCTCCAGTTTTTTGGATCGGGCTTTGACCATTTGCCGCTTTTGATTCACTTTTTCATCCTTTTTCAAGGCATCTAAAATAGCTTGAGCATTTTGTAAATCCTGCTGTTTTTCCTGATCTTCTTTAGCTTGTTGCTGTTCCTGTTCTTGTTCTTCTTGGGATTGTTCCTGTTGCTCTTGGTTTTCTTGTTGATCTTGATCTTGATCTTTCTGTTCAGGGTCTTCTTGTTTTTCTTGTTCCTGATCATTCTTCTTTTCGCCATTTTGATCTTGTTGCTGCTGATCTTGATCCTGCTGTTTCTGTTGCTCTTGGTTTTCGTCGTTTTCGTCCTGTTGATCTTGTTGCTGCTCCTGCTGTTGCTGGTAGCGAATCATTTCATAATTGTGTTTTGCATCTTTATCCGTAGGATTTAATTCTAGAGCCTTCCGATAAAATGCCAGTGCTTCTTCATTCTTTTGTTGAGATGAAAGAACATTTGCCATATTGTAATAAGCTTTGGACTGCAGTTCCTTATTGTCCGTTTCCAATGCACGTTGAAATGCATCTAACGCTCCCTGAATATCCTGTTGCTGAAATGCCGACGTTCCCAACCCATACCGGGCAGCCGCATCCTCTTCCTTCTCATTCAAAATGGATTCATAATACTTCCGGGCGTTCTCATAGTCACCGTTCTGGTAGGCCTTCAGCCCATCGTCTTGGGCAAATACAAATCCTGCAAACAAAATGATGAGAATCTTAAACAATCCGCCCTCTCCAGGTAGAACCTTCTTTTTTCCGCGTGGGCAGGACCATGCTGACACCCAGAAATAAAAACGATAAAAATGCAAATGTTTGATAACGATCCTCGAATTCGGCATACACATGAGACTGAATAGTGCGCTTTTCCATGGTATCAATGGCATTCATGATTTCCCGATGGCTGGCGGCTCTATTGTCAAAGCGGACAAATACGCCGTCACCGGCTCGGGCAATATCACGGAGCAATCCTTCGTTCAATACGGATGTAACCAGAATTCCCTGGCGGTCCCGTTTATATTCCCGTGAATCATCTTTTTCAATTATTGGAATTAATGATCCGGTTTCCGTGCCCACGCCCACAGCATGAATAATCATTCCTTGATTGCTGGCTGTTTCTGCCAGGTCAATGGCGGCGCCTTCGTGATCCTCACCATCAGTTACCAAAACAAAAACCTTATAATGTTCACTTTCTTCGGTAAAAGCTGAAAGACCTGTTTGGATAGCAGTACTCAAGTCAGTTCCTTGAGTTGGGATCAATTTCGTGTCGATACCATCGAGAAATAATTGAGCTGCTTCATAATCTGTCGTGAGTGGCAAATAGAGATGGCTGGAGCCGGCAAATACTACCAATGCCACTCGGTCTCCTTTCAGCTTGCGAATCATCTGACTAATCTCAAACTTGGCTTTTTCCAGGCGATTTGGTTTTACGTCCTCTGCATCCATACTTTGGGACACGTCAATGGCAAAGACCAGGTCCACTCCTTTCCGTTCCACAGGAGCCAAGCGCGTGCCGATCTGGGGTCCGGAAGCGGCAAAAACCAGTAATATTAGACCATACACACCTAAACGCTTTTGCCAGCGAATTCGACTAAAATCCACACGCTGGAATAAATTCTCCTCGAGAGCAATATCACTTTTAGCAAAAATAGCTTTGGTTCTTCTGGCTCGGACCGTCCACGTTAACCACATGAGTATGAGCGGAATATAAAGAAAAAGAATGAATGGAAAGCGGAAATGGATCATGGATAATATTCATTTAAAGAAGGCCAGTAATTACAACCCACATCAACAGGTCGATTACTATTATTGATTAATTGATTTGCTTCACTTCTGTCAATACATGGTTTGTTTTGTGAACAATGTAAAGCAGTGGCTGTAAAACATTGCATCGCATCAATTCCTGCTGTTAACTCTATATCGTTTAAATCTTCATTTAAATCATCTTTACAAGCGCATAAATCGTTTAAAAACTGGTCATAGGAGTCAATGTTAGGAAGTGGCATTGCCGGATCATAGCCTTCAGCCAATGCTCCTTCCAGAATATTATATTCTAAACATGCATAAATACTGTCTAATTGTTCTTCTGTAAGTACATATTGTTGAGTTGCTTCATCAAAATACAATTCTTCATCATCATATAATACACATCCGGGGACTTCTATTTGTCCGGGAAATACCATAATTCCATTATTAATTGTTGCTGAACGATTATAAATGTAGAAGTTCAACACAAACGGATCAGTTGATTCAATTAATGTTTGTTTACAAAATTCTATTTCTTCTGATGATTCTTCTCTTTTTTGATCTAATACATTACATACCGGAGCAAGACAGGTATGCATTGCTGAAACTTGATCTATGGCATTTTGTGTATTACAGGAATCCAGTTGACAAGCATCTCCTTCGCCATCGCTGTCTGCATCTTCTTGATTGGGATTGTAATAATCAGCACAATTATCATTTACATTATCTATTCCGTCACCATCAATATCATTATCACATTCGTCTCCTTCGCCATCGCCGTCCATATCAAATTGATTTGTGTTGGGAAAAGAAGTGCAATTATCACACTCATCCCCTATACCGTCATTGTCTTCGTCCTCTTGAAATGGATTTGAAACATTAATGCAATTATCTTCTAAATCAATAACACCATCATTATCCAAATCTTCACAGACATCACCAATTCCGTTCATATTCCAGTCTGCCTGATCTGAATTACTTACATCCGGACAATTGTCATATTCATCAGGAATTAAATCTTCATCTGAATCTTCAATAGCATGCATCTTATTATAAACTAAATTTCTAATTTCCATAAGTCGATTATAAATGTTTTCACCTGGACAATCTCTATACCCACCATGGTTTATTACCCATGTTCGATGCCCTTCAATACGATAATATAATTCCGAATAAAATTCTGCTTCTTCCCTTGGGTCATCAATACCTTGTTGTTTAAATATCGCAACTGATAATTCAACTAATGATTCAAGCTGGTGATGAGTTAATTCTTCAACTGAAAAGTCCCCATCCAAACTTAAAAGAACAATTCCTACTGCGTATTTATTACCTCTAATCAGATGAGCGCCTTTGACATAATAACTTGGATCATTTACCATTTCTAACGTAGTTAAACGCCCTTCATATATAACTCCATTTGGATCAATTATATAGTGATAACCAATATCTCCAACATCTTTACCATAAGTATGCCACACCCAGATTTGATTTTCAATATATTTTTCCCAATCACCTCCTGCATTAAAATAAAAATTGTTGTAGGCATTACTATCTCCGGTGGCATGTAAAAAAACATGTGTCACGCTTGGATTATCAAAATAGTGGTTTTCTCTATCTTCCGGTGGCCATTTCTCCCTATTAATTAAATCATATTCTTCTTTGAGTCCCCACTCCCTCCTACTTTTTATATCAGGAAAATTATGTTGGGTTATTTTTGCTGTTTTTTTTTACGTTCTGCTTCTACACGATGGCGTTTTCTGTCTTCAAACCACTCAGTTGATTTTCTATCAAAGTTAAACATTAATAAATCTATAATTTTTTGTCCATGGTTAATCTCCTCAGAAACTATTCTAACCTGTACACCATTGTACAGCTTTTCCGTGAAAGAACCGGAAAGTAAATATCCGAATCTATCATCCGGTTCATTATCCCACATTATCCCTTCAAGAGAAAGTATATCTAAATCATTGTTCCATTCACTCCATGTTTCACCGTTGTCCTTGGTAAGTCTAAAATGCACACGAACTCGTTCTCTATATTCGCTGAATATGGCTTTATCATTATATAAATAAAACAGTGAACCGGTGTGAAAAGTGGAGAAAGAAGGTTGAATTATTTTAGTAATTAATATTGCTCGTCCAGTTTCAGTATGAACTATACTGCCTTCTTCATTAATGACGAGACCAGTGCTTTCATCAATCATATCTATGGTTAGCAGAGTTTGAGATTCATATGCAGATGTTGTTCTGGGTATTTCATTCTTTGTGGTGTCAGTTTTATCAACACATGCAGCTGAATAACATAAACACAATAGTATTATAATCTTATACGGTTCGAAATATTTTTTCATAATTTTTCTTACAACCTTTTTAATAACAATGAAATTTATTAAAAGTTTTTGGGTATTGAACTTTAAATTTCGTGATTTTAATTCTTAAGTGTTTCCAATAAAATGATTAATACATTCGATAATCTGCTGCATAAACTCAAATAAAAAGATGATATGATTACAATTTGCAAATTAAATTACGTCCTCCTCCGAAAAACAGATCGATCCAGCGTTTCATAGCAGAGTCCCAGCATCATGGCGGGAATGAGCAACCAGCCAAAGAGTTCTTTGTATTGAGTATATTCTTTCACTTGTATCTCTGTTTTTTCCAATTCATCAATTTCATCATAAATATTCACCAGCATATTCTCGTCTGTGGCGCGAAAATATTTCCCACCGGTCCGATCAGCAATAGCTCTTAACGTTTTTTCATCAATCTCATTACGGATATAACCCCGATTGGGAATAAATGACACGGACTGGTTTGTTCCGGCGCCGATGGTATAAATACGAATATCAAATTGACTTGCCAAATCAGCAGCTGTGAGAGGGTCCAATTCACCGGCATTATTACTGCCGTCAGAGAGAAGGATCATGACCTTGCTCTCTGCCTCGCTGAATCGAAGACGATTGGTGGCATTGGCGATGGCCATTCCGATGGCAGTTCCGTCCACTTCCCTGTCGGCAATGCGAACTTCTTTAAGCAAATTTTGCAATACATCTTTGTCCACTGTCAACGGACATTGAATAAACGATTCCCCGGCAAAGACCAAGAGTCCGATGCGGTCTTCTACCCTGTTTTGAATAAAAGTCTTTGCAGTACGTTTGACAGCTTCTAAACGATTGGGATTAAAGTCCTCGGCCAGCATGGAACTGGAAATATCCAACACCATGACCATATCCACAACTTGCACATTTTTTTCTTGAATACTTTCAACTATTCGTGGGCGTGCAAGTGCTAATATTATGAGCGTTACGGTAATGACCTTAAGAATATTAATAAATAATATTTTGGTATTTCCACGCTTGCGAAATGCATCTGGAATCAACTGAAATGACGAAACACGCATGGTGCCTTCATATGTTCGTCCTTGTCGTTTTTGCCAAAGGAAATAAGCAGGGATAATGAGTAATCCCAGCAGAACCCACGGATGTTCAAAAAATATCATATATTCCTGTTACGCGTACCATTATAACATTCTATACGCAAATAGTTTAGATTTGTTTCTAATCGTGAAAAACGGACGGATGCCCGTCGTAAATTTTTAGTTACTGCTCTAGCTTTCGTCTTCGACAGAAGAAGCGGCATCTTCGATTTCCCGCTTCACTTCATCGGCGCCGGCTTTGAATTCCTTCGAAGCTTTACCCAATGAACGAGCCAATTCCGGCAGTTTCTTGGCGCCGAAAAGCAGTAAAACAACTAGAAGAATGAGAAGTAATTCCCAATAACCAAAGGCTGCGTGTATTAATGTGTATTCCATAAAATTCTCCGCTTTTTAATAAATATTGTGTATGAAAGTTACAACGCTCATCGGAAATATCGCAGGAAGTAGTATGCGCCGGCAATTCCGATAATACTGGTGAAATTTATTTTAAGAGTGAGACCAAATTTGAAGGTGAACATGATTAGATCCAATACAATGACGCCACTTTCATTGCCAACTAATCCGGCAAGATCAAAAGTAACACTCGTTAGAAAGAAGTCTTTGACAACACCTTCCGGTAGTATCCAGCCCAGCAATTCTCCTGTGAGCGTTCCGGCCATGGCCCCGACAAACAACGTGAGAGCAATGAGTGCTAGTGAACGTTTAATCATTATTAGGTAAAGCTTCTTCTTCAAATCTATCGTGGTCGATCATCCATTTCACTGTGCTCCAGAGAACATAAAATGCCATAAGTGGAAACAGGATAATTCCTCTCCATAAAATAGCACTTGTTATTAACAGCACCACACCAATCAACTGCAATGTGTTTGATTTACCCTTTTTGAATGATAAGAGCGGAAATTTTGAAAAACGCACAGGACTGATCATCATAAATCCCAATGTTACTGTCATGGTCAAGGCAATTCTGGGATCGCCCATATCGCCAAACATCTGATGATTGAACAACATATAACTGACAATCAAAATTGCATTGACGGGTGTAGGTAAACCGGTGAAAAATGATTTCGGATCATCATCCTGGATAATATTGAATCGTGCCAGTCGAATAGTTCCAAACAACAAAGGAGTGAACGCGATTAAACCGCCGAACAAAGGCGGAAGCCCTTCGACGTAAACTGTGTAGATCAATAAGGATGGAGCGGCACAAAAAGAGACTGTATCAGCAAACGAATCGAATTCGACGCCAAACTTGGAAGGGATACCCAGCATGCGAGCCAGTTTTCCATCAGCCACATCGCATAATCCGGCAAACAGAATCAGCCAGCCGCCGCGAATGGGATCGCCTTTGATCATCATTACAATGCCCATAAACCCCAAAAACATATTCATCACCGTAATGAGATTGGGAATAAATCGACGTTTTTTACCTTTTTGTTTCATATTCATGCAGAAATTAGACCAACAATAGTCTTACCTCCTGTTACTTTGTCGCCAACCTTCACATTGACTATAGAATTGAAAGGTACAATAAGATCTGTACGTGAGCCAAACATAATAAAACCAAACCGTTCGCCCGGCTTTACTTCTGAACCCACTTTCGCATGACAATGAATCCTTCGGGCGATAAGCCCGGCGATTTGCTTGATTTTGATCTTCATATTGCCGCGAGATAATACAACAATTGCCTGTTCATTCACATCACTGGCACTATGATTAAAAGCTGCCTTGAATTTGCCTTTTTTATAATCAACACTTTCTACGATTCCGTTTACTGGCATTTTATTGGAATGGACATTGAAAACGTTCAAAAATATTGAAATCTGTTTTGCATTCCCCACAGCATCATCTTCTATATCATCAATCAATACAACTTTGCCGTCAGCGGGAGCTATGAGGAGATTTTCACCTTCAGGGGTTGTACGTTGCGGATCACGAAAAAAATTGAGACTAAAAATGAATAAAACACCGAAAACATAATAACTCACTTTAAGCACTGCATTTTCGTATCCATATCCTGATATACCGCAAATGAACGTTAGAACCATAAGCCCAATCAGAATTTTTCTTCCTTCCGGGGCCAACATTATTTCACGCTTGCTAATATTAAATATTTTGTCAATGTTTTACCATCTCGATAAATTTTCAATTTAATCTTATTTCCCGACCGTAAATCGCTTTCTTTTATGATCTTCAAAATTTCACGAGAACTTCGAATTTTCTGACTATTAACATCCGTAATAATATCACCTACTTTAACTCCAGCCTTTTGAGCATTGCTGCTTTTTTCTACTTCTACAACAATGACACCTTGCCTGAGGGGGACATCAAGATATTCTGCAACTTCTTCTGTTAATCGTTCCACTGATAACCCAGTGGAAAAACTCCTATCCACTTTCCCGGATGCTTTTAATTCTTCAGCAACATCTTTCGCCAAATTGATTGGAATGGCAAATCCAATTCCGATGGACCCCTCGGCGAATTGAGAGGCCGTATATATGAACGTATTAATTCCAATGACTTCCCCAAGGCTGTTTACCAACGGGCCACCACTGTTTCCCCGATTGATGGCGGCATCCGTCTGGATCATATCCTTATATATTTTTCCTGATTGAAATCCAAAATCCATATCCATTGCGCTGATAATTCCGGCTGTAGCTGTGGGCTGCTTACTGATATCAAATAGTCCAAATGGATTCCCCAGAGCAATTGCCCATTCACCTATGATTAAGTCATCGGAGTCACCCAAAGTTGCGTAAGGAAAATTGCGTCCCCTCAATTTTAATAGAGCCAAGTCCGTTATAAAATCTGTACCGATAATTTCCGCTTCATATTCTTCTCCGCCTGGGAGAGTTACCATGACTTCTGTGGCATTTTCAATTACATGGAAATTAGTCAAAACATACCCATCGGGGCTGATGACAACACCGGATCCTGAACTGCGAATTTCTTTTTTTCGACTACGCTCCGGGAAGAAAAAATCAAAGAACGGATCTCTACCTCTGCTGAAAGAACTATAAAGATCCTGCAACTGCACAACGCTGATGGATGCAACGGCCGGTTCTACAGATTCAATGGCTCGTGTAATGGCCGTGTGCCGGGATTCATCGACGCCCCACTGGCCATTCAGCAACGATATAGCAAAAAGTAGACTAGAAATTATCCGCACCATCATATTCCACTTTTTCTAAAAAAAGCCCTTGGGCCGGAGCTCTGTGAACCTGTACATCCTCTTGAGGATTTTTTAACAATGTTTCAAATTCTGATTTAGACATTTTATTTTGTGTTACATTTACCATTGTTCCAACGAGGTAGCGCACCATATGATGCAAAAAACGGTTTGCCGCCACTCTATAATTTACAATTCCGCCTTCATTTGACCATTCAGATAATGCAATAGTGCTCACTCTATTTTCAACCTCTGGATTAAATTTTGAGAACGAGGTAAAATCATGTTCACCTATAATCAATTGGGCCAATTCATTTAATTGGTTCAAATCCAATTCACCGGTTTCCCATACCTTATTGCGGTCCATAATATAATCATCCGTCCGGCAACAATATACGTACTGACGTTTGACAGCAGAAAATCGTGCATGAAAATCATTCGGTACAACAGAACATTCTTGAATGCGGATGTCATTAGGTAGATTTCCGTTCATTGCAGGCATTATGTCACATGTAGCCATATCAGTATGCCAATCAAAATGGGCGATTTGTCGTAAGGCATGAACACCGCTGTCCGTCCGGCCTGAACCAATAACATTGATCTTTTCACCTTTACTTAATGTTAACAAAGTAACTTCCAATTCTCCCTGAACAGACCGATCTGACTTTTGTACTTGCCAGCCATGATATGCAGAACCGTCGTATTGAATTTGAATTTTAAATCTGGGCAAAGTTGTGAAGTGTAATAAAAATAAATGATATAATCAGTAACGTACTAAAATGTCCAAATGTAAATGGAATTGGCCGAGCGACACCTCGAGGAATTTGCTGTCCGTACCCGCGCAATGTCATGGCGTTGGCGATGTCATCTGCTTTGTGTAAATGAATCATAATCATTCCCGGTAGTTGCCTGGCTGTTTCCTTCCAACGCCGGATCCTACCATTAGCAACATTCAATCCCAGTGCTTTATGAATCCCCTGCCAACGGCTCCAGTCACGTTGCAAAGAAGGATAAAAACGAAGTGTCATTTCCATAAACAAAAACCAGTCTTCCACTTTTCGCCACGGTTTGTTGAACTGCACCCAAATGCTCCGAAAAGCCTGAAAAACAGAACCTGAACCAGAACCAAATGTATAAGCATTCATTATGGCCATGACCAATAAAAATTTCATCATGGCAGAGCCAATTTCTGTTAAGATTTGCCAATAAGTTGATTGACTCATAATGATGGAAATAAGAAAATAAAATCCAATCATGATGGGGAGAAAATAGAAAAATGATTTTAATGAACGTATGATAATGGAAATTGCTACTTTTTCCAACCATAATAGACTCATGAATAAACCAAAATATCCCAACCAATGAAATAATGTGGGGCTGAATAATACAGCTGTTGAAAAAGATAAATACAGCCAAAGCCTAATGATCGGCTGCTTAAAAAGAATGTCCATTACTTAAAACTGAATCGTAAGGGATAATCCGGAACGGCCGCTAGTTGGATGTATCATGGGCGTTACAGAAACAACTTCAATTCGGGAAATTCGCTGCAGGTAAAGAGCATCAATTGCAGAAACGATATGATTAATCACGATACTGCCGGCAATGAATTTTGCTCCCAATGCCCAAGTATCGCTGGCTACCCTGTAATCACGATATTTTTCACGTTTAGAGTCCGATGACCATTCCCAACTCCATTCGCTCTCGGACGGATAAAGAGCGTCAAACTCCCGAAAGCGCAAATGTTCTTCATTATGAGCGATCATCGATTCATAATTGCCCACGTCCAACCAAAACTGCCTTTCCTTGTTTTTGGTATTAACTCCGGCATAATCAGCTGCATATGCCTGATATAAGTCAGAATAATTATGACTGACAATCAACGCTCCCGCGAAAAATGTCCACAATGCTGTTTCTGAAAGAGAGAAAATTCGACCTCTTTCCGGTTTGTCCAGACTATATTCACCCCAGCCGGGAAGTAAGAATGATTTTACAACCGGGCTCAAACCATTGTTGCTTTGACCAAAAGCAATGCAACAAATAAGTGAAATTATTATTACTTTTTTCTTGTCCATTCAAAAATGATCAAACTTAATCCAAAGAAAATACACAGCAATGCAAATACATCACCACCAGGATAATGTCTTTTATCAGACATAAATGTTAATGCTCCAAAAATGATTCCTTGCTCATAAAATGCAAGTTTTTGTTCTGCTTTCCCTGATGGAGCTATGATGCCTGAAATACCTGTATTGGCACTGCGCACTACCGGTACCCTATTTTCCACCGCTCGTAGTTGAGCTTCTGCAAAATGCTGATACGCGCCGGGCGAATCACCTGACCAAGCATCGTTGGTCTGGATAGTCAAAAATTCTGCACCTGAATCAACGAAATTTTTGGCGATCCTGGGAAAACTTGATTCGTAGCAGATCATATTACCAAAGCGTTTATTATGCACATTAAATATGGTGTATTCCGTTCCATGTTCAAAGTTCCCCTGACCAAAATTCAATTTATCTAATTGAGGAAATTTATATGACAAAGGTATGTATTCTGCAAAAGGTACTAAATGGAGTTTATGATACATATTATATGATCCGTCTTCATTTAGTAGAATAGAACCATTATAATAATGTTTCCCTTTTTCATCGACGACTCTATCTACAGTACCGGCCAATAAGGGAATATCATTCCTTATGACATGCGATTGAATATCAGTTCGAATTGATGAAGTCCGTAAATAAACCGGCAATGCTGATTCCGGCCATAAAACAAAATCCGGTTTCAATGACATTGCTTTTACGGTTAAGGAATCCATCAGTGAAATTAATTCTATCCGGAAAGACCTATCCCATTTTTGCACAGGATTTACATTGGGCTGAATTACAGCCACTGAAAATTGAGATTGAGTGGAATTATTTTCTATCTTATTAAGACGCCATATACCAAGGATAAAAACCAACATCCATAATCCAATCGCTCCATAAATAAATTGTTTACGTTCCTGTGTCGTTAAAGCCAAATAAAGTAAACCATTTAGTAAACAGATAAAAAATGTAATTCCGGCGGTTCCGGTTATATCCGCCGTTTGAATCAAGGGTAAAATTGAAACTTGTGTCAATGCTAAATCACCCCAGGGAAAACCCATGGACCCGAAGCTGCGAATCATTTCCATGGCAATCCAAACAAACGGGAATATCATTAAACCCATTTTGAATCGGTGCTGAAAAAATGAAACAGCAACACCGGCTAATACCCAGAATACTCCTAAGTAAAATACAGTACCTACCAATGATAAAAATGCAATTATAACAGTCGTTCCTTGGTTTATGCCCATCCAGTAAAAAGCAATTGTATGGGCAGTAATGGCAGCTAAATATGACATGGCTGCACTGGTATTAACACTTCGAGTCAACCAAATATGTAATAAGGGAATAAAGCCAATATATATAATGACTGCAGCTGGTATTGGCAAATATGCAACACCCACCAATACTCCCGAAATTATTGCCAAAACCCAATCAGGATAATTGTTCAGCTTCATCTATTTTGGCTATCTAAAAATTGTTGGAGAATAATTGCTGCTGCAGTTTGATCAATTAAGCCTTTATGATGCCCTGTTTTTATACCTTGTTCAATCAACGCTTTTTCAGCACTGACGGATGTTAAACGCTCATCAATCAATTCAACTTTCACCTTTTTATCAATTAATAATTCAACAAATCGATTTACATTTTCAGTTTGAGTTGTCACTTGTCCTTTCATACCCTTTGGCAAACCAACAACGACAATTTCAACATCCTTTTCTTTTATTATGGATTGAATGTTAGTAACAAGTTCTGGATTATTTGGAATGGTATCGAAAGGGGAAGCAATCATTTGCATGGGATCCGACAATGCAAGCCCAACACGTTTCTCTCCATAATCAATACCAAGAATACGGTGCATACTATTTTATAAATAAGTTACTATATGGAATGGCCGGTTCGTTCTATAAAATCTACACCGGTTACTTTTGTCATTTTTCTGACAAGCCGATCTAATTGTCGCACGTTATTCACTTGCAGAATTAAAAATAGTGTTACAATAGCATCTTTAACTTTAGAGTCTACACTCACAATGTTTAGGTCTGAATTGTTTATGCAATCAGTCAGGTCATTCAAAATACCTTTGCGGTCTTCTCCGATTATTTTTATGCGCACATTGAACAGATCTTTTTTGTCTACATCCCATTCTACTGGAATTAGTCTATCGGATTCCTTATTTAATAATGGTAAACTTTTGCAATCTGACTTATGAACTGTTATTCCACGGCCCCTGGTTACAAAGCCAATCATCTCATCGCCGGGGATTGGATTACAGCATTTACCAAACGTAACCATTAGATTAGAAATTCCCTGAAGTTTTATACCTTTTGATTTTGAACGGGCAAAATCAAAAAAGCTTTTTTCAGCTTCACCTGTATCTTGATCCAAAACTTCTTCTTGTTCTGGATTAATTTTTTGTAATATTTCACGAATGGTTAAATCACCTTTTCCAATTACTTCCAATAATTGTTCAGTTTTATTAAATCCAAATTTTTGGTGAGAACCTGCAATTTCTTCGTATTTATTTTTTATTTTCATTCGACGCAGTGTCTTTGTTAAAATTTCCTTACCTAAATTAACACTCTCTTCAAATTGTTGCTTGACCAACGCTTTTTTAACATGCGTCCTTGCTTTGGTTGTCACAACAAAATTTAACCAGCCATAACTGGGCTTTTGTGTTTTACTCGTAATTATTTCAATAACATCACCATTCTGTAGTTGAGTATTTAATGGTACAATTCTCTGGTTTACTTTTGCTCCAAGGCAATGAAGTCCAATTTCGGTATGAACATGAAAGGCAAAATCTATTGGTGTTGCGTCTATTGGGAGTTGCTGTAAATCTCCATTAGGAGTAAAAACAAAAATTTCATCTCTGAAAAGATCAATCTTCAACAGATTCATGAACTCCTTTGGATCGGATGATTCAGATTGCAAAATATCCACTAGTTCTCGCAGCCATTTTACGTGCGTATCTACACCTTTCAACTTGGTGCTGCCTTCCTTGTATTGCCAGTGAGCTGCTACACCAATTTCTGCTGTTGCTTCCATTTCATGTGTACGAATTTGTATTTCCATTAATTTTCCATCCGGTCCTACAATTGTTGTATGAATGGATTGATAAGCATTCGATTTCGGAGACGCAATAAAATCTTTAAACCGCTCTTGGACCGGTGTAAACTGGTTATGAATTATTCCCAGAGATAAATAACAATCTTCAATTTTTTCCACAATTATACGAATGGCTAAATGATCATAGATTTCATCGAACTTTTTATCTCTTTTTACCATCTTGCCATAAATAGATGAATGGGATTTAACCCGACCATATATTCGTGCTTTAATGTCTAATTTATTTAATTCTTTTTGGAGTGGATCAGACAATAGTTTTATAAATTTCTCACGATCCTTGCGGCTGGATTTAATCTTTGAATTCAGGTCTTTATATTCTTTAGGTTTAAGTGTTTTAAATACCAGGTCTTCCAAGTGAGATTTCACATTAGCCATACCCAATCGATGCGCTAAAGGAACAAAGACATCTCGTGTTTCCACTGCAATACGATGCTGCTTCATCCTCGGTAAATGTTCAATTGTCTGCATATTATGAAGACGGTCAGCAAATTTGATAATTATCACTCTTAAATCTTTTGCGACAGATAAGAGCATTTTCATGAAATTACCAGCCTGTTTTTCTGCTCGTGTCGTAAATTTTATGCCGCCTAGCTTCGTAACCCCATCGACCAAATTTGTAATATCTTCACCGAATTTTTCTCTGATATCTGCCAGTGATGCACCGGTATCTTCTACTGAATCGTGGAGTAATCCGCCAATGACTGTAATATGATCCATTTTCCATTCAGCCAGCAATTTTGCAACTTCCACACAATGGTTAAAATAGGGTTCGCCTGATTTTCGTTTTTGACCTTCGTGGTGGGAGATTCCAAAATCATATGCTTCCCAAAGAATGCGTTTTATTTCTTCATTTTCTTTATCGACAGATACATTGACCTGATTGAACAATTCCATAAATTGTTTTGGAAATTCACCCACAAGCTGTGGAACAAACCGTGTTAATGGATTTTGCATTAAAAGGGTACTTCCGCCCCCATTTCATCGCCTACAGGTGCATAATTTTCAAAACGGGCAAAACGGTCGATAAATGCTGCATCCAATGTTCCTGTAGGTCCGTTACGATGTTTCGCCACAATTATTTGTGCCTTGCCCCTATCCTCATCTTCTTGGGAATAAATCCACTGACGGTAGAGAAAAATCACTAAGTCAGCATCCTGTTCAATGGCACCACTTTCCCGTAGGTCAGATAATTGTGGGCGATGTTCAGATCGCTGCTCTACGGCACGAGATAACTGTGAAAGTGCAATTACAGGAATATCTAATTCTTTGGCCAGTGCTTTCAACGAACGAGAAATAGTAGAAATTTCCTGCTGTCTACTTTCCACTCCTTTAGGACCTTGCATGAGTTGTAAATAATCTACAATAAGTAAATCAATATTATGCTCTGCTTTCAAACGTCGAGCTTTAGCACGTAATTCCAAAACACTGATGGCAGGTGTATCATCTAAATGAATAGATGCTTCAGCCAACGTTCCAACGGAAACGCTCAGATTTTGCCACTGTTTCTTGGGTAATTTTCCTGTCCGAACCAAATGACTGTCTACCCTGGCCTCTGCACATAATAAACGCAATGCTAATTGGTGATTGGCCATTTCCAAACTAAATATACCGACTGAATGATCATGATCCACGGCAGCGTTACGAGCCATGGATAGAGCCAAAGCTGTTTTTCCCATAGCGGGACGGCCGGCTACAATAATCAATTCACCAGATTGAAATCCGGATGTCAGTTCATCTAAATCCACTAAACCGGAAGCGATTCCAGTTATATCACCGGAGCGAGAATGAATCTGATCGAGCTTTTCAAATGCTTCGTGGAGGATTGGATCAATATGCTGGAATCCACCACGTAATCGACGTTGTGAAATTGAAAAGATTGATTGCTCGGCTTGATCTAATAATTCATCTACCCCTTGTGAATCATCATAGGCATCTTTGGAAAGACCATGGGAGATCATAATCAATTGTCTGAGCATTGCTTTTTCTAAAACAATTTTAGCGTAATTCTCAACATTGGCTACTGAAGGGACAGATTCCACAAGTCCTGTGACGTAATACGCACCGCCGACGCTTTCCAGTTGCTTATTTTTTTTGAGTTGATTTACAATCGAAACTGTATCGATTTCTTGGCCCTCGTTAAACAGTTGTGCCATACTGCTAAATATTTTACTGTGAGCTTCTTTATAAAATTGATCGGCCGTAAGCCATTGCAGTGATTTACTTACTGCTTCCTTGCTGGCCAGCATCGCTCCCAGAACGGCTTGTTCTGCTTCAGGCGATTGTGGTTGCACATTTAACGGTTGTTTTAATTCATCAGTCATTTATTTACTCTATTCCAAAAAATCTTTTATAGTTTTGAAATCTTCCCACGTAGGTCGTTTCAAATCCTGGTTACGTAACAATGCCGCCGGATGATACGTCACCATCAAAGGCGTACCGTGATAGTCGTGAAATGTATTTCTCAGACTTTTCAACGATTTGTCCACATTTAAAAGTGTCTGTCCGGCGACTCGCCCTAAAGCTACAATGAGCTTTGGTTTTATCAAATGAATTTGATGAAGTAAATAAGGTTCACATTGATCTACTTCAGTTCGCAATGGATCACGATTATTTGGCGGACGGCATTTCATTACATTGCAGATAAAAACATCTTTTTGGCGGTTTCGATCGATTGCAGTCAGGATTTTATCCAATAGTTTTCCTGCACGACCCACAAACGGTTCCCCTATGTCATCTTCTGTTGCACCGGGAGCTTCTCCTACTAGAAGTAAACTAGCTTTTGGATCCCCAACTCCAAAAACGAATTTGTTTCGGGATTCTCCTAAAGGACATTTTTGGCATGAACAAATTTCTTTTTCAAATGCAGAAAGTTCAGGATTAAAACCCTCATCTAATAATGGTGATGAAGATTGCGGTTGGATAGTGAGGTAAAGTTCATCCCCGAACAATTCTTTTGTCTGCCGCAGGTAGCGACTTACATCATCTGTTCGAGGAGACATTGTTAATTAGTGTTTAAAGGAAAAATCTGTGTTTGGGCGAAAAGTTGTCCAGATGCAAAGCGAAAAAAGTGCTGAAACCGGAGTAGACTATAGTACATAGGGATTGCAGAACTTTGTGTCAACGTAACAGATGGATGAGTTTTTGTTCAAATACTAATTATCTTCTTCTGAAACCATCTGCCATTTTAAATCACCCTCTACAAATTCATCCATAGCTTGCGTCGTAGACTTGGTTTCTTCTTCATAATTTTCTTTCGGTTCAGGTGGAAGTTCATCTAATACGCCCATATCAAATTCTTCAGCATCCTTGATGGCTTGTTCCATAAAACGATTCTGATTGATCTGCCGTGCCCGTTTAGACATAACGACAACTGATTCGTAAATATCTTCTGATTGTTTTTCCATTTCACGAATGGATAGTGGTTTAACTGCCATGCAGTACTCCTTCATTTTGTTTGTTAATGATTGAAATGATCTCTTCGGTTGACCGCTGAATATCATCATTGATTACAGAAAAATCAAATTTTTCCTTATACTCTATTTCAATTTCTAATCGTTCCAAGCGTTTGGCAATTCGTTCTTCAGAATCGGTTCCCCGTTTAATCAATCTGGATCGGAGATGTTCCAAACTGGGTGGTAACACAAAAATGGTCATCGTTTGATCAGGATACAGTTTTTTAATAGACATAGATCCTTTTACATCCACTTCAAATAACAGTATTTCACTCGATGTTATTGCATAATTGATTGATTCTTTAAGTGTTCCATACATACAGCCATGGACGTTTTCAGTTTCTGCAAATTCACCTTTTTCCATACGCTCTATAAATTCTTTATCTGAAATAAAGTAATAATCTACACCATCTACTTCATAATCTCTCTGGTCTCGAGTCGTACAGGATACAGAAAAATTCATTTCTGTCTGTTGCTGCAATGCGCGGCATAGTGTTGTTTTTCCAGCGCCTGATGGAGCTGATATGGTGATTAAATTTCTCATAATACGTTTTGAATCTGCTCACGAATTTTTTCCAGCTGATTTTTGAAATCCACAACAATATTAATCATGTCCCCAGTTCCGCTTTTTGAGCCGACAGTATTAATCTCTCTGCTTAATTCCTGCAATAAAAAGGAGAGCCTTTTTCCCGTAGGTTCTTCCAATTCAAGAAATGTTTTAAACTGATTAATATGACTTCTAATACGAACCAATTCTTCCGAAATATCTGAACGATCTACTAAAATAGCAATTTCTTGAGTCATTCTTTGTTCATCAATATTTACTTTATCCATAAGTTCAGAAATTCGTTTATGGAGCTTGTTTTTTTGATGGATAACTACACCTTCTATCATGTTTTCAATTCTGTCTAAATGTTGCTCAAGGGAATCAATACGTTTCTTGGTATCATCATGAATAACTTGTCCTTCTTTTGTACGCATAGATTGTACTTGTTCCAAGGCACTATTCAATGCACTCATAATCGTTTTTTCATGATGCGTGTTATCACCACTATTTAAAAATAAATCTTCAAATGAGAGCAAACTGCTCATATCCAATGATCGTCCATATTCCCGTTGAATGTCATGAAGAACATTTTCAACCGCTTCGAAGCGCTGGCGATTGAATGACAGCGATCCTTTATTTACATCGCGGTTTTTTTCGATGGTTATATGTACGGTACCGCGAACCAATGTTTTATTGATCTTATCGCGGACTGCAGCCTCAATTTCTGGGGCGAGGGTTAATCCTCTTATCTTTGTTTCCAGGAAGCGTGCATTATAGGTACGGACCATAACATTTAATGCTTGATCCCCTTTACCGGATGCACCTCTCCCAAATCCTGTCATACTTGTTAACATATCTAATATTTTTTTATTCTGAAAAAGCTAGGAAATTTACGGGAATTATACTATCTCTCACAATCAGAGAATAGTATTTAATTGATGATCAATCATTCGAATCAGGTCTTTTACGTAGAGACTTTTTTTCTGATCTAATTTTCTTTTCTTTGATACGCTTTTCATGGGCTCGTTTCGGTGTGTGAGTTTTAATCCGTTTTTTCTTTTTTTTATTTCGTTCTTCCAGTTTTACTCGCAATCTATTTAACGCAATTTCTTTGTTCCGATGCTGACTCCGTTCATCTTGACAAACCACCACGATTCCTGTTGGTATATGGGTGAGGCGAACTGCACTTTCAGTCTTATTTACATGTTGACCTCCCTTACCACTTGCACGGAATGTGTCAACTCTACATTCTTTGAGTAATTCAGTATTGTTTCCAGGTATAATAATCATCTATTTCTTAATTCATTATTTTTTCATTCAATTTGATACGTATTGAATACATGAACTTCTAATACAAAAAATTTATTTTTAATCTAATAAAATTGTTTATAAAAGCTTCCCCACTTTACTTACCAACCATTTCGGATCAAAACTAAATGAAATCAAATGAGAATCGCCTAACATGGCAGATTGAGTTGATGATGTAAAAGCATAATGAATAGCTGCCTGCCTCCAATCCAAACCTAAACCGGCGCTGTTAAGAGCATTTAATCCCCGACCAAACCGTAACGCAATTTTCTTATACTGAACCTCAAGTCCGGCTCGGTATCGACCTCCCATCTTTCTCAAATGCAAATCATCGTCCACACTTTTTCCAAACGGATTTAAGGCAATATCAACCATACATTTGAATCGCAGGGAAATTTTTTCAAATCCAATTTCTTGGGCAATCCCGGTAAATAGTTCGGGTGAAAATCGCTCAACAGTGCCATTATCCCAAACGAGAAATGATGTCGTCGCATCTGTTAAAACAAGTCCAAAGGTATTCCCTTTCCAAAATGACGATGTAGCTCCCACATCTATGCCAATTCCAGTGGCAAAATGTTCAGCTAATGCGTGAAAAAATCCCTTCATCCCCACACCGATAGTCCAACGGTTTAATTGCCATGTTGAACTTAAATGAACTCCCCATTGTGATTGGCGAAAATAACTGACCTTTTCTGCATCCAAGCGCTCACCTTCATCCAATTGACCGTTATTCTCTCCTGCATCGCCTGTTCCTGGAATCCCATCTAAACCCCAATCCAAAAGAATATCGCGTGTATCAGGAATTTGACTTACGCCTTCGTGAAAAAGGACCATTTTCACGGGATTGCGAAAACGTTTCAATGTGGGAAAGGCAATAAGATCGCTGTTGACTAAACCGGCAAAGCGATTTTGATGAGCATAAAGATATTGATTAAATGAATTATTGGCATGAGCGGGATTTTGTAATACAGACGCTGCTCCTCCAAATGCTGCCGTTTGGGTTTGGCCCAGAGAAAAAGATTGAGCATCTCCTGCATTCTTAAACGCCTGCCAGCCGTACCGCACCCAATAGGATTCAGCAGACAAAGACGAAATGAAAAAGATCAAAAATACAATCCGGGAAATATATTTTATTCGAAAAATCCTTTTCTTGTCCAGTAATAGGGGGAACACAAGGGGGTTATATACAGAGGATTCAGCCATTTATTTCTCTACATTTTTGAGAAAATATTTCTAATACACAATCCAAGTTTTCATCTATATATATCTGCAGAAGATCACAAACCATGTTTCTTTTTTAATTCATCCAATTTTTGCAATGCCTGTATGGGCGTCATGGAATTCACATCCATTTCATCGAGATCTTTTTTGAATTTGGCTTCCTGCTGTTCAAACATGGATATCTGCTTTGACGCCGGCGGCGAGACAGATGTTCCCGATTGGTCCGACGATTCAAGATGATGACTTAAAATATCCTTTGCTCGAGAAATAACGCTCGTTGGCAAACCGGCCATTTGTGCTACATGAATTCCGTAACTCCTATCTCCCGGGCCGGACATGATTTTCTTCAAAAAGACGATTTCATCTCCAAATTCCTTCACGGCGGCGTGGTGATTTTCCAATCGATCCAGAGAATGCTCTAATTCTGTCAATTCATGATAATGAGTAGCAAACAAGGTTCGGGCTGCTACATTGTCACGATTGTGTAAATATTCGGTTATAGACCATGCTAGCGAAAGACCATCAAAGGTGGCTGTTCCCCGTCCTATTTCATCGAGCAGAATTAAGCTATGAGCAGTGGCATTATTGAGAATATTCGCTGCTTCAATCATTTCCACCAAAAAAGTACTTTCGCCACCAGCCAAGTTATCGCTGGCTCCCACACGAGTAAATAAACGGTCTACAATACCGATCGTGGCTTTTTTTGCGGGCACGTAGCACCCAACCTGGGCCATGAGGACAATCAGTCCAACTTGGCGTAAATACGTAGATTTCCCGGCCATATTTGGTCCGGTGATGAGGTGAATCTGACTTTTGTTCACATTCATCTTCAGGTCATTACCTACAAATCGGTCAGACGCCGGTAACAGATTCTCCACCACGGGATGACGACCGTCTTTAATATCAAGAACAGCATCTGCAACAAGCGACGGTTTACAATATTTCTTCTGAATTGATAAGTGGGAAAAAGTGGAAAGAACATCGAGTCTGTTCAACCGTTTTGCATTGATTTGAATACGGTCAGCTCGATCAAGGATTTTCTGGCAACATTCGGAAAATAATTCTGATTCGATGGCAATGATATCTTCCTCGGCAGAAAGTATTTTTTCCTCGTATTCTTTCAACTCTTCTGTAATATAGCGCTCGGCATTTACCAGCGTCTGTTTACGGATATACGATTCAGGCACTTTGTCCTGATGGATCTTGGAAATTTCCAGATAATATCCAAATACCTTATTAAATCCCACTTTCAATTTGCTGATACCCGTTTTTTCCCGCTCGGATTCCTGCATTTCAGCGATCCATTGTTTGCCACCGCTGGCCAATTTTCGCAATTCATCTAATTCCTTATTTATTCCATCCCGAAAGACATGGCCATGTTGGAGCTGGGCTGGAACTTCTTCATTCAATTTTTCTGAAATTAACTCCACAACCGGAGCGGTGTCTGCAAATGAATCAGCGGCTGAATTCAATTGGTCGATATCTGCTGAATTCAGCAATTCCTGCATTTTCGGTATACATTTCAAGCTTTCCTTTAATCCAATTATGTCCCGTGGATTGGCTTTATTTTGGCTAATTTTGCCAAGGATTCGTTCTATATCCATTACGTTATCTAGAACAGTGCGCACCTTTTTTAGCAAACGTTTATTTTTAACAAATCCCGCAACAATATCCAGACGGTCATTCAACTTTTCTATATCCGTCAGTGGCTGGGATAACCATTGTTTCACAAGTCGCCCACCGCCGTTGGTCACTGTCTCATCCAAAAGGTCTATTAATGTGCCGTGGGTTCCTTGTGTAGACAGTGATTTGAATACTTCTAGGTTGCGGATGGTAAATCCGTCCAATCCCATGATGCCTTCTTTAGATACAGGATGAATAGACGTGACGTGAGCCAGAGAACCATTCAAGGCATTTTTAATATGGTAAAAGATGGCTCCGGCGGCGGTAATGGCCAATTCCAGGTCTCCGCAGCCAAACCCCTTCAGGTTCCGGACATTGAAATGGTCCGTAAGGGTACGATCGCCCTGATCAAAGGACATGACCCAGTCTTCCACTGTGGACACAAATGGTTTCAGTTCCCTGTACCAGACGGCTGTGGAATACACAACATTCTCGGCCAACAGCACCTCACGGGGAGCAAATGTCCCCAAGGCTTCGGTCAATCCGTCTTCCGGACATTCACCAATAAATAATTCGCCTGTGGATTGATCCAATACGGCATAACCGGCGTTATCTCGATGGGTGTGGACACAGGCCAAGAATTGATTCGCTTTCTCGTTCAGAGCCGCCTCGCTGGTGATGGTCCCGGGGGTTACCACTTCCACCACTTCCCGCTTCACGATCCCCTTCGCCAGCTTGGGGTCCTCCACCTGCTCACAGATGGCCACACGGTGGCCGGCGTTCACCAGCTTATGTAAATAATTATCAATGGCGTGGTAGGGGAAACCGGCCAGAGGCACATCGGCGGCAGCGCCGTTGGAACGCTTCGTCAATACGATCCCCAACACCTTCGCCGTGGTGACGGCGTCATCGCTAAATGTTTCGTAGAAATCGCCCATACGGAAGAGGACAATGGCATCGCTGTACTGGCGCTTGACCTCTTCGTACTGGCGCATGAGGGGCGTACCCTGGGGTGGTGATTTTTTACTCACAAATGGTTGAATTTTTTATCAGTTCGAGGGAAGAATATATTACTTAAGTAATACTACTTTCTGTGATTGTGTAAACGTCTCTCCACTATTTAATGAATGAGCAGACAGATTGATAAAATACACCCCGGATGATAGCGGATGTCCGTTCTCATCTCTGCCATTCCATTTAATGGAATAATAACCGGCATCTTCTCGTTGGTTTTTGAGAGTGTTGATATTTCTGCCTAACAGATCATAAACGACCAATTGGACTTCGCTTACTTTTGGAAGGTCGTATTTGATGGTGGTTTCCGGGTTGAAGGGGTTGGGAAATGATTGAATTGAAAACTGATCAGGAATAGAATTAAATAACTTATTTTTTCCGGTGCTTCCTTCTTTAACTCTTACAGATAACGGAGAACTATTACCGCTTGTTTTATTTCCATCTCCTGAAACAGCTTCTATTTTATAATTGTACTCAACTAACTGTGAACCACAACATATATCAACGTCCGTATCAATATAAGAAGTATCTGTTAACCCATTGGCTATAACATTATAACTAGACTGATTTGGATTCTTTCTTTTGACCTTATATGTCACATTCCCATTATAAGGCTCACTCCTTCTCCATTCAATATCAGGGTGATTATTGGTATTAGAATATGTCAAACCTTCAGGTATAGTGGGTTGAAAATGATCGAGCATGGGTATTGAATTATTTTTTCGATTTCCATCCCAAATTCCTACAGTAGAATCTTGAGATATTCCATGCCATATAGTTTGATTCAACTTATCCTGATGCTCAAATCTATTATTAACTGAATTCCATCTAATCATTAAATCAGCTGTATTGTAATTGGTTCCAAAACCATTCAAATCTTGGTAATCACAATCTCTCCAATCAATATATACAATATTTGAACCCATTTGAAGTTTGTATTTTCCATGGACTATCGTTCCATCCGGACCTTGTGTAGCTTGATCATTCGTAATAAAATCCAAGTAAAATGGTGAATATCCAGTAAGTGTAATAATTAAATAATTGCTTCCTGTACAAATTGACCAACCCTCATTAATTCCGTTCCATGCTGTTCCTTGAGCTGTTAAATAAACGGTATTTCCAACTGGTATATCCTTAATTTCAAGTTCTCCAAACATAGAAGGATCAGAAAAGGCAATACTAAAAGTGATGAATTGTATTAAAATTAATCTCATTATACTTTTTTGCATGATGTATTCCATTTTATTTTAAAAATGTAATCTTTTTTACTTGAATTATATCTTGCGTTTTAAATGATAAAAAATAAATACCTGAAGATAAATTTTGTGGTATCCATTTAATATGGTGAGACCCCTGGTTATAATACTTTGCAGTAATAGTTGTTATAAAAGTACCATTTATATCAAACACATCAATTTGAGTAATTCCTGAATAAGTATTTTCCCATTCCAGACTGATGGTAGCATTAAATGGATTTGGATAAGCCTTTATTATATTTATTTGTCCCGGGTTCAAAGGATCATTCTCATCTATGATACTTAAGGGATTCGTATTATTATACCATGATTGTAATTGAACTGTCTGATCTTCCAAGTTCACCAACGCTGACTGGTATGTAGTATCAGCAGCGGTAATGAGGGCATAAATAATTTCAGTGGAATCTCCGGATAAGAGATCAAAATTTCCTGTACTCGTAATAAATCCAGCTTCTCCTTCAGAACCTCCAGTATCATTATATCCATTAAATATCCACCCTTCCCCATTTACCGGATCACCATCAAAGGTAAATGTTGTCGTATCTTGAGTTATCGGGTGTATTATTGGTTGACCATTTACCATTAATCCTAAAGAAATAAATCGTAATTCTTCCATTGTATTAGGTAAATACATGAGCGTGTCACTTTCAGGGTAAGAATCGCTTAAAACATACATTCCTGACGTTGTTTGCAAATTTCTGGAATCCGGAACAATGTGACCAAAAAATATAGCTGTGCTATCAGGATCGGGTACTACTGGCCCCTGTAACATCATGTATGTACAAGCTCTAGGAAGAATTCCTGTTTCAATTCCACTAAAATAATTATACATAAAATTCCCATTGGGATTATAACCACCAAGGTTCCAAGTTGCATCATAAAGATCAACATCTAACCATAATGATATCGCAGCATCCAGGATATCATAATTACCCCGATTATATATCTGGTATCTAAAGAAGAGAACATTCTCGAATCCAGGGGAAATACCATAATCCCAAATTGTTTCATGTATTTCTAAATAAGTTGGACCAGAGTACGGCCAGCCCCTGTAATCCTCTCCTGGATGGGCATCATTGTAAACCATAAAAGTAGTTTGGTCTCCGATGACTAAAGGAGAACCATCTGAATAGTGAGGCGCTCCCCATTGAACAGGCCAATCATCATAATCTGGATCTCCTATATTGCTGGATTGATCTATATGATAAACACGGTACATAGAAGAATCTTCAGGTTGGATTAAAGTTGCTGCTTGACCATCAATTATAGGACCTTCACTGTAATCTGCAATCCACAAGGGAGTTGTACCAATCAGGGTATCATTCATCATCCCATTTATCCATAAACCATGGGCGAAGATGATTTCCTCATCTCCATTAAGCCAACGAATTGCTGATCCATTACTATGTTGCCAATCTAACATTCCAACATTAGTAACTTTTGCAGACATGGTTGCTGTGGTAATTAGATGGGAATCATATTGAACATCCCACTGAGAATACAAGATTGATACCAGAAAAAAAGTGGGAAAGTAGTGTTTATGTTGGTTGATAATATTTTTCATCTACATTACCCTTTTGGCTTTATTATTCTTAATAACACAAAAGTTATAAAACTCATTCCATAGTTCCTTTCAGGCGCACATTTCCATCCCGTTCGGTCCAACCCTGCTTGTCGCAGTATTCCAGGACAGGAATGGCGAATTTCCGCGTTAAACCGCTCATGTTTTTGAAGTCTGCTACATTCATTTCGTTTTGTGAATCAAAATGGCTCTGTAATGCTTTCCGGAGTTTAGCCATGTTTTCGCTGTGCATCCAGACATCGTTTTTGATTTCCACTACTTTATCTTCACTCTTTAAAACGTGTAGTATCTCCAATATATCCTTATGGCTCGTTTTCAATTTTTTGGACAATTCTTCAGTCGTCACAGGAATGAAACCACTTTCCATTATTCCATCTTCCATCTTACGTGATATTTCTGCCGTACCGCCTGCTAGTTCCACTTTATGACTCGCCAGTGCTACACCCGTTCCGGCGGAACGAATGGATGCATCTTTTTCCATAATGTCCAGCAGTTCAGCCAACCATTTTTCGCTCAATCCTGATTCTTGTTGCAGCACATCTGCAGACATGGCTTTGCGCAGTGGATTTTTGTCATGAAACTGTTCTAAACGTTTTACAATCAATTCAGAACATGAATTCACATTTTCGTCTGAATAAATAAAACTGCGTCTGGATGATTTCAATCCAGTATTTTTCACCAAGTTTCTTATATGTTTATCCGTCATTTGCATAGCATTTCCCCACTCAAATACTGTTTTGGGTTCCAGTTTGAATGCTACAACCAATTGGCCAAATCGTTTCTCCAAATCTAAATCTAGTTCAGACACCCATTTTTTAATCTTTACTCCTTTGGGGATAAATGTGGTTAATACCGTCCCGCCGCCGATGGTGTGCATAGGAGAATAGGAGCGCATGACTAAGCGGTCTTCACTGGCCATCACGGTCGGCTCTTCCAGTACAATAATGACATTTGCCGAACTGCCGGCAGTCATTTTCTTATCGGATGTCAAATATATTCTCGCCATCACTTCCGCTGTGCCCAAATGCACCCGCACTCGCTGGCGGTGCTTTAGTTCTTTATTCATGTCCGCCGTAAGTTGTAAATGGGCTGTGAATTTCGATACTGCTTTCAGTTTTCCCTTTGTCGCCAATTCTGAACCACGAAATACCTTTTCTGCTTCCACTCCGGAAAGATTCACCGCCGCACGATCGCCCCGCTGCACGGATTCCACTTCTGCACCGTGGGACTGAATTCCCCGAACTTTCGCAGAAATATTCCCCGGCAATACATCCACAGTATCCCCTTTTTTCAAGCGTCCAGAAATGACTGTTCCTGTTACCACCGTGCCAAAACCGGTCATGGAAAAAACACGGTCTGCCTGAAGTCGAAAAAAGCTCTCATCTTCTGTCAATTGAACTGCAGCTGATTTCTCTTCCAATAAATGCTTTAAATCGTCAATTCCCTCGTTGGTTTGTACGGACGTTCGGACCACGTCCACATTTTCAAAAATGTCTTCTGTCAATTCCCGGATCTCCAGTTCAATCAAGTCCAGCCATTCTCCATCTTCCGCCAGGTCTGTCTTGGTGAGGGCTACCACGCATTGGGGAATGTTCAGGAGTTTCAGGATGTGCAGATGTTCTCTCGTTTGAGGCATGATACCGTCATCGGCCGCCACCACCAAGAGTGCAATATTGATAGTGGACACTCCCGCCACCATATTGCGGATAAATTTTTCGTGACCGGGAACGTCAATAATGGTTATGGACTCATTTAAGAAAGCAAATCCCAGGTCGATGGTCATACCCCGGGCTTTTTCTTCTGCCAAACGGTCCGTGTCCGTGCCGGTAAGTGCTTTTACCAATGCGGTCTTTCCATGGTCAATATGCCCGGCAGTGCCGATGACAACTTGGGTCATTAAACGTCCTGAATTACTTGAATAAGTCTGGATACCTGGTTCGGCAGAACCGCTTTCAGATCGATATAAAATGTATTTCCTTTGGTGTAGCCAACTACCGGGATATTTCCGGTGCGGAATGCTTTGGCCAGTTTGGACACAGACATGACATTAGGTTTAAACTGCAAGGCAGCACTGGGGATAGCCTCCACGGGCAATGAGCCGCTCCCGGCTTCCACCTTGGATTCGACCAATGATATTCCCAGATCCTTGATTTTCTTTTTAGGAATATCCGTCAACATTTTTTCTCCACGTTTTAATAAAGTGTTTTGAGATGTAGTCAGGAGTTTTAGGGACAAATTATCACCGCTTACCTTTTCGTCTGAAGCATAGGTTCGTAATGTTTCTTCCATGAGTACAATGGTCCACTTGTCGCAGCGGTATGTCCTATAAAGTGGATTCTTGTGAATTTTGTTTACAAACTTCTTCTTCCCCACAATAAGACCGGATTGAGGTCCACCCAAAAGCTTATCCCCGGAGAATGTGATGATATCTGCGCCGGTTTTTACCACTTCTTCCACCAACTCTTCCGGAGGAAGTCCCATTTTTGCCATATCTGCCAAGGCGCCGGAACCGAGATCGGCCACCAATGGAATACGTTTCTTCTTCGCCAACTCTGCTAATTCTGTGAGCGATACTTCCTTGGTGAAACCCTGCACAACATAAT
This sequence comes from Fidelibacterota bacterium UBA6531, assembly GCA_002436185.1. Lineage (GTDB taxonomy): Bacteria > Fidelibacterota > Marinisomatia > Marinisomatales > TCS55 > UBA2126. The sequence continues at coordinate 43,788 of DJKX01000047.1, forward strand.
TGCTGGTATGGGCCCAAAGAATGGTGCCGGTATTTTTGGTGATTGCTTTTTCGTAATCTTTAAGATGTGTCCGATTTGTGGTGCCCACTTCCACCAAATTGCAATAACTTTTCCGCACAACATCAGGGATACGGAATGAACCGCCGATCTCCACTTCCTGTCCCCGGGAGACGATCACTTCCTTCCCTTCGGCACATGTGTTTAGAGCAATGAGGACAGCGGCTGCGTTATTGTTGACCATCAAACTGCTTTCTGAACCACAGATGGCTGACAGTAAATTATTGATGTGATCTTGCCGCTCACCACGTTTTCCAGAATCCAGGTCGAATTCTAGGTTTACGTATCCTTCAAGTTTTTTAGTCGCATTGGAGATGACCTTTTTTGAGATTGGTGCTCGGCCAAAACCTGTATGCAAAACCACACCGGTACCGTTGATGATATTTTTCATGGATGGTTCAGCCAATCTGTATATCTCACCCAGAATTGAATCCACTATTTCCTTACGATTGATCTTTAATTTTCCTGCTTTAGCATCTGCTCGATATTGACTTATTTCTGTTGTAATAATTTTGGTTATATAATCATTATGTAGCTTTGTATCCTTGCGCACTTCAAGTAATACTTCAGATACGGATGGTAGTTGCTTGAGTTGGTTTAGGCTCATATCAATAGTTGAAATTGATGAACAATATTAACAGATAAAACAATTAATCATGATTTTTTAATGATCATATAACTGGTAAATAGTGCTGGGATTAATAAAAAGCCCATCACGGGAAATACAGCAGCAACTCCTTGGCTTTCGGCAATAAATCCGCCAAATCCTGCTGCTAATGAACCGATGCCAAAACTCAAGAAAAAACTGATGCCGTAACCCAATCCCCTGTTAGCGCTATGAGTAAATTCCGCAATGAGTGTATTGCTGATGGGTTGATTGGAAAAATATGCCATACCCATAAAGATACTGAATACAACCAGCCACATATCCGAACTATAGCCCATGAACAATAAAAAGGGAATATTTACGGCGACGATGAGCATGAGCATTTTGGGCCGATTATAAAGACTACCCAGTCGTCCGCCGATCAATTGACCAACAATGCCAGCCAAAAAAACCAACGTGGGGAAAACACCTGCTTTCATAGTGTCAGAAATAAAAGGCATAAATTGATGTGTATTTTCAGCGAAATGAGTGGGCATAAATGTGGTAAAACCATAATAGGCCATGCCCATGAGCATATTAGTGATATAAAAATAAATCAATGCTGGTCGATTGGTTTTATCTACTTTATTTTCAGTTTTTTCTTCAACATCATGCTTATCCCTCTTGGGAATAGCAATAAGGGTAGTCAAGGCTAGGAGTATGTTAAATATGCCTAAAAATGCGTATGATGCTCGCCAGGAGATAAGCGCTGCTAACGCTGTAGCCATAATGGGTCCTGCGGCAGAGCCGACTGTACCAAAAATACCATGGACGGCCATTCCTTTAGTGAGAACATTGACACGGTGAGAAATGAGGGTGAGTCCGGCTGGATGATAAATACTACAGAAAAAGCCCATAAATCCCAAACCAATAACCATTATAAAAAATGAGTTCGAAACTGAAACCAATAGCGCCGAAAAACCTGAACCCATGAGATATAAGATTAATAGCAACCTTCCACCCAATTTGCTTTCTGCCCAACCGGCGGGAATAGCTCCTACACCAAACATAAAAGCACTGACAGTTACAACGAGACCTAATGTATCCAATCCTGTGTTGAATTCATTCCGCAAAATGGGGATCAAGCTCGGCAACGCCAGCATGAGTGCGTGGACGGATAAATGACTTCCGCCGGTTATGCCAAGTACTATTTTTTCAAATTTGCTCAATTAAATTACTCTTTTTCTTTATACATATTTGTTTAAAACTAATTCAAAAAGTTTTACAATTCGATGAAAGAATAATTTTTCTTAACCATTATAATTTTTATACTAAATTAAACAAAAAACCCCCATCGTATTTACCGATGAGGGTTTATCATTTATATATAGATTTGATTTATCGTTTTTCAGCAATACGCGTTGCTTTACCGGAAAGTTTGCGTAAGTAATGTAGTTTTGCTCTTCGAACTTTCCCGCGACGGACCAAATTGAAATTGGATATCATGGGCGAATGGAGTGGGAAAATTCGTTCCACACCTACACCATTAGAAATTTTTCGAACGGTAATGGTTTCTTCAATTCCGCCGCCTTTCCGAGCAATCACGACACCCCGATATTTCTGGATACGTTCCTTGCCACCTTCCACAACACGGACATCTAATTCCACTGTATCACCTGAATTAAATTCTGGTAAATCTGTTTTTAATTGATCTTGAACTGCTTCTTGTAATTTGTTCATTTTTTACTCCGTAAGTGTACTATTATCTAAATATTTTTGCCATAAATCCGGCCGTTTGATTTGAGTCATTTTTTCACGTTGAGATTGTCGCCATTCTTCGATTTCTTTATGATGACCATTCAATAAAACATCCGGAACGGATATTCCAGCCACTTCACGGGGTTTCGTAAAATGAGGATTATCCAACAGGTCTCCGTAAAATGTATCCGTTTCTGCTGACTCTCTGGAATTCAACACTCCCGGGATTAGTCTAACCATTGAATCGATAATAATCATGGCAGGTATTTCTCCGCTGGTGACAACATAATCGCCGATGGAAAATTCATCGGTTACGTATTTTTCGACCACTCGCTGATCAATACCTTTATAGTGACCGCAAATAAAAATGATATTTTCATTTTCACTGAATGATGCAGCTGTTTTATGGTTCCATGTTTTACCCTGTGGAGAAGGAAATACGATTCGAACATTCTTTTTATTCATCCATTCCAAAGTAGATTCAATCGCATTGACCAGAGGTTCAGCCATCATGACCATCCCACTTCCGCCTCCAAAAGGCGTATCGTCAATTTGGCGATAATTACCCCTTCCAAATTCCCGGAGATCAACCACATTGTATTCAACCACTTTTTCTTCAGTAGCTTTACGCAGCATGCTCTGCGCTATAACAACATTTACCATGTCCGGCACAGGTGTAATTATGGCGATCTTTTTCACAGCAAACCTTCCATCGGTCGAATCATAATCACGTTTACAACACTGTCTACACCGATGACAATTTCTTTTATCACAGGAATCAGTTTTTCATCATTACCATTATGGATAACGTAGACATCGTTGGATGGCAACCAGAGAATATCTGTCAATGTGCCGACCATTTCACCGGATTCTGTAATAACAGTATAACCCAATAGTTCTTTGGAAATGAGATCAGCATTATCACCATTGCGGCTTTCAGCAAACAACGTTTGTCCAATAAGTGTTTCTGCATCATCCCGAGACTGAACTCCTTCAAACTTGAACCGCCTTTTTTTTCCATGACCGATTGTTTTTTTCAATTTGATTTCACGAGCCAAATCTGTTTCGAATCCAATCTGTAATTCACGTGATTCGATATATTCATCGAAATAACGAGATAATGGCTGGAGGCGTACTTCGCCCCTAAGACCGCTCACTCGTGTAATCTTGGCAATGGGATGAACTTTTTTACTCATTTCAATCGATCACATCCAAACGGGCACGCTTACCGCCTTCTTTTGCATTAACAGCAAATACAAGTGTTCGAATGGCAGAAATATTGCGACCTCGCTTGCCGATGACTTTTCCGTAATCACCTTCTCCAACGGTTAATTCAAAAATGATTCGCTGTTCTGTTTCTACTGGAGTCACTTTTACTTCATCTGGTTTGTCCACTAACTTTTTAACTATCAATTCGATCATTTCCTGCATGGTACTCTCCTTGCAACTTTATTCGTCGCTTTTATTTTCCTTTTCTTCTTTCGAAGATTCTTCATTTCCTTCGTCCGGTTCGGCTTCTTCTTCTGTGGTTTCTTCTGTCACTTCATCTACTTCTGCATCAGCTGATTCTTTCTCATCCGCAACATTTTTTTCTTCGGACATTTCAACTTCTATGTCCGGTTTAGCTTCAGGTTCATCTTTTTCGTCTTCTTTTGATTCTTCTTCTGCTGGTGCTTCGTCAGTATTTACTTCTTTTAGCTCTTCAGTTTCAGGTTCTGGCTCGGGTTCCGGTTCAGATTCTGGTTCTGGTTCGACAGCTTCTTCTTTGGAATCTTCTTCAACTACTTCTTCCTTTGTTTCTTCTTGTTCATCGTTTTCGTCAGCAGAATCATCCACTTTTTCGTCT
>DJKX01000047.1:48440-83209 GCA_002436185.1 Fidelibacterota bacterium UBA6531
TTTTTCTTCTTTTGCAGAATCATCAACTGTCGCTTCTACCGCTGTTGCTTCTGTTTCTTCTTTTACTGGCGCCTCTTCGGCCTTTTCTTCAACGACAGGTGTATCTTCTTGCGTTTCTGTTGCTCCTGCTTCTTCTTCAGTTGCTTTTTGTTTTTCTAAAGCTTTTTTCGCTGCTTTATCACTTCTGCTCTTTTCAACTTCTGTTTTTTCAAGAGCCCATTTTTTCATTTCTTTTTCCACAGCCGCTTCATCCAGCCCCTGGCGAATCAAGTGCCAACGATAGGCCAATCCAGTTCTTTTTAATAGATTGTGAGCTGTTTCTGTAGTTTGAGCACCTTCCTGCAGCCAATGTATAATTCGCGTATCGTTAAGAGCATAATTCTTTTCATCGTCAAGTTCGAGTGGATTAAACCAACCTAATTGTTCGATGGCAGCGCCATCGCGGCGAGCACGTTCATCCATCACCACCAAGCGGTAAAAAGGTCTATTTTTTCGTCCGATTCGTTTCAGTCTTATTTTAGTAGCCAATTCATTCTCCTTTTAGCTTATTCCCATAAAATTCCCCAGGGGCATTTTGCCTGGTTTCATTTTTCCAAATTGTTTCATCATTTTTTTCATTTGTACAAACTGTTTCAGTAATTGATTCACTTCCTGCAAAGAACGTCCGGAACCCAGGGCAATCCGTTTTCGACGGCTGCCATCTATGATAGCGGGGTTTCTTCGTTCTGCCGGAGTCATGGAATTAATAATGGCTTCCGTCCAAGAAAGTTGACGGTCATCCATATTCATTCCTTTCATCAGTTTACGATTCATACCGGGCATCATTCCCATGAGTTGCTGAAGTGATCCCATTTTTTTAAGCTGCTTCAACTGCTGCTGAAAGTCTTCAAGATTAAATTCGTTTCCAAGCATTTTCCTTTCCAACATATCCACTGTTTTTTCATCCGCTACGTGTTCTGCTTTTTCCACCAATGAAATAACATCACCAAATCCCAAAATACGATCGGCCATTTGCTTGGGGTTAAATGGTTCCAATCCATCCATCTTTTCAGAAACACCGGCAAATTTGATTGGTGCACCTGTTACTTGCCTGATGGAGACAGCTGCGCCACCTCTAGCATCGCCATCCAGCTTTGTTAATATCGTCCCCGTCAAAGGTAATGCTTCTGAAAATGCTTTAGCAGATGTTACTGCATCTTGCCCTGTCATACTGTCTGCCACGAATAAAATTTCATTTGGTTTTACGTTGTCGGCAATCTGTTGAATCTCATTCATCATTTCGCCATCAACATGCAAACGACCGGCAGTATCCAAAATAACAACATCTACTTTTTCACTTTTTCCACGGGTAACTGCATTCGAGCAAATTGCTACCGGATCGCCGATACCTTCATCATAAACAGGGACATCTATCTGTTTACCTAGTGCTTGTAGTTGTTCAATCGCAGCTGGACGATATACATCCGCCGCAGCCAATAAAACGTGTTTCTTTTGATCTGTAAATATCTTGGCTAATTTTGCACATGAGGTTGTTTTTCCGGATCCTTGAAGACCTGCCATCAGAATAACAGATGGTTTTCCACTCAAATCTATTTCAGCTTTTTCATCTCCAAGAATATGGACTAATTCCTCATGTATAATTTTTATAAATTGTTCGCCAGGTCTTATGGATTTTAATACTTTTGTCCCCTCCGCTTTTTTCTGGACATGAGCAATAAAATCACGAGCAACTTGTAAATTCACATCTGCTTCCAATAGGACGCGTCGAATCTCTCGTGACGTCTCTTGGATATTACTATCCGTAATTTTTCCCAGACCACGCAAGTGGCGGAAAATAGTATCAAATCTATCTGTTATTTGTTCAAACATGGATTATCGGTTCGAATAAAGCTTATAAAATTAACTGTTTCCCTTTAGGGAATCAATAAAATAGAATAAATTTTAATTGGATGATTTATGCGTCGAACTTGACGGAAACTAACTTAGATACGCCCTTCTGTTCCATTGTTACACCGAAGAGATAATTTGCCGCTTCCATGGTAAGCTTATTGTGTGTAACAACAATAAATTGGGTTTCTTCAGAAAATGCTTCCAAAACTTTAGTGAATTTTCGGATATTAATATCATCCAGCGGCGCGTCCACTTCATCTAAAATACAATATGGACTTGGTTTATACTGGTAAATAGAAAACAACAGTGCGATAGCTGTTAAAGACTTTTCTCCTGCTGATAACATACGCAATGAATTGTTTTTCTTTCCGGGTGGTTGAGCATTTATAGCAATATCGGCCTCTAAAGGATCAGGATCACCCACCAATGATAAGGAACCTTTACCCCCTTCAAAAAACATAGAAAATAATTTTTCAAAATTGATCTTGATTTGATCAAATGTTTCTGTAAATAACTTGCGCGCTTCCTGATCAATTTTTTGAATTGTTTCCCTTAAATTTTCTTCCGATTCGATTAAATCTGCCTTTTGATCTGTTAATAATTCGAGACGTTCTGTTTCGACTTCATGCTCATCTTTTACAGCCATATTGATAGGACCGATATTTTCTATACTTCTGTTTATTTTTTCAATTCGTTCCTCAAGGGCAAATGATGATTCTTTTACATTCATACTTTTAGGTATTGACGTATTATAACGATATTTTATTCGTTCAATAACCAATTTAATTTTTTGATCAAAATCAGTGACATCCAATTCTGCAGATTTTAATTCGTCCAATAAATTTTCTCTGCTATGCTGTTCTTCACGAATCTTTCCTTGAATAATTTCAATTTCTCCATACGTTTCTTGATATGTTTCTTTTTTTAGATCAAGAATCGATCGTTTCTTGCTTACAACAGCATTCGCTTTCTGCAAATCTTTTTCACAGGATTTAATCTTATTATCTAATTCTTTCTGTTTTTCTTGCAAACTCTTTATTTCACTGCCAATTTCATTTTGCCTACCTGTCAATTCAGTCACAGAATCATCCGCTGTTCTTTTTTGAAAAACAATATTATCACGCTGGTTTTCAAGATTTAGGACTTCAATTCGTAAATCTTGTACATGCTGATGAAATTCATCTCGTTGTTTGCGAACAGCCATAAGTACATTGTTTGCATTGGTAAGTTCATCGGCAACTTTTGCCAGAATTTTATCACCTTTTTCAGCAGTTGGTGACAATTTTTTCAATGAAGCTTTCAAAGATGTAATTGCAGCAGATGTTTCATCCATATCATCCGAAAGTGTATTCAATAATTCAAGATGCTGTTCGTTGCGAACTTTATATTGTAATCCATCATTTTCAAGAACTGAAACATCATCCTTTAAGTTATCAATAGTTGATTCAATCTTGCTCTGCTCTGACATGAAATTTGTTAATCTTTCAGCAATTTCTTTTACGTCGTTTTGGACAGACGATTGCGTTTTTTCATTTTCCTGTAACTGCTGTTTTAGAGCGTCCAATTTTTCTTGTCGCCCTACAAGTCCCTTACCCTTTTTTCCCTGTTTTAGGATCATGTTTGTTCCGGAAAATGTCCCTTCCAGATCAACAAGATCCCAACCGGCAAGTTTCGAATCTTGCAGCGCTTTAGACAGATCATTTACGATCAACACATTTCCCAGCAGAACGTTTACAAGTGCTGTGTATTTTTTATCCGCTTTTATACTATCAAGAGCTCTGGTTACGATATGATCACTTTTGGGCATACTCTTTATTTTTGAATTCAATACTGACAATTCTTTTAATGGTAAAATGGAAGCGCTTCCGAGTTTTTGACTTTTGAGAATTTGCAGTGTTTTAAGAGCGGTGGTTCTATCTTTTGAAACTAAACATCCGGCAGTTGATTCAAGCACATTTTCAATGATTGCCTGGTACTCTTTATCCACATCAAGCAATTCTGCTAAAACGCCATGGACACCGGGAAAATCTTTAGAATGATTTAATACATATTTAACTCCGCCGGTAAACCCTTCTTTCGATTCCAATAAATTTTCATAAAACTGGATTTGATTTTGAAGTCCCTCCTCCTTTGCATCCAAGCTGTGCTGTGTGCGAACCGCTTCATGTTCATCCAATTTCAATGATTGAATATGCGATTTAACTTTCTCCAGTTTTTCAAGAGTTTGTTCAACCTGCTGTTGGAGAGTTGTTAGTTTTTTATCTTTTTCTTTAAATTCTTTTTCTAAAACGGCAATAGTTTGTTTTAAACTTTTTTCTCGTGTTTTTAAATCTTCGAGATGTACTTCTTTATCTCCAAGCATATCTTCAGTGCGTTTGAAAAGTGATTCCTGGTCAGCCAGTTTTCGTTGCTCGTCCCAGCGTTTATTCTGCAGCGCATCTACAGTTGATTGGGCTTCTTTGTATTTTTTGTCAATGGATTCAAAATTAGCTTTTTCCTTTTTATAAACAGCTAATTGAAGATCAATTTGCGGTAAAAGTTTTTTGGCTTCTTCATCGTAATCATCGATATGTTGTTTAAGTTGGACAATACGATTTTCGTTTGCATTTTTTTCTCGGTCCAATCGCTCGACAGTTGATTCGGCGCTCCGCCGTTGTTCACTTGCCACCAAAACATCACGCTGCAACGTATCTCTCGTTTCTTCAGCAGTGGAAATATCAGTGCGCATTTCATCTAGTTCATTTTGCTGTTGTTGATAAACGGACTTCAACTGATCCAGTTCTTTTTCATGGATGGATGTTTCTGTTGCAGTGGACTCGCGGAGATGTTTGAAGTCCTGGATCTTTTTTCTTAAGGGTGTGGCGACTTCTTCAAATTCTTTTATTTTTATAAATGCCAACGCAATTTCACGCTGTTGAAGTTCGTCAGATAATTTTTCGTGTCGCTCAAATCGCTTGAGTTGTAACGCCAATGCTTTGACTTTCGCTTCCACTTCAGCTATAATGTCTTGCACCCGTTCCAAATCTGTGCGAACCGCTTCAAATTTGCGCAGAGCTGACTTGCGCTGATGTTTATATTTATTAATCCCCGCCGCTTCTTCAAACATCCGTTTCCGGTCATCGGTTGTTTCGGAGAGAATCTGTTCAATCATTTTCAGCTCGATGACCGAATAGGCATCGGCGCCCATGCCAGTATCAATGAAAAGGTCTTGAATGTCCTTTAAGCGGCACGGTGTACGATTAATAAAATATTCGCTATCACCGTTTCGAAATATGCGACGTCCGATCTCAACATCGTTATACTCCAGAGGTAGTTTGCCTTTATTATTGTGGACGGTGAGGGACACATCGCAAACACTTAACGGTTTCACCGTATCGGCACCGCTAAAAATAACATCCTCCATTTTTCCACTGCGCAAGACACTATATTTTTGCTCGCCCAGAACCCAGCGAATGGCATCGACAATATTTGTTTTTCCGCAACCGTTGGGTCCAACGATTGCTGTAATTCCTTCGCCAAATTTCAGGTTATCCTTTTTGGCAAAGGATTTAAATCCGTGGATGTTTAGATCTGATATATACACTTATTGCTGGTTTGGATGATTTGTGGTAGTGGAATTTATGTATTTTTAGAGGAGAATGCTACATTTAACCCGGCGGCCAATTCATTTGTCGTCCACCCAATAAATGGAGGTGAATATGATACACTGCCTGCCCGCCGTCCCGGTTACAATTAAACACCGTGCGGTAACCTGATTCTGCAATGCCCTCCTGATCTGCAATTTCTTTTGCGGCTAGCATTATTTCACCCACAAGTGTTTTATGGGATTCATTCAAATCATTCGTTGTGGTAATATGCTCCTTTGGAATGATAAGGATATGTATGGGAGCTTTGGGATCAATATCCCAGAAAGCAAAAATAGAATCATTTTCAAAAACCTTATCTGACGGAATTTCTCCTGCTATTATTTTGCAAAATAAGCAATCATTCATTCAAACCTCCAAATTCTATAATATTCAACGCTGTTATTGCTGCAGTCTCTGTCCGTAAACGTCTGCTGCCCAAAGTAACAATTGGAATATTTTTTTCTTTAATCACAGTCATTTCATTTTCAGAAAAGTCCCCTTCCGGTCCGATTAACATTGCGACTTTATTGGACTGAACATTTTTTTGCCATGAGACTAACGATTGTTCACCATGGCTATTTAGGCAAATGATATGCTCGATATTATTATTTATAAATTGAATTAAAGAATTGGGCTCATGAACAATAGGGAAGCGACTTCGACCGCATTGTTTTGCAGCTGTCTTAACTATTTTTTGTGACCGAACTATATTTAAAGATTTTTTTACACATCGATCCAAAAGCAATGGTGTGATGGATACAGCACCGCTTTCCACTGCTTTTTCCAGTAACCATTCAAATCGATCTCGTTTGATGAGTCCAACTGCAATATGCATTTTAATTTTTGTTTCGGAAAATTCGGGAGACACTTCAATAATTTCGCCGGATACTTCCTGCCCATTTTGTTTTATAATGCCTTTATATGCAGTTCCCAAGCCATCCAAAAGCCAGATTTCATCATCGACTTTCATGCGTAAAACATTTATAGCATGATGTGCTTCTTCAGCATCAAGTGTGAAGCGGCTTTTTGTAAGATTATTTGGAGAAATATAAAAGAAGTGTTCGTCAGCCATCAGCGCAGCCAATTGAATCCAACTTGGATAATGGCACCATTGTAATGTTCTTCACCATCCACAATTCCATTCATTGGCAGTATATCCATTCCGGCACCCACCGACACCAACATACCATTCATCATTAAAAAGTCAATTCCAACTCCGGCATAACCACCGAAAGACCAAAGTCCTTTTGATTTGCTCCATCGAGTCAAAAATTTATCACTTTCAGCGCCATCAATAGTTAATATAGGACCGAGTTGTGCTGTAACGAATGGAGCAAAATTGTTAGCAATTTTATCTGCAAATGGAAAATATTTTCCTCCACCAAACAAGGGTACAATAAGAACATATTTATCTCCAACGGAACGATATTGGCCGGTATAATAATCATATACCATCAGTTGTTCATCACCTTTTACATCAAAAATACTTCCATGAAATAACCACTGGAATTCAGACGAAGCCCGCCAAGTTTGATGAAATAATACACCGGTTCCCTGTTCACCTACCTGCAAACCGAACCCCTTGGTCCCTTCATTTGCTGATGATAAAGTTTGAAGCAAAATTAGAGTTACTATTATTTTTGTTTTCATATGTCTATTACCACTTTTCCAAACTGTTCGCTGTGTTCCAGATATTCATGCCCAATTGCTATATCATCCAAGGAAAATATTTTATCAACTTGTGGAATTAATTTTTCATCCGCAATAAGTTTAATAACTTGGGTCAATGCATCTGCATTTCCCATGGTAGAGCCCAAAATAGTTTGCTGCTTAAAAAATAAATGTCGCAGATCGATAGCTGCTTTTGGACCCGTTGTGGCACCGCAGGTTACGACTCTCCCGCCATTGTTTAATACATTCATAGATATATCCCACGTAGCCGAACCCACATGTTCAAAAACTACATCCACTTTACCACAAAACTTTTTAACCTCATCAATAACATTTTTATTGTAATGATTCACAACCAAATCTGCGCCAAGTTTATTTGCGAATGAACATTTTTCATCGGATCCGGCTGTAGCAATCACATTACACCCAACGATTTTTGCAATCTGAACCGCCATATGGCCCACACCGGAACCGGCACCCCAAACGAGTACATTTTCGCCCGGTTGTATCTTTGCCCGATTAATTAGCATTTGATATGCAGTTTGTCCAACCAATGGAAAAGCTGCAGCTTCTGAAAACGAAATATTTTCCGGTTTAGGTTCTACAAACTTTTCATCCAGAACAATAAACTCGCAGTTCGTTCCATCAGTCGATTCACCACGAATGCCCATTTTATCACATACATTTTCATTCCCGGACTGACAGTTACGACACTCACCGCAATACACCAATGGCTGGATAATTACAGGATCGCCTATGCTAAATTTGTCTGTATTTTCACCAAGCTTACATATTACACCTGCACCATCACTACCCATTATCAATGGCAGTGGTACTCCGGGAATTCCTTTGCGAACCCAAATATCGAGATGATTAAGCGCAGATGCTTTTAATTGAATACAAACTTGACCCGCTTGGGGGTCGGGTTTTAGAATTTCTTCAACTCGTAAGACCTCACGTCCACCGTGTTCATGGATGCGGGCTGCTTTCATTTATCTTTTGAACAAAGTATTTTATCGAGACTGAAGTCACCGGCACCCGCAAGCATAATAGCAGCGCTTGCAAATGCATAAACTAATGCCATTTCGGGACTTCCTTTCTCTGTGGTGATATGCATATTTGCTCCAACCAGCATGGTAATCATTAATAATCCTGCGCCCAAGCGTGTGCCAAATCCTAATGCAATCATGATGGCTCCAATCGATTCAGAAAACGCAGCCATAAATCCCCAAAATACCGGTAAAAATGTAATCCCTAAATGCTGCATTCCGAATGTACCTAATCCTTCCCACCGTTCCGGGCCTGCGGTAAGTTTATCCCAGCCATGATTTGTTAATATCAAATAACCAATCCCGATTCTTAATACGATTAAACCGTAATTACGGCACCTGCTACAATCCTTGAATAAAGCTGACACATATTTATTCATCATCAATTTCATTATATTCGGCATCTTGGATGTCCATATTCCGATAATTTGTTTTTTCTTTTTTATCTGGTGTTTTTTGTACTAAACGAACATTTTTTATGAACCTGTAACCAGCATAAATCAATATCAAAATTAAAAATGTTTTAAACATGAATTAAGGTGAAACGGGATTAAAAAACTTTGTTCCTGTCACCGGTTGGCGAATATAATTGATCACTTCATCCAGGTCTTGTTGGTTATTAACAAAGTCTATATTATTGGTATTAATGATGACCAATGGTGTATCTTGGTAACGGAAAAAATATTCGGTATAAAGTTGGTTCAGGGCATCAATATATTCTTCCGATATATTTTTTTCCATTTCCCGACCTCGACCGGCGATATTGCGCATGAGAGTATCTGTATCCGCCTGTAAATAAATCACAAGGTCAGGATTAATCACATTTTTTTCCAACAAATTAGCAACTGTATCATACAATGACATTTCTTTTTCATCCAAATTCAAGGATGCAAATAACCGATCTTTCACAAACATATAATCTGCAATAAGCAGATTATGAAACATATCTACTTGTCTTAATTCCTGCTGTTGTTGATAACGCTGCAATAAAAAGTAAAGCTGTGTCTGGAATGCATACCGCTCCGGTTCATCGTAAAAATCAGACAAAAATGGATTCTCTCCAAATCCTTCAAGGATGAGTCGTGCGCCCAGGCGTTCAGAAAGCAAATTCGCCAAGCTGGTTTTACCTACACCAATGGGACCTTCAATGGCTACATAATATAAATTTCTCATGCGTTTTTTTCCATTACATGTTTAATCACATTGGATGGATCCGGACACATGTTTAATAATTCTGTTACAGTCATATTAAATACCGGTACGTTGAATTCTGGAGCAAGTTCAGCCCATGGTACCAATACAAATTTACGATTCGCCAAGTCAGAATGGGGAATGGTTAATTGTTCTGTTTCTAAAAATGAGTTTCCGTAAGTTAAAATATCGATATCGATGGTTCGCGGCGAATTTTTTTCTCGCTTTTCCGGACGGCCCAGTAATGTTTCCACATTGCGGCAGGCATCAAACAAATCGAATGGAGAAAAGTCTGTTTCAAAGAATACAACTGCATTCAAAAATTCGGGTTGATCTAAATTGAATAACGGTGGACAATTATAAAAGGAAGAACTTTCAATTTTATTTATTTCATGATAGGTAGATAATGCTGTAATCCCGCCGGCTAGATTCGATTCACGATCACCTAGATTTGAACCCAATGATAGAAATCCAGTATCAGGCATCGTTTTCTTTTTTACGGGAAATTTCCACTTCGACAGTATCCAACACTCCGTTGATTGGCGCATGAGGTTTACGTACTCGAACAGTTATTTCTGATACAGAAAATCGAACAAGAATTTGTTTGGCAATAGAATCAGCTAATGATTCAATTAAATAATAGTTATCATTTTTTACACAATTGTCCACAGTTTTATAAACAGCTTCATAATCGATGGTTGCTTCTAGGTTATCTGAAGCAAAGGCTTTTTGAAAATCGGTCTTCATTTCAACGTCCACTTCAAATTTTCCACCCAAGTGTTTTTCCGATTCACTAACACCGTGGTAGCCATAAAACTGCATGTTCTTTAAACGAATGATACCCATGAGAAAAATAAAGTTACTTCTCGTTATGTCTGTTAGTCAACGTGTAGAAATAAAAAAGCCCTCCCGAATTTTCAGGAGGGCTTTTTGGTATTATGATTGGAATTACATCATTCCGCCCATGCCACCCATTCCGGGATCTCCCATTGGAGGCATTGGCGGATCCTTTTCAGGAATTTCTGTCACAGCTGCTTCTGTGGTAAGAACCATGCCGGCAATCGAACAGGCATTTTCTACAGCTACGCGAGCAACTTTAGTTGGATCAATGATGCCTGCTTTGAACATATCCACATAACTTTCATCACGGGCATCGAAACCATGAGCACCTTTTCCATCGCGTACATTTTGTACGACAATTGATGCTTCAGCACCAGCGTTTTCACAAATCTGGCGAATAGGTGCTTCAAGAGCTCGACGTAAAATGTTGACGCCGACTGATTGTCCACCTTCAAGCTTCAAATTATCCAAAGTATCCTGAGCTCTTAAAAGAGCGACACCACCACCAGGAATAATTCCTTCTTCCACAGCAGCGCGGGTTGCATGAAGAGCATCTTCTACGCGGGCTTTCTTTTCTTTCATTTCCACTTCAGTGGCAGCACCCACATTGACAACAGCAACACCGCCGGAAAGTTTGGCTAAGCGTTCCTGTAGCTTTTCACGATCATAATCAGAAGTTGTTTTATCAATCTGAACTTTAATCTCGTTAATACGGGCCATAATGGCATCTTTCGTACCACCACCATCAACGATAGTTGTATCATCTTTATCAGACACAACGCGTTTAGCAGTTCCGAGATATTCAAGTGTTGCATTTTCCAGTTTATAACCGGCATCTTCAGAAACAACTGTTCCGCCAGTTAAAACGGCGATATCTTCAAGCATCGCTTTACGACGATCACCAAATCCTGGTGCTTTCACAGCCAATACTTTAAATGTACCACGCAGTTTATTCACTACGAGAGTTGCCAGGGCTTCGCCTTCAACATCTTCTGCAATGATCATGATTTGCTTACCAGTCTGAACTACTTTTTCCAATAAAGGAAGCAAGTCTTTCATATTGCTGAGCTTTTTATCGTAGATCAGGATATAAGCATCATCCATTTCCGCTTCCATGGATTCAGAATTGGTCACGAAATAAGGTGAAAGATATCCACGATCAAACTGCATACCTTCCACGAATTCGAGGAATGTTTCAGCAGTTTTGCTTTCTTCAACCGTTATAACACCGTCTTTACCCACTTTTTCCATTGCTTCGGCGATTTTTTCGCCGATTTCACGGTCATCGTTGGCAGAAATGGTAGCCACATTAGCAATTTGCTCGCTATCGGGAAGATCCTTACTTTGTTTCTGTAATGCTTCAACAACAGAATCACGTCCGGCATCAATACCTCGTTTGATTGACATGGGGTTTGCACCGGCTGTCACATTTTTCAATCCTTCGGCAACGAGTGCTTGAGCCAAAACGGTGGCAGTGGTTGTACCGTCGCCGGCAATGTCAGATGTCTTGGAAGCAACTTCCTTAACCATCTGGGCACCAACGTTTTCCAGCTTATCTTCAACTTCAACTTCCTTAGCAACCGTTACACCATCTTTGGTAACAGTGGGGGCGCCAAATTTCTTTTCAATGACAACGTTACGTCCTTTAGGGCCCAGTGTGACTTTTACGGCATCCGCCAGTTTGTCTACACCTGCTTTTAGGGAGTTACGCGCATCAAGACTATAGGTAATTTCTTTAGCCATTGCTTCTATCCTCCTTACAGAATAGCGAGAATATCACTCTCGCGCATGATTAAATATTCTTTTCCGTCATGGGTAACTTCTGTGCCGGAATATTTTCCGTACAAAACTTTGTCACCCGCTTTAACAGTCATTTCAACAATTGTACCGGCATCGCTGGCTTTGCCAGGACCGACTGCTGCAACTGTTCCTTGTTGGGGCTTTTCTTGTGCTGTATCAGGAAGAATGATACCGCCAGAGGATTTTTCCTCTGCAGCAGCAGCTTCCACAACTACACGATCAGCCAATGGTTTGATGTTTAGAGCCATCATTTAACTCCTATTTTTTATTTATGTTGTTATTTATTGTTTGTCTTCCAGTAGAATGCCCGTAGGCAGCAGAGAAATTATATGTTAAAAATAACGTAAATCAATACTTTTTAGCACTCTTTATAGTAGAGTGCTAAATCACTTTCCTGTACTGCCGAACCCTCCACTTCCGCGAGTTGTATCAGATAAATCATCAACCAATTCAAAATGAATTGGCGAACCGTCCATGGCCACCAGTTGAAACAAACGCTGTCCCGGTTCTACCGTGTAATCTTCATTCTTGATATTGTCTACTGCCGCCATAATTTCACCGCGATAGCCACCATCAATCAATCCAATGGAATTACTTAACCGCAGAGGTGTTTTGGCAATACTGGAACGGGGCATAACCAGATATGGTTTATTCTCTGTGTTTTCGCAGGCAATCTGCAAATGAATGAATGTCGACTCCCCTGCTTTTATCGTTTGTTCATTGATTACAAATAAATCAATACCGGCATCACCATCATGAAAATGGCCATGGTTATCATATAGCTCTTTAACAACTGTATTGAATGGTTTGATCTTTAAGTTCATTTTCTATCTATCATTTCTTTTAATTGTTTAATATGATGTGGAGTTGATCCGCAACAAGCTCCTATCACGGTAGGCTCCATATCGAGATACCGTTCAATGTACTCTGTAAATTTAGTTTCATCTATAATATCAAAATAATCATTTTCAAAGTCTGTTTTGCCCAGATTTGGATACAATCCCCAATCACCCTCCCAATGTGACAGGAAAAGATCCAAGGCACTATTTGTTGTTTCGATCTTATTGCAATTCATCAGCAGACAGGAAACGGATTGTTCAGCAATATAATTTAAACATGATATCAATGCAGTTCCATCCAGCAAGTGTTCACTATCCTTAAGAATAAGACTTAACCAGCGAGGATTTGCATTATTTTGGCTCACTGATAAAGCAACCTCGATCTCATCCATATTCCCCATGGTCTCAAAAAGCAAAATATCCACTCCTGCTTCAGTAAACCATTCCACAATCTCGCCATAGGTATCTTCAGCGGCACCCTTGCCTGGAAACAGATCGGGGCTGTAGCAATCTTCCACAGCAGACATGGAACCGGCAACTTGGATGGATTCACCCCCTGCTTTTCTTGCTAGGTCAACGGCAGACATTAAACTATCTTTCGCTCGTTCTTTAGCGCGCTGTTGTGATAAACCAGCTTTGCGATAAGTATATGTAGTGGTGCGAAATGTATTGGTTGTAATAATATCAGCGCCTGCTGCAGTGTAATCTTGGTGAATGCTTAATACAGTTTCGGGATGGGTTATATTTGCTTCTGCTGACCAGAGAGGTAAAGGAAGATGAACACCTTTCCGAATTAATTCAGTACCCATGGCACCGTCTAAAACGTATGGTTTAGATGTTTCCGTTATTTTCAAATTTTTTACCCAAATAATATAAAGCTATACTAGCAAGGAATAATGAAACACCAATAATTGATTCCAAAGGTTGTTCTTTAAATGTGTAAAACAGTATCCAAACATTTACTAGGAGAAATACAGTTGGTGTCCAGGGATAACCCCAGACACTGTAAGGCCGAAGCAAATCCGGTTCCCTTTTTCTCAGGACGAATACAGCAATAACAGTTGCAGAATTTGTAATAATCAGCGCTATGCCTGTATACATTAATACCTGCTCAAATGAAGAGGTAAATATAAAAATCAGACAAATAACCAATTGCAGAAGAAATGCGTATGCCGGTATGCCCTGTTTATTATGTTTCGCCAACACACTAATATAACTGTGATCTTCGCCCATGGTCTCCATGATGCGCGGACCGATAAATACATAGCTGCTCACCGTTGAGAGAAGTAAAATAGATATTCCCAACCCAATAATTCCGGCACCGGTTTCACCGAAAACTTTTATACCTGAAATATATCCTACCTCAACTTGGCCGGCCATTTCAGCCATAGGTGTCGTATAAAGAAATACATAATTCAGCAGTACATACAGAACCATTACAAAAGACGTACCCATGAGCAATGACCTTGGTAGATCTTTCTGTGGATTTTGCACTTCACCTACAAAATATACAGTTGAATTCCATCCGGAATAAGCATAATAAACCCACACTAGACTTACGGCAAATCCTGAACTCATCATCAATTTCATATCTCCCGGTTTTGGAAAAACAGAAATAACCTGGTTGTCGGTTACCATTAATCCAGCAATAATAAAAACGAAAATGAGCCCAACCTTAACTGCAGTTGACCAGCCTTGGAAAAAAGTCCCCCATTTCAAACTGAATGTATGTAGTAAATGAAAGGAAAGAATCATAATAAATGCTACCCACATAGGATCAAATGCCGGAAACACAGCTGTTAAATATTTGCCTAAGGCCATAGCTGCCAATACAGCTGGTGCAGAAAATCCAACTGTTGCTGATACAAATCCACCTGCAAACCCAATTGCGGGGTGAATAATCCGGCTCAATAAGTGATATTCTCCCCCGGACCTTGGTAATGCTGCACCCAACTCACTGTATGATAACGCTCCGCATAATGCCACAATTCCTCCAACAATCCACAACATAATAAGGGGAAAAACAGATTGAATATCATTGAGTTGAAAGCCAAGGCTGGTAAAAACGCCAGTACCAATCATTGATGCCACAACAAATGACGATGCCGTCCACATGGATATGTGTCGGTTATGGGATGGATTTTCTGACATTATCCGGTGTAATTATGCGCGATACAATTGATAGGCCAGCAACACCCAAGCAATAATAAATGCTGTGCCTCCAAATGGCGTAACTGCACCAAGCCATCGAGTATTTGTTATAACCAATAAATACAAGGATCCCGAAAAAAAGATAATTCCGAACATGATCAGATAAACCGGTATTATTAATACATCATAAGAGACATGAAAACCGATGGCGCCAATAACCAGTAAACCAAGTGCATGCCAGAAATGATAACGAACTGCCTTTTCAAATGTAAGAAAATCAGAGGGGGAAACCAGCTCCTTAAGGATATGGGCACCGAATGCACCAAATGCTACAGCCAATGCCATAAATATGGCACCGCTAACCAGGGCCAATTTCATCTCTATACCTTATTCTTCAGTATTTTTTTGGACGACGGTCCTCATTGGGAAAGGTATTTCAATACCTTCTTCATCAAAGCGTTTGTGCAGCCGTTTGATAAATTCATGAACCATTGGATGATGATCGCCATATTTAGCCGCGCGCATATAAACTGTAAAATTAATACTGGAATCCGCAAAGACCTGAAAACGGATTATTGGAGCATATTCCTTGCTCGCTACATCCAAATCATCAATGACTGTTTGAGCCACTTCAGTCGCTACTCGCTCAACCTGTTCCAAATCGCTATCATATGCAACACCCACTGGAATCTTGACGGAATAACTGGTATCTTTCAGATCATAATCTTTTGTAATTGATTGGGACAATTTATTATTTGGAATGCTGATCACATTATTGGCCCGTTCCACCATGGTTGTATTACGCCACGTAATATTGGTTATATAACCCTTTTGACCACTATCTAATTCTACAAAATCGCCAATCCTGACTTTTTGGGATAATAAAATATGTAATCCTGCGAAAAAATCTGATAATGTATCTTTTAAAGCCAGAGATATGGCAAGACCACCCACGCCCAATGCTGTCAAAATAGGCGCAATTGAAATGCCGTAGGATTGCAGTATAATCATTAAACCAATGGCAAGAATGGTAATGCGGGCCAAGTTGGAAAAAATAGCAGTTGAAGGAAACCGAGAACCTTTGCTTTCTGACCATTGATTGAGTAAATCGATAGCCATGGTTGATGCTGTCATTGTGGCCGACAGCATTAACAATGTCAGTGCCAATTTTGCTAGATAATTATTATATGGTTCGGCGACTTGTATATTTCCAGCTGCAATGTAGACAGCAACCAAAAAGAACCAGTATATGATATATTTTTCAATAGCGCCGAAAATAATATCGTCACCTTTCCAGGACGTCTTGGATGTAATTTTCTTAATACGGCTATGGATAAACCGCTTGAAGATCCATCCAGCAAAGACACCTACTGCAATTGTTATTACGGGTGGTGCCCAAATAGTGTAAAGTTCTAGTATTTGATCTATCATAAGGCTGCGAAATTACAACGTATTAGTTTAATTCTCCTCCATTTCTATTTTAACTACAACCTGTAATTCACTATTCGGAAAAATATAATCTTTATACTCATTTTCTTCCAGCAAATAATCCCTGCGAAAAACATGTTTTCCATCAATATACAGTGATAAATACTCCAGCGCATGTTCTTCATTAAATGCCCAGGACAGACCATGTAATTCATTTCCTTTCATTGATTTTTCAGATCGCAAATTTCCGGAATAATAACGATCTGTTTTTGTGGTAATTCCAGTTTTAAATCGTGTTAGTGTCGTTTCCATCCCAAGATTATTCCAATTTTTTTGAAAAACGACTTTGTTTCGTTTAAAAACCTGAACCTGTTTAATCCTGCCGTTATCAAAGTAATCCAATTGGCATAGGGGTTGACCAAAATAAAAATATGCCTCTTTTGTAATAACGCCGCTGGGACTGTATATGCGCAAAACACCGTGGACATCTCCTTTTGAATATGTCGTTACACTGAATAGCTGTCCATGACCATACCAATTATAGATAACTCCATTTGGTTTATCATTCAAATATGTACCGCTTTCTTTTTTCAAACCGGATGAATTCCATTCCGTAAACGGGCCGGTTCGAATTCCCATGTCATAGGTCCAAGATGATTGTTCCTGTCCGTTTGAATAATAATCGATTTTTTCTCCTTGAAGTTTGCCATTCGAATACGTCATTTTGCTTTTAATCTTACTTTCACCGGGAATAATCTTATTCTTCACTTTAGAAATAATTTCTTCCAACGGTTCAAAGGAGATAGTAGATATTTTATTTTTTGCTGCACCGCTTCCATAATATAATTGTACAGGTCCATTTAACATTCCATTTGAGAAAATTTTAGTTGAGTCCAAATTGCCGTTTAATGTGTACCATTTCCACTCCCCTATTTTGATACCATTTTGATATTCCCCATTCACAGCTTTTTGACCGTTCACATGCCAGATTTGATATTTTCCCATATACTTATTTTTCGAAAATTGAATGAGGGAATCCAATCCTTTATTATCACTATGCCATTTCCATTCTCCATTCTTTTTATCATTAATATATGTACCTGTCATTGCCTTTTTTCCTTGGTTATTCCAAATGGATACAGGTCCATCTTTTATCCCCTTTTTATACGTAACGATACGTTCTTTTTTTCCGGATGTGTTAAACCACGTCCATTTCCCATGGGGAATTCCGTGCATATACTCGCCAATTAAAGACTTTTTACCATTGTCATTGTACTGAATGGATTTACCATGATACTTGTGATTTAGATACATTATTTCGCGCGTTTTCTCTCCGGATGAAGAATAATCAACACTTTTACCGGAAAGCATTCCTTTTTCAAATGTCCTTAATGAATCCGGAATTCCATCTCTTCCAAACCATGACCATTTATCACTTTTACGATTATTTTCAAATTGTCCTTTTGCGAAGACTTCCCCAGTCTGTGAATACGCCACGTGTTTTCCATGCTGAATATTCCGTAACATATCTGTAGACGATGCCAATTGTCCGTTAGGATGATACGTTAATAATTCTACAGTTACAGAATCTACAAAACCATCTTTTTTATCTACTTTCATTATAGCCACCGTCTTTTCTCGGTTATTGTCATAGCGGTCTATGACAACAGAAACGGGAGCGCATGAAAACAGAAAAAGAGTAAATAAAATGATTCGTTTCATTGTCAGAATCTAAACAATAAAATGGATTTGGATTGGGAGTGGAATATGGTTTTGGATTTACATTGTCTGATAAATATACTTTACACAAATTCTTTTAACTAATAAGGAAGTCATATGAAGTATCTAATCATCTCCTGTGCTATTATCAGTAATTTACTAGCACAAGAACTTGAATCAGCCATGGATGCATGGAATAACATTATGCAAACTCCTGAAATTGTAGAATACTTTGACGGAGTTTTTGACAAACTGGGCATAACAGTTGAAGGCATGGAGGAAAATTTCACAGTCTACCATCAAGGTGATAAAATCACTTTTTCTAAAGGAATTGATGATGATATTGATTTTCTTGTCCCCCTCCAAAAACAGAATATCCTCAATATGATCAGTCATTCCAAAGATGGTAAAATCAATCCTGAAGAATCATGGAGAATTCTATCCGTCTTATTTACACCACTAACATATGAAACATTAAAAGTTCCTACACTTGCCATAAACTGGCGCAGAAAACTCGCAGGAGTTGAGGATTTAATTCATGTTTATTTACTAAACCCATCCGGAGGGGAAGCAAATAAACACACCCTTATTTATGTTAAAGGACAATGGCTTGTTATCGAAGGTCTCCATGGAAATCCACGGCGTACATACCGAATGACGCCGAAACAATCGTTGGAATATCAACGGCGTACATTTTCAGCCATCAAAAAAGATTCTTTTTGGGAATGGTGGCGCTTTGCCAGTTGGTATAAAGAATGGCGGAAAGAGTGTTCAATTACGCATTCGTAAAGACCAATCAATCATCGTATCCACTAATTCTTCAACTCTTCTTTTAATTTCATTATCGGTCAATAATTGATCGATAAAGTCCGAGCCAGTTGTATTATACAAAACAGGGGATTATTTTACAGCGGTGGTCCAGCATCAGGCTATTGGCAAAAGACATTACTGACATATAACTTTTATCTCCCCCGGCATTGCAAATAAACCCAACAGTCTTTTCATTCCATCCACTTCCGGTGAGTTCCAGCAGATTTTTTGCTGCTGCATTTACATCATAATTGTAAATGGGGCTGACTATTAACAGTGAATCAGATTCTCCAATGGTTTGGATATGTGCTTCAATGAAGTCTTACTCCAACCAAAGCTGTCTGTCTAAACTTCGATATTGGATCGCTTCGCTCACATGCTGGGGTTGAATATTTTCTACTTTTTCCAGATCAGCAATTGTTCGTGACACTTTCAAAATTCTATCATAAGCTCGTGCTGATAATCCCAATTTTTCCATGGCTTGTTTTAACAATTCAGCTGCATCTTTATCGAGTTTACAATACGCATTTAAATCGCTTGTTTCCATTTGCGCATTGCTAAACATCCCCACCGTTGATTTATATCGATCCAGTTGTACTTGCCGTGTAACTTGAACTCTTTCCCGAATAGCTTCTGATTTTTCACCTGCTTCTTTTCCTGCGAGATCAGTAAATGGTACAGCCGGAACTTCGATATGAATATCGATCCGATCCATGAGAGGCCCGGAAATTCTGCTCATATATTTTTGGATCAATTGGGGATTGCAAGTGCATTCATTTTGAGGATCGGTGGCATATCCGCAGGGACAGGGATTCATAGCTGAAACAAGCATAAATCGGGATGGGTAACTTAAAGACATGGAAGCGCGAGCAATGGTAACTTCACCATTTTCCAGTGGTTGTCGCATAACCTCTAAAACATTTTTTTTGAACTCCGGCAATTCATCTAAAAAAAGAACGCCATTATGTGACAAACTCACTTCTCCCGGTTTTGGAATTGTACCGCCGCCGATGAGCCCTGCATCGCTAATGGTGTGGTGTGGTGCACGAAACGGACGTGTGGCAATGATACCTTGACCTTCTGGCAATAGTCCAGCCACGGAATGAATTTTAGTTGTTTCTAGCGCTTCATCTAATACCAATTCAGGCAAAATGGTAGGTAGCCGTTTGGCTAGCATTGTTTTCCCGCTTCCCGGCGGACCGATCATGATCACATTGTGACTTCCTGCAGCGGCTACCTCTAAAGCTCGTTTTACCTGTTCCTGACCTTTTACATCTGCAAAATCCACATGATAATTTTTATAATTCTTAAATAAAGCTTTTTGATCTACAACAATTGGTTGCACAGATTCCTCTTCGTTAAGAATAGCAATCACATCAGCGAGTGTATTAACACCAACTACTTTTACACCTTCAACGACTCCGGCTTCATTTGCATTTTCTTCCGGTAAAACAACACCCTTAATTCCCTTATCTCTTGCACAAATCGCCACTGGCAAGGCTCCACGTATGGGACGTATCGTACCATCCAATGCCAACTCACCTAATAAAAGCATTTTTTCTAAATGATCATGTTTTACTTCTCCAATTGCTGCTAAAATTCCAACCGCCATGGGTAGATCAAAAGCGCTGCCTTCTTTGCGTATATCTGCTGGTGCCAAGTTGATGGTGACATGTTTATGGGGAAACTTATATCCGCTGTTTTTTATGGCAGCCCGGACCCGTTCTTTACTTTCTCTTACGGCACCTTCCGGAAGGCCCACTGTTCTGAATTTTGGTAATTTGGCGCCGGTAAGATGCGCTTCTACTTCAACTACGTATGCATCAATTCCGAGTATGGCAGAGCTTAATGCCTTGGCAAGCATTAATTGCAAGTGATGATCCCCTTGAAGGCCAAGTAGGGAATCAACAAATAAAGGATCGAATCACGTACAAGATAGAACGTGATGAATGCTGTTAAAACCACCCATCCTTTTTTTTTGATCAATAATTTATAGCCCCCCTCTTTACGAATTTCATTCCATTCTATTAGGAATTTCGGTTTTAATAATTTCATTTACTCTTCGTCGGGCTTAATCTTTCCATATTTTACATTTTCATATTTTTCCCAAAGTGTTTCACCTGCAGCTTGTTGAAAGCGAAAGGCAAAAGCCATAGCTTCATAAAAAGGTTTATTCACAAAATCATCGTGGCTGTAGAATTCATCTATCCACCCGACAAATTCATCCATATCTTTATCCTCCAATTGGTCAAAAATACCAAAAACCAATTCCGCTCGATTATCATAGTACCATTTTGTTAATTCAGTATGACCCAGTTCATTTTTTAATTCATCATATGTTTCATACGTTTGGGTCATATAAGAAAATAAATATGTCTCTTTTTGATCGGGAGTTAAAGTTTTCCAATAGGCCACAATAGGCGACATATTTGTCGGCTCAAAGTCTTGCGGCCAAATTAATGAGGTTAATAATAGTGGGATAATTAACTTTTTCATAGCTTACCTGTTTCCGAATTATCAGTCCAAACTACGAAGACAAAACTATCAAATCAAAGTGCTCAAGTGGGAAATTGGTGATTGGTAGTTAGTTATTTGCGAATGAATGGATGAATCAAGCACTTTCCAATTAACATTCCACCCAATCACCGAATTCTTTAATTAAATCAATCAATTCATCCACAGCATTTTCAGCCGGAATATTGTTTCTCACTACTTCTTTACCTTTGTATAATGATATGATACCAATTCCACTTCCAACATATCCATAATCAGCATCAGCCATTTCACCAGGACCATTGACAATACATCCCATAATGCCGATCTTGAGGCCTTTTAAATGGTCTGAACGCTTTCGAATCTTGGCCGTGGTTTCCTGAAGATCAAAAAGTGTTCTTCCACATGATGGACAGGAAATATATTCCGTTCTTGAAATGCGGGTTCGTGTTGCTTGTAAAACACCAAATGCTGTTTGATTGATAAATTCATTATCTAGATTTGAGTTCAGCCAGATTCCATCTCCAAAACCATCAATGAGAAGTCCGCCGAAATCAGTAGACGCATACAATCGACAGTGTTCTCGGTCCAGTTCACTGAAGTCTCGTTTCATGATGACCGGTAAATCCGATGACAATTTGAAGAATGAAGCACGCATTTCAGCCATGGCATGATCTGTCTCTGCTTCCAATATTAAAACAGAGTTGGATGGAATAGATTCAATGAAATCATTATTTATTTTAGAAAGAGAATATTTAACAAAATTCAATTCTGTTGAACTGTTAGTAAAATTTTCAGAAAGTAATGGATACGTTTGAGGTTTTTGTGACCAAACATCTATGTCTTGAATTACACACACCACGCCCGGAAGATCAAGATCAATCTTTCCTTTTCCTACATATAAAAAATCCGCAGCTGCATCGGCAGTGGTCCATTTATCTAATTCTTCATTATAAAAATGACCACAATTTTTTAGATCAGCTGGTGTGATTTTTTCCAAATTACTCAAATCAATAATAATCCTGGGGGCTTCATCACCACCTATATTTCTCACGATTAAAGATTGCCGTTTTATATATTCAAAAGGATGGAATGAATGCTTGTCCATTTTTGGTAATTGAGCAATGCGAGGTGATGAGTAGCGGTCAACCAAAGCTTGGGCAACGGGAATTTCAGCTTCTGGATCTTCTGTGAGAGATACACGTATTGTATCGCCTAATCCATCTTCCAATAATGTGCCAATTCCCACAGCAGATTTTATACGACCATCCTCACCTTCACCTGCTTCCGTCACACCTAAATGGAGTGGATAATCCAACCCTTCCTTTATCATGGTCGCCACTAATAATCGATATGCCTGAACCATCACTTGCGGATTGCTTGCTTTCATGGAAAAAATAATTTCATGAAAATTTTCTTCAATACATATCCGGGTGAATTCCATGGCGGATTCTACCATGCCCAGCGGTGTATCTCCATAGCGATTCATAATTCGATCAGACAGTGAACCATGATTTGTACCGATTCGCATAACCGTTCCTTCTTCTTTGCAAATTTTCACAAGTGGTAAAAAGCGTTTTCGGATGCGTTCTAATCCCTCATCGTATTGAGCATCGGTATACTCCAGGATCTCAAATTTTTTCTTATCGGCATAATTCCCGGGATTAATGCGCACTTTTTCCACGATGCAAGCTGCGATTTCTGCGGCGTTTGGCGTAAAATGAATATCAGCCACCAAAGGTTGTGTATAGCCGCGGCGGTGGAGCTCATTTCGAATATTTCTTAAATTTTCTGCTTCTTTCTTACTTGGAGCAGTTATGCGAACAATCTCACAACCGGCATCAATCATACGAATGGATTGCTCCACTGTGCCCATGGTATCCATGGTATCGGTCGTTGTCATGGATTGGATGCGAATGGGCTGATCGCCGCCGATAATCACATTGCCAACGGCAACTTCACGGGTTTTAAAACGTGAGTATTGAAATAAGCTATTACAATATGGCGAGTCGTTTTCCATGGATGAATTTAATTCTGAAAGGGTGTTTTCATATACGACTTGGCTAGATCTATAGTGTAAGTATAATTATCCAATTCTATACAAGATTTATATGCTTTTTTAGCTTCATTACGTTCATTTTTCACATCATGGATTTGACCTTTTAAACACCACGCATTTGCCAATATAATGTCTAACTCTGCAGCATAATTTTCCACTGCATCATCAACATGGAGTTGGGATTTTTCCAGATCACCATTGGAAAAATAATATAATGCATTTTGATATTGAAAATAGCTACGATACCATTTATGCTGCGTCTGCGTTAAGGCTGGGATCATTTTTTCTAATTCATTCAATGATGATAACGCTGTTTTCATTTTTCCGCACCGGATGAGACTTTCTGTATATAAGATTCGAAAATAGAAATTCTTGGAGAATTCCTCCACCAGTATAGAACTGTGATCCAATGCCATTTCAGGATTCACATCTACCCAAAGATATAAAAAGGATAATATTCCTTTCGCTTCGATCCACGACCATGGACCATTATTTGCAGCTCGTTCGATTTTTTCCAACCCACGCTCACGAGATGGATCTAATCCCAATAGACTGGCTCCCCATTGAATAAGGACATTGCTCAAGCTGGCGTAATATTCCACAATGCCGATGGGCAACGATGCATCAACAATTTCCGGATATTCTTTTTCTACCGTTTGAATAACTCGAAAACCAGAGTAAGCCCAGTTCAGTGTATTGAGCCATTCCTTTTTACCCAAATAAATGCGAGCCATGAGACCGGTGGCAGAACCCAAGTATAATTGGTAATTTGGATCATCAGGATATTTTTCAACCAATGATTCATAAACAGGAATGACTTCATTCAAATCACTTTCCAGATCATTATACGTTTTCTCCACAGATGAATTTGCTTGATTATGAAGCCAACGAGCTGCCGCCCATGTCAAGTGTACCGTGGGGTTTTCCGGTGAATCCCATCTGGCTTGTGCCAGAATCTCAATAGCTTTTGCCGTTTCATAATTGTAAAAGGCATGAACGCCTTTACGTACAGCTTCATCGCCGGGGTAGGTTTGGGCGAATAAAAACGAGGATAAAAAGATTAAAACGTATTTTTTCATCTAAAATTTATAAAATAATGATTGAAAAAATGTGATCAACCCTGTTGGGCGATCATAAGCCATCCCCGAGCTTCATTGCTGTCGGGGTTTAGTTCTAGGCTCCGCTGCCAGGCAGCTTTAGCTAACTGATGTTCATTCATTTTCCAATAGGTTATGCCCATGCCGGTGTATGCTTCGGCATCCATGGGTTTGAGTTCCACTACTTCCTGATAAGCTACCAACGATTCCTTATGCATGCCCTTTTCCCGGTAATACTTACCCAAACTGCGCATGGCTCCCGGGAGCCAGCTACGGGAATGATTGTTCACACTCAACGCTTTGCTGAATGACGTCCGTCCCATAGTGGATTCACCCAAGCGGTTGTATTCCACCGCCATGATATAATAGGCTTGAGGCAGCAATACCTTTACCAGAGGATGTTCCTGTGCATAATGGAGTAGATCTTCCCAAGCAGCGGCAGCTCGACCCCATTCATTGGCATTGAAATAACTCAAGCCCTGCATGTAACGAGCGTCCACATCGTAATTATTCAGATAAACCACATCGCTGAAAGCCAATGCGGCATAAACATATTTTCCTTGATTGAAATATAAATGCCCTAATGATAGATGGGCGTCCTCATTCCGCGGATCCATTTTAATGGCGCGCTGGTAGGACGACTTGGCCCGATCAATTTCGCCCATTTCTTCGTAGGCCCTACCTTGTAAATATACAAATCCGCCGTGTTCCGGAAATTGATCTTGGGCTAACACTGCAAGTTTGATGGCGTCTTCATGATCACCTAAATTTATTTTTTGCTTTATGAGGGTTAATTTTTGTGCGGGACCATCAGGATTCTTGGTAGCGGATTGCTCTAGAACAGCGGTATTATCAGATGTTCCCCGACCGATAGCCAGGATATCAAGTGTAGCCCTGTGACTTGGATCCAATGCAAGTACTTCCTCATATGACTGACGGGCTTTCAGCATATCACCCATATTCTGATACATATTTCCTAAATAGAAATGAGCATCCGGGTTCAATGGATTTTTTGTAAGGACACGCATATATACATCTTTGGCATTTTCCCAATCTTGCGATTGCTCATAATGCATACCCAATTGCCGTTGAACACGAATATCATGTGGTGCTTTTCGGACAGCTGATTCATAATCTTGGGTTGTGAACTTGGCTTTGGATTCAATACGCACGACTTCTTTTATCTGTGGAGATGCCAAGTATCTAGTTGCATGTGCCAGGCGCTGGCTGCTGGTCTTCATTTTATTTGTATAATCAAATAAATCCCCGGTTAATTGAACAACAGAAACTTCTTTTTTTGAAACCGGTGTAGCTTCCACTATTTTTGGTGAAGTTGCTGTTGATTTTTTCTTTTTTGATGGCTTTTTTTTCGATGATTTACCACCGCTTTTTTTAGCCAATGAAGTTAATTGTTGAACCTTCTTCTTGTAGCCAGAAGAGGGATTCAACTGATATGCTTTTTTATAATCAGAAAGGGCACCTTTGTAGTCTTTCTTCTTGGCCTTAGCGTTTCCTCTCTTTGCATACTTACTTGCTTGAACTGGATTTTTCTTTTTCGAAGATTTTTTCTTTTTCTTTTTCTTTTTCTTCTTATTCTGTTCCTGAGCGACTACGGAATTGAAGGTTGTGTAAATGGGGAGTACACCGGCAAGAAAGGCCAGTAAAAGTAAACG
This sequence comes from Fidelibacterota bacterium UBA6531, assembly GCA_002436185.1. Classification (GTDB taxonomy): domain Bacteria; phylum Fidelibacterota; class Marinisomatia; order Marinisomatales; family TCS55; genus UBA2126. The sequence goes on from DJKX01000047.1 coordinate 74,777, forward strand.
TGTGATCCAGTGGAAGAATTTTATACGCATGACAGGCTGAATGAATTTACGAAAACGGAGAATAATGAAAAGGTATTTTTGAGCATAAAATATTCATTGTAAGAAATCCATTCTGATTGAATTCTACCAACCTCACCCGGCTCTGTCCAGGCAACAAAAATAAATCCGTTTGATATTGTTAATTTTGGATATCCGTTTCCCAGAGCTGTATCGGAGCGATGTCTGCTTTTGTAGTGTCACCGCTACAGGCAATTAAGCTTAAAATGGTTAGTGTTATAAGAATTTGTTTCATTATGTTCCTTCATTCTTTTGTGTGTTAGTATTATAATAATAAATATTTCAGCTAGAAAGTTCAGTACATCTTCAAACCCAAACCAATAATTTATTTTTCTTATAAAAGTGTAATATCCAACTTGCGTAACCTCAATGCATTCCCAATGACTGTTACTGAACTGAAACTCATAGCTGCTGCTGCGATAATGGGACTCAACAAAATGCCAAAGAATGGATACAAAATTCCTGCGGCAATGGGAACTCCCAACGAATTATAGGCGAAAGCCCAAAAAAGATTCTGCCTGATATTTTTCATAGTGGCTTTGCTCAATAGTCTTCCTCGTACAATGCCACTTAAATCTCCTTTTATTAAGGTCATATCTGCACTTTCCATGGCCACATCCGTTCCCGTACCCATTGCGATCCCAACGTCTGCCTGGGCCAATGCCGGAGCATCGTTTATGCCGTCACCAGCCATGGCGACTACTTTTCCTTCATTTTTTAACTTTTGTACAATTTCATGTTTTTGGTCCGGTAGCACCTCTGCTTCCACTTTTTCAATTCCCAACTTATGGGCAACTGCATTGGCTGTTTTTTCATTATCTCCCGTGAGCATTACTATATTCAAACCAGCATTCTTCAATTCAGTTAATGCAGATAATGTCGTGTCTTTTATTGGATCAGCCACGCCGACGATTCCGCCAGTCTTGGAATCCACGGTCACATACATGACCGTAGCTCCTTCCTCCTGTAATTTTATGGAATTCTCTTCAAATTTGCTAAAATCAACGTTTAACTCTTTCATCCATGAATAATTACCCACAGAAATTTTCTTTCCCTTGACGGTGCCTTCCACGCCTTTTCCTGTAAAGGATTTAAAATCGGTACACGTTTCTAATGACAATTCTTTCTTTTGAGCTTCGGACACAATGGATTCAGCCAAGGGATGTTCACTTACCTTTTCAACACTTGCAGACAACGTTAATAATTCATTTTCGGTTACCGAATCGCCGGTTAATATTCGAACCACTTTTGGTTTCCCTTCTGTCAATGTTCCCGTTTTATCCACTACAAGAGTATCTACCTTTTCCATGGATTCCAGTACATCTGCATTTTTGATCAACACACCTGCTGAAGCACCCCTTCCTGTTCCAACCATAATTGACATGGGCGTTGCCAATCCTAAAGCACAGGGGCAGGCGATAATCAATACGGCCACCATATTAACCAGTGCGTAGGCAAAGCGGGGTTCAGGTCCCCAAATCCCCCATATAATAAATGCTCCGATACTCACCACTAAAACAACCGGAACAAAATACGATGCTACTTTATCTGCTAAATTTTGAATGGGTGCCCGACTCCGTTGAGCTTCATTAACCATTTGTACAATTTGCGATAATAGAGTTTCTTTGCCAACTTTCGCTGCTTTCATTAAAAGTGTACCGGTTCCGTTTACGGTTGCTCCCACAACAGAATCACCAATCGTTTTTTCTACGGGCATGGATTCTCCTGTCACCATGGATTCATCTACGGAACTCTGTCCGTCTGTCACAACACCGTCCACAGGTATTTTCTCCCCGGGGCGCACACGTAATACATTTCCTTTTTGTGTTTCTTCTAGTGGGACATCTTCTTCCCTGCCGTCATCATGAACAAGTCGAGCTGTTTTTGGAGCTAGACCCAAAAGCGCTTTGATGGCGCTCCCTGTTTTATCCCTGGCCCGTAATTCCAATACCTGCCCCATAAGAACCAATGCAATTATGATTGCGGCTGATTCAAAATAAACGGAAATTATTCCTTCGGTATTTTTCAGAGCTTCCGGGAATATTGACGGAAACAGCGTTGCAATCACACTGTAGATAAATGTCACTCCCGTTCCGATGGCAATCAACGTAAACATATTCAAGTTTTTAGTCTGTAGGGATTTCCAGCCTCGAACAAAAAACGGTGCCCCGCCCCATAGCACCACAGGAGCTGCTAATGCTAACTCGATCCATGACTGCCACGAACCAAAAAACCCACCAGTAAACATTCCTCCCATGGTGATAATCAACAACGGAAATGCCAGTGCTGTGCTGATCCAAAACCGTTTGGTCATGTCAATCAATTCGGGATTTTCCGTATCTTCCAACGTAACCTCCATTGGTTCCAGAGCCATTCCGCAAATGGGACAATCTTCTAACTTATCGGCAATCACTTCCGGATGCATGGGACAGGTATATTTTACATTTGCTCCCTTATGAATGACTTGCTTTTTAGGTTTCTTGTCTCCCAAATAGGCTTCCGGATCAGCATCAAATTTCGTTTTGCAATGGGAACAGCAGAAATAGTATTGTTTACTATTATGTTCTGATTTCGCTGCTGCATTTGCAGGGTCAACGTCCATTCCGCATACCGGGTCATTTTCGGGTTTTGGGTCATTATTAGAACAACAACAGGCAGATTCTTCTTTTATTTCTTCTGTTTCTGTTTCCACAAATTTTTCCGGATGTTTCATAAATAAATCATGGCAATAATCGGCGCAAAAACCGTAGATCTTCCCTTCCCATTCAACAAAAGAAACGGCTGTTTCGTCTGTGACGGTCATTCCGCAAATTGGGTCTTCGTATTTCATGGGGTTCTTTATTTTACTGATGTTCCTCGTATTTGCGAATGTATTTGGTTGTGATAAATTAATAACGCACCAGCAATTAGAATCACTCCAATTTCTCCCCAGAACAGTACTTTATTTTCCATATAAAATGAAAAATAGGGATTTTGTACCATCTTCCAAATGGAGACTTGTCCTTTCTCCGGTTGAATTTGGAATAAATAATAATCCTTTTGACTTAATGGATAAAGCCATTGAATACCGACGGTCCTTGCGGTAAGCCAATCTGTAAATAAATGAAGTTGTGCACCTAGAAAAATTCCAAATGAAATTGGTTTGATAACGTCAATTTTCAGGAATACGTTAACGAGTGACATCCCAGTAAAAATAATAATCCAAAAAATGGGTGTGTGTAAAATAGAATGATGTCCGGCAACCGTACCTGAAAAAAGACCGTCAATATCTGGAAAAATAGAAGCAAATAATAATACAGGCATAAATGGGTAAGTTGTCCACGATGATTGTTTCATGGCGCGACCTATTAAATACCCGGATGCTATGTGAGATGGAACGAACATTAATGTATCAATTTCTTTTCGTGGACAGCTGCGAACACTATTACGTAATCACAACTTCATAAAACTAGCTTTGCTGCCCACGTGATCGAGTGCAACGATCAACTAAATAAACCAGGGACTGATAGGGAATACCTGCGTGCGCACTTAAGCCAATTTCACAAGTTCTACTATTGGAATACGCCTGACGAACACCATCAGGAATTTGTTTTGACAAGGTTTCTAATGCCGAAGCATTTAATTCTGGCACATTGAAACCACGATCCCCAGCAAAACCACAGCAAGTAATGCCCTTCGGAATGGTAACGTTATCTGAACATGCCCGTGCCACGCGCTCAAAGACTGAAGAAAGCCCCATCTTATGCGCACTACAGGTAACGTGCAATACGATCTCTTCGTCATCTTTCTCTATCTCAACTCGATTCAATATAAAACGATCAATAAACTCTACCGGTTCGTAGATCGTTAACGCCTCATCAATATGCTCACGTAATCGCTGCGTACAGGGGCTCGTATCACAAAGTATCGGTATACGACCATTATCACTACGTTCACGCAAGACAGCATTCACCTTTTCTGCCATAGCATCAGCCTGACTCACGAAACCTTTGGACTCCATTGGCATTCCACAACAAAGTGAAGATTGTTCCGAACACAGGCGTACATGATACTGAGCTTTTTCAAGCAGACTTAAAACGGCTACTGGCAAAGAACGCTTATCTTTATCGTGTTTTGAACAGCCCATAATCTGATTCACGCAGGCGCTAAAATAAACAACCTCATCATCATGTATTTTTTCTGATTCAATCGGAAAAGCCTTCGCCGCGCCTGGCATTCCAGAAGACCATTGCGGCAAAGCACCTGCACTTATCTTACGAGCGATCCTCGATAACGATGCCATAGCGTTATCACCAAAAATATTTTGAGCAACGCGCACCAAACGCAGACCGTTACGCATAGCGACACCAACCATCGCGAAATGTTTCTGTACAGCCGTTGCCATCTTTTGCGCACGCACAGAAGCAGATTGTTGCTGGCGGCGTAAATCCTTAATAAACGAGCCCGTATTGATATCAACAGGGCAAACCATCATGCACATGCCATCTGCTGCACAGGTATTTTTTCCATAGTATTCATACTTTTTTCTAAACGCCGCCAAGCGACCAGGATCATTTTGTTCGGTTTCTAATCGACTTATTTCTCGCCACACGGCTATACGCTGACGCGGAGTGAAACTCAGGTTTCGTGAAGGACAATTTGGTTCACAAAAACCACACTCAATGCATGTGTCAATTATTTCGTGTGTACTCGGTATCGCCTTGAGATTACGAAGATGCAGCTCTTCATCCGTTCCCAAAATCACATCGGGATTAAGAATGCCGCTCGGGTCAATAATATTCTTGAGTCGATGCATGATTTGCCATGCTTCTTCTCCCCACTCCTTTTGCACAAAGGGTGCCATATTTCGTCCCGTGCCATGCTCTGCTTTGAGCGAACCATCGTAACGCTGCGTTACCAAATCGGTAACATCTTCCATGAATTCCTTATACCGTTGCACTTCAGCCTCGATGTTGAAATCTTGTGTAAATACGAAATGAAGATTCCCTTCAAGCGCATGCCCAAAAATAATTGCCTCATAATAATGATGCCTTTGAAAACAGTCATGCAAATCGAGTGTGGCTTCAGCTAAATGCTCAATGGGAAAAGCAACATCTTCAATTATTACAGCCGTTCCGCTTTCACGCACTGCACCAACACTTGGAAACAAACCTTTGCGCACTGTCCAATAGGATGCCGCCACGTCGATATCACGGGTAAATGCTACCGGTTCAGATGACGCAAAATCTCTTAAGCATTGCTCACATCGCAGCACACGTGCATCACAATCTTCTTTTTCTTCTGATTGCACTTCTACTAATAATGCACACATACCTTGCTGCACTTGATCACGAGAAATCGGAACACCAGGTTTTCCGGCAACACTACGTAAGCTTGCCTCATCCATGAGTTCAACAGCAGTGACCGGCTCTTTTTTAAGAGCTGTTACCGCACGGCACGCTTCGGCTATGTTTGGAAACAAAATGAACGCTGTCGCCTTATGCGCCTCATCTGCAACGGTATGATAAGTGATCTCACTTAAAAACCCGAGTGTTCCTTCAGAACCAATAATAAGATGAATTAAAATATCTATTGGATCAGAAAAATCGATCAAGGCGTTTAAACTATAGCCCGTCGTGTTTTTTAGTGTATATTTTTTGCGAATACGATCGGATAAACGTGCATTTCTCTGTACAGACTGAGCAAGGTCAGCTAAGTTTGCGAGAAGGGTTCCATGCGTTTCTCGTAATCGCTTCCGGCTTTCTTCTGATCCACTATCTATCAACGTGCCATCAGATAAAATAATTCGCATGCTTTTAAGCGTGTTATAACTGTTCTGAGCAATGCCGCAGCACATACCACTCGCATTATTATTGGCTATGCCGCCTATCATCGCTGCATTTATCGACGCTGGATCAGGGCCAATTTTTCGCCCAAAGGACTTCAAATACGCATTCGCGAGACTACCTGTAAGACCAGGCTGCAGCGCAATCGAACGAGCGGAATCTTCTACACGAAAGCCCGTCCATCCCTGCGTAGCAATTATCAAAATGGAATCAGTTAGCGCCTGACCTGATAGGCTGGTTCCAGCCGCCCGAAAGCAAACCGCTAGTTCCATACGCCGCGCAAGACGCAACACCGCCTGAACCTCAGATTCATTATGAACTTTCACCACCAGCTTTGGTTGCATACGATACACAGAAGCATCTGTTGCATAGGCAAAGCAAAGTACCGGATCATCAATAATCCGCTCTTGTGGCATTTCCGCAGCCAAGCGTTCTTGAAAAACCTGATATTCCGCTGGGAGCATAATTTTTATAAATATCCTTTATTTAAAATCATGTAAAAGTTAAATATATTACAAAGATTTTAATATGAAATATATTTTCCATGTTTCATTGCTTTGTTTTAAAATATATGTGTAGGAAATATATGTCTATCAAGTCTTTTACAAAATTATTTGTTGCCAATCGTAGTGAAATTGCTATTCGTATTTGTCGCGCTGCTACGGAATTGGGTATTAAGACAGTTGCTATTTATTCACATGAAGATCGCTTTGCACTGCACCGTTTTAAAGCCGATGAAAGTTATTTAGTTGGTAAAGGTAGACGTCCCGTACAGGCTTATTTAGATATTGAAGATATTATCCGCATAGCAAAAGATGCTAATGTTGATGCTATTCATCCGGGCTATGGATTTTTGTCCGAAAACCCTGATTTTGTGCGTGCCTGTGTAGAAGCTGGAATTACTTTTATTGGCCCTTCAGCTGATATAATGGAAAAGTTTGGTAATAAAGTGTCTGCCCGTAATGTGGCTGATGCCGCTGGTGTGCCTACTGTTCCTGCATCGAAACCTTTGCCTGAGGATGAAGATGAAATCAAAAAATTTGCTGCTGACATTGGCTATCCGATTATGCTTAAAGCCAGCTGGGGCGGCGGCGGACGAGGTATGCGCGCCATCGAAAATGAAGATGAGTTATTGGCACAAGTGGAATCTGGAAAACGCGAATCTAAAGCTGCATTTGGTAATGACGAGGTTTATTTTGAAAAACTTATTCGTCGCGCACGCCATATTGAAGTGCAAATATTAGCTGACCTACATGGTAATGTTGTCCATTTATATGAGCGTGAATGTTCAATGCAAAGACGCAATCAAAAAGTGGTGGAACGTGCGCCAGCTCCTTATTTGTCTGATGATGAACGCAATGCCATTTGTAATAGTGCGCTGACTTTAACGCAAAGTGCGGGCTATCAAAATGCTGGTACAGTTGAATTTTTATGGGATGTAGATGATGGCAAGTTCTACTTTATTGAGGTTAATCCACGCGTTCAGGTTGAACATACTGTAACTGAAGAAGTAACAGGGATTGATATTGTAAAAGCACAAATTCGCATTGCCGCTGGTGGTCATATCGGACAAGTGAAAGAAACAGGTGTTCCATTGCAAGAAGACATTAAACTCAATGGCCATGCATTGCAATGTCGCCTGACAACAGAAGATCCACTTGAGAATTTTGTGCCTGATTATGGCCGTATTACAGCCTATCGCGGTGCAACCGGTTTTGGCGTGCGTTTAGATGGTGGTACAGCTTTTTCAGGAGCGGTGATTACACCATTTTATGACAGTATGCTTGAAAAAGTTACAGCCTGGGGAACAACACCGGGTGAAACGGTCAAGCGAATGGATCGGGCATTGCGTGAATTTCGTATTCGTGGGGTGTCGACTAATCTGCAATTTTTAGAAAAACTGATCAACCACAAAGACTTTGTCGAAGGAAATTACACCACACGGTTCATTGATAAGACTGAAGAATTATTCGATTTTCCTGAACGTAAAGACCGTGCAACCAAATTACTTAACTTTATGGGCGGAGTTATTGTAAATGGCAATGATGAAGTTGCGGGTCGTCCGGTTCCCAACAATCCGCCTGCGATTAAGGTCCCGCCTATAAAAGGCGGTGCTCTGCCAGAAGGCAGTAAAAACTTGTTACAATCCGAGGGGGCAGAAGCTGTTTCCAAATGGATTCTCGGTCAGAAACAGGTTTTGATTACCGATACAACCATGCGTGATGCACATCAATCTTTATTCGCCACCCGTATGCGCAGTAAAGATTTAATCTCAATCGCGCCATATATGGCTGAAAATTTGTCAAATCTATTCTCGCTTGAATGTTGGGGGGGAGCGACTTTCGATGTGGCAATGCGTTTTTTAAAAGAATGCCCCTGGCAAAGACTTAACCAAATTCGTGATGCTGTACCCAATGTCATGCTGCAAATGCTGCTGCGTGCGAGTAATGGTGTTGGTTATAAAAATTATCCTGATAATGTGGTCCGCTATTTCACCGAACAAGCAGCTAAAGAGGGCGTTGATGTTTTCCGTGTATTTGATAGCTTAAAC